>CAYVLC010000001.1:0-46018 GCA_964452155.1 uncultured Dysgonomonadaceae bacterium
AGCTCCGTAGGTGCGAACTGTAATTGAATTAAGAATTAAGAAATTTGATTCTTACCTCTCTAAAACTTCGTCTTTGGTGATAATTTATTTCTCTCCAAAACATGCAATTGTAATTGTTTTCCTATTTTTATTCCTTTGGCTACCAGTTGTTTTTCTACAGTTTGATAGGCCAGTTGGGGCGTATTGTTGTCGCTGCTGAGGTGGCACAACCAGATATTGCGGAGGTGGCTGCAGTAGTTGGCTGCAAGGAAATCGGCTGTTTGCTGGTTGCTAATATGTCCGAGTCCCGAGGTGATGCGTTGTTTGAGGTGATAGGGGTAGTTGCCGGTGCGGAGCATCTCTTCGTCGTAATTACTTTCGATGATAAGGTGGTGGGCCTTGGTGAGATAGGGGATCATTTCGTTGGTTAGCTCGCCAATATCGGTGGCGAGGGTCATTTTGTGGGTACCAAATTCGATGTAGTAGCCCGAGTTGTCTTGGCTATCGTGAGGTACATCAAAGGCTGTGAAACGGAAATCTTCTATCTGAAACGGTATGCCTTTATGAATGACGCGTTTTGAGGCTCCAATGGGGTGCCTCATCAATCGGTGGGTGCTGATGGCATGGTGCACTTCGTTGGTAGCATAGATGGGTATGTGATGACGGTGAGCAAATGTGCTTACCGATTTGATATGATCCATGTGATCGTGGGTGATGAGTATTGCGCGGATGTGTTCGAAATCGTAACCGTGCTCTTGCAGGCGTTTGCGAATGGTGCGTACGCCAATGCCTACATCAATGAGGATGCCGTAGTCGCCATTGCCAAAGAAATAGCAATTGCCGCAGCTGCCGCTACTGAGGCAGAAGAAAGTATATTGATCGGATGAGAATAAGTTATGTTGCATAGGGGGACAAAGGTAGGAAATTAAATAGAAATTAAGAGTTAAGAATTAAGAATTAAGGGCTGAGAACTGACACTTGAGGGACGGGACTGATGGGCACTTGTGAAATAAAAACTCCAATTTGATGGGGCAACTACGGATAAATGCAAATGCGGTAACCGCAAAGAACGCAAAGAAATGCAAATGCTAGGGTATGACCCCAATGGGGTCACATGCTTGTAGTACTACCATATGTGCTATAAACATACGACCCCGACAGGATCGAACAGAAGAAACAGGCTGTAGTTGGCACCGCAAAAGAACCGCTTGCGCCGATTTACGGATTGCCCCATGGAATTGGATTTATTTTTTCATAGGGGTCTGACCATTTCGCAATATTTATGGCCATTGGCCATTAAGGCGTTTTTTTTTATTATCAATTTTCACCGTGTAATCTAAAATGAGCACAGCATAGTCATTTGAACCGTCAACTCCCCTTCTAGTACCTTGTCTCTTGTCTCAAGTTCCTATTTTTAATAATTTCCCCCAATTTAATTGTACTATAAGCCACAAAATCACTACATTTGCATTTTAAAATTAATCTTAGTATATTAGTTATAAGTTTTATGATAAAAATTACATTTCCCGATGGCTCTGTAAAGGAGTTTGAAAAGGGAATTACCGCTTTGGAAATAGCGCAAGGTATAAGCAGTAGGTTGGCCAAAGAGGTGCTTGCTGCAACTGTTGATGGAGACACATGGGATTTGATGCGTCCGATAGAAGCTGATGCTACAATAAATTTATTGAAATGGGAGGATGATGAGGCAAAGCATGCCTACTGGCACTCGTCGGCCCACTTAATGGCCGAGGCTTTGCAAGAGTTGTATCCTGGCATAAAGTTTGGTATTGGGCCTGCCATAGAGAATGGTTTTTATTATGATGTAGATCCTGGTGAGGGGGTAGCTATTCGTGAGTCTGACTTTCCGACCATTGAGAAGAAAATGCAAGAGATAATTGCACGCAAAGAAGAGATAAAGCGCAAGGATATTTCGAAAGAGGATGCATTGAAGTTTTTTGGCAATAAAAATGAGACTTACAAGGTAGAGTTGATTGATGAGCTGGAAGATGGAACAATAACTACTTATACGCAAGGCGATTTTACTGATTTATGTCGTGGCCCTCACTTACCAAATACTTCTTATATAAAGGCCGTGAAGGTCTTGACGGCAGCCGGGGCATACTGGCGCGGCGATGAGAAACGCAAACAGTTGACACGCTTGTATGGTATAACTTTTCCGAAAAAGAAACAGCTAGATGATTATCTGGTGATGTTGGAAGAGGCCAAGAAGCGCGATCATAGAAAAATTGGCAAGGAATTGCAGCTATTTGCTTTTTCACAAAAAGTGGGTGCTGGTTTGCCATTGTGGTTGCCAAGGGGCACTCAGTTGCGTCTTCGTTTGGAAGATTTCTTGAAAAAAATTCAACTCGAGTTTGATTATGAACAGGTGATGACGCCGCATATTGGTAGCAAAGAGCTATATGTGACCTCGGGGCATTATGCAAAATATGGGAAAGACTCTTTTCAGCCCATTCATACTCCAGATGAAGGCGAGGAGTTTTTGTTGAAACCAATGAACTGTCCGCACCACTGCGAGATATATAAAGTGATACCTCGCTCTTATAAAGACTTGCCCTACCGATTGGCTGAGTTTGGAACAGTATATAGATATGAACAAAGTGGCGAGCTACATGGTTTAACACGTGTGAGGGGGTTTACGCAAGACGATGCGCATATATTCTGTACGCCAGAACAGGTGAAGGATGAGTTTCTGAAAGTAGTAGATATTATTTTCATCATCTTTAAAGCATTGGACTTTGAAAACTTTGAAGCACAGATATCTCTGCGCGACCGAAATGACAAAACCAAATATATTGGTAGCGACGAGAATTGGGACAAAGCCGAAGCCGCTATTATAGAGGCGTGTGAAGAGAAAGGACTGAAAACTCGAATAGAATATGGTGAGGCTGCTTTTTATGGGCCCAAGCTCGATTTTATGGTGAAGGATGCGCTAGGGCGTCGCTGGCAACTAGGCACCATTCAGGTAGATTACAATTTACCAGAGCGTTTTGAGTTGGAATATACTGGTGCTGACAACCAGAAGCATAGGCCTGTGATGATACATCGTGCGCCATTTGGATCGATGGAGCGTTTTATAGCTGTGTTGATAGAGCATACTGCGGGTAAATTTCCGTTGTGGCTAGCACCCGACCAGGTGGTGGTGTTGCCAGTGAGCGAGAAGTACAATGAGTATGCTCACTCTGTTATGAAAGCATTGAAGCTAAATGATATCAGAGGCGAAGTAGATGACAGAAACGAGAAGATGGGTCGCAAGATTCGTGACAACGAGTTGAAACGCATACCTTACTTGCTGATAGTAGGTGAGAAGGAAGCAGAAAACAACGAGGTTTCTGTTAGAAAACAAGGCGATGGCGACAAAGGAAGTATGAAAGTGGAGGCGTTTGCCTTAGATTTGAAAAAAGAGATAGAACAGATGCTCAAATATTAAAAAAATCTGTTATTTTTGTACCTTTAAACGTACGAAGCAAAGTTGCCGAGAAAACCTCGGTGATTCATTTAATAAACTTACAAAAATATAAATTTTACCGTTCTCTGATAAAGTTTTACAAGAAAAGGCTTTGAAGAGATAATTTTCAATTAATGAGATACAACCCAAGAGATTCAAGAGATTTACATCGGATCAACGATCGCATCCGAGTGCCAGAAGTGAGAATAGTAGGCGATGATGTGGAGCAGGGCATATACCCTACAAGACAGGCATTGCAAATGGCCGAAGAGTTAGGCCTAGATTTGGTGGAGATTTCTCCCACTGCTAAGCCTCCTGTATGCCGTATTACTGATTACCAAAAATTTCTTTACCAACAAAAGAAAAAACAGAAAGAGCAAAAAGCTAAAACTGTGAAAGTTGTTGTGAAAGAAATAAGATTTGGGCCGCAGACTGATGATCACGATTATAACTTTAAGTTGAAACATGCAAAGGGTTTTTTGGAAGACGGTTCGAAAGTGAAAGCTTACGTATTTTTTAAAGGTCGCTCAATTATCTTCAAAGATCAAGGAGAGGTATTGTTGTTGCGTTTTGCAAGCGATTTGGCAGACTACGCTAAGGTGGAACAGTTGCCACAACTGGAGGGGAAACGCATGATAATAATGCTGTCGCCCAAAAAAGCTCCAACGGCGACAAAGAAAGAGAACCAGAAAAAACCATCACCTACGATTAACAAAAAAACATCGGCCCCTGTTGATGATAAACCAGCAGCAGAGATTGATAGCAACCCCTCTGCAGAAAACGAAACAAACATAGCAGCTGAGTAGTAGGTGGGATTTTTATACCGCTTTTTTCAATGAAAAATGGAAAAGGATAATAAGTAATTGAATATTAATTGTTATCTTTGCACGCTTTTCTATGGAAGTGATATGTGTGTGATGTTCGGAATGCTCTTGTAGCAAGGTGCAACAACCAATATGTGGAGATGTAGCAAAATAGGTGCAAAGCAGAAATAACACAAACTATAACTGACAGATAGAGAGATAAAATTTACATAATAAAGGAAGTAAAGAAAATGCCAAAAATTAAGACTAATTCCGGTGCTAAAAAGAGGTTTAAACTTACCGGAACAGGAAAAATCAAAAGAAAGCACGCTTTTAAAAGTCACATTCTGACCAAAAAGACCAAGAAACGTAAGAGAAATTTAACGAAAACTGGCCTTGTTCATAAATCAGATACTAATAATGTGAAGCATATGTTGGGTTTAAAATAAACACAACGAGCGATTTCTTTTTAAATGATTTAATAACAGGATGTATGCTCTAAAGAGTCTTGCTAGACAGGAACGCTAACATTCAAAACAAACAAACATTATGCCAAGATCAGTCAATCATGTTGCTTCGCGCAACCGCAGAAAAAAAGTTCTGAAATTAACTAAGGGTTACTTTGGTGCACGTAAGAATGTGTGGACAGTAGCCAAAAATACGTGGGAAAAGGGTTTGACCTACGCGTATCGCGACCGTAAGAACAAAAAACGTACTTTCCGTGCTCTTTGGATTCAGCGTATAAATGCTGCTGCAAGACTAAACGGAACTACTTATTCTCGTTTGATGGGTGCATTGCACAAAAACGAAATAGATATTAATCGTAAGGTTCTTGCCGACTTAGCAATGAACCACCCCGAAGCTTTTAAAGCTATAGTGGATAAAGTGAAGTAACATTTGCTTTAGGTGATTAAATATAGAAAAGGAGATTTCCATTGCGGGGGTTTCCTTTTTTTGTGTTTTGATGGGAGGGGTATTGTACTCGAAGCCTCCAGCTTGGATGAAGGGAGAAAGAAGTTTTGAAGTACATTTATGAGGTACGAGGTGTGAAATTGGTGGTCTGTCTTCTCGTAATTGTTAAACATGGTGAGGAGTGTGTGGAAGAGACTGTAAATCTTGGGCAGCTGATAGGATTATTATTGTGAACCCTATGAAATAGCGTATTGCTTTGCTGGATAAAACAGTCTATAAATTCAGTTCTGTAAGAAATAGAACTGACTGACCAACTTTATATTATTTAACCCGCATTATTCACGTTTTTAGCTTTACGTAGATGCTAGGCCTCGAACTCCACCGATATAGGCCACTATTTCAAGGAGTTTGAAACAAAGCAGATGCGTGAAGATAAAAGCGAACATAGCCCAAAAGTGGGCATCCACATAAAAGCAAAATAATATATATACTATTGATTACATGCAAGATAATATATATACACTTGAAGAGTGATGAATAATGCGGGGTTAATCTGTATGTATCAAACCTATCACGAATGTTATGCAAGAGTGTGTCTGTTTGCTTTACATTTTACTGTAAAGTTTTATCAAACAGTTTTGCTACAAACAATTTACAGGCCGCACCTACGGCGCTTGAGCTGAGATGGGTATGGGTTTGCTAAAGACAGAGTTGCTCCTCTGGAGCACTTGCAGCTAATATATTTAAAAGGGTAGTTCGTTAGTTACTTAAATGTTGTATAATTAAATTGATACAACTCTTTTTTAATGAAAGAGTTTATATAGAAAATCATAGCCTTTAGCTCCGTTAGGAGCCTTGCTGTGGTGTAGTAAATTGATATTCCTTACACCCCTAGAGCTACGAGGTGCGAACTGTACTTTGCGTGTAATAAGAAATAGATAAAACACGTAATTTTACTGGTGAGCCCCTATCACTCCTCTCTCTCTATTATTTCATAGTTCTTTTATTATCTTTGCACAATCAATTTCACAAAACACTCCTATGGAACGAGCACTTACTAAGGATTTTTTCAACGCTTTGTTATATAGTCTTATTAAAGACTCAAAACAAGGAGTTTTCTGTCAGACACTATATTCAGATACATCTATCAATGGATTAGATTGATACAATAGAAAAAGGAAAATAAATATGAAAACATACTCAATTGAAGAAAAAGAGAGAATAGATAGAATTCTACAATCAGAGCAAATATGTTTTGTTGGCTTCGCCGATGAAAACGGAATTCCCTATGTGTTGCCTATGAACTATGGTTATGAAGGCGATGTAATTTACTTGCACTCTGCTCCAGAAGGCAAAGCATTGCGAATATTGGATGTAAACCCGAATGTGTGTATCACTTTTTGTACCCAACCTACACTGATACACCAACACCCAGAGGTGGCTTGTAGCTACAGAATGCAATCGGAAAGTGTAGTTTGCAATGGAAAAGTGGTGTTTGTGGAGAATTTCGAGGAGAAGGAGAGGGTGCTAAACATAATTATGCGCCAATATACCGACAGGGAGTTCACATATTCTGCACCTGCTGTGAAGAATGTAAAGATATGGAAAGTTGCTATCGACTCAATTGCAGCTAAAGAGTTTGGCGTAAGGCATCCTAACTCTGCTTCATATAAGAACAGGTAGTCTTTTTGATTTTTAAGATAGCGGAATTAAACGTATTTATTAAACTTTTATCTAAGGTTTGTTGTTCACTCATGATGTACGGCATGTAAAACAGAATTTTTAATTCAATTAATTTAATATTAGAAACAATGAGAAGAAAGAGTATAGTAATGACGTTGCTAATGGTTGCTGCAATAGCTACATTTGCAAATGCGCCTGAGACCAAAGAGAAAAAGACGGCAGAACCCATTGATCTAAACACAGATGAGTTTGTGAAGAAGGTGCATGATTTTAAGAAAAGCCCCAATGAGTTTAACTATGTTGGCGACAAACCTGCCATTATAGATTTTCATGCTACATGGTGTGGCCCTTGTAAGCAATTGGCGCCTACACTAAAAGCGCTTGCCGCTGAGTATGGCGACGAGATTTATATTTATAAAGTGGATGTGGACAAAGAACCAGATATTGCACGTGCTTATGGCATAAGGAGTGTACCCTCGTTACTCTTTATACCTAATAGTGATGAAAAGCCAAAAATGGGGCAAGGCAATATTCCTAAAGCTAGCTTGAAAAAAGAGATTGATGAGTTTCTGTTGGGAAAAGAATCGGTACAATAAATAAAATGCACTTATAAAGTAAAATAAACTTCAGAGAAGATGCTTATATCAAGTTTACAGAATAGTTCTGTGAAAAATCTTGTGAAACTAACAAAGGCACGTGAACGAAAAGTGCAAAATCTTTTTGTGATAGAGGGTGCACGAGAATTATCGCTGGCTTTGGCCGGCGATTATTCTGTAGAAGAGGTTTATGTGTGCTACGAGCTATTTGAGAATACACGCTATCCTGATGTGTTGGATAGGATTGATGATGATAGGATTGTTGAGATAACGCCTCAGGTGTTTCAAAAAGTTTCGTACCGCACATCATCCGATGGGTTGATAGCAGTGGCACGACCAAAATCGCATTATTTATCAGATATTCAATTGTCGGAAAATCCCTTTATGATAATTTTGGAATCGGTGGAAAAACCGGGTAATTTAGGAGCTATACTACGAACGGCAGATGCAGCGGCTGTGGATGCAGTGATAGTGTGCGATCCGCAAACAGATATTTATAATCCAAATGTAGTGCGCTCGAGTGTTGGTGGACTCTTTTCTGTGCAAACTGCCGTGTGTACTTCGGATGAAGCGATGGCTTGGTTGAATGAGAACAAAATTGCATCGTATGCCGCAGAATTGGAAGCAGCAGAGTGGTACCAAGGTATTGATTTTGGAGGGCCATCTGCTATTGTGATGGGTACAGAGGCCGAAGGACTAACCAATAGTTGGCTCAACTATGCAACAAAACGTATAAAGATACCAATGCGCGGAAAGATTGATTCGCTGAATGTCTCTGTTTCTACAGCTGTGTTGACGTTTGAAGCAATGAGGCAAAGGGGACGGTAGTAAATAGTTGAAAATTAAAAGTTTCTAGTTGACACTTGAAATAGGGACTAAAAACACGGGCGAAGCGGATGCGACAGATGAGGAGGGATAAGTTGATTTAATTGAGTAACTCTTGAAAAAACAATGGCAACTAGCACTCCCCCAAGTAGCACTGTATGTAGTATATTGGTATCCCTTCCACCCCCCCCCATTGCTCCGTTAGATGCAAGCTGTTGTTACGTGTAAAATAAAATTTTACTGCTAACTCACACTACTCTAAAAGTGACAAAAAAACAGACAAAAAAACCTCTGCTCTATGCAATTAGAGCAGAGGTTTTTTTATTGTTGGTAGTCTTTTACTACTTCCTAAATAACATGAAGTAAAAGGGGGCATCACATTTTGTTGGTGTTACTCTGCAAATGCGTGTCTGAATCCATCAATTTTGTTCCATCCACCACGTGTGAAATCTGGAATAACTACAGGAGCACTATGGTTTTCGAGAGACAATGCTGTGAGCGGAGCCAATGAGCACCATTCTGCAAGATCGTAAACATCCATGTCTAATGGTAGTCCGTTTTGCAGGCAATAGACCAAACGATAGTCCATGATGAAGTCCATGCCACCATGTCCGCCCACTTTCTTAGCTTGCTCTTCTAGTTCTTGGTGAATGGGGTGTTTGTATTTTTCCATCAATGCATTTTTCACTTCTTCGGGCACATAAGCGTGTGCACTTAAATCTTCGTGATTTGCAGCCACGTCACTATTTATCTGAGATGCTTGTAATGCATACCCTTCTTTTGGATATTTGTTTGCAAAGCCTTTTGTGCCAGTAAGTTGATACATGCGGCTGTATGGGCGTGGAGATGCAACATCGTGTTGGATATGGATTGTTTTTCCTTTTTCAGTTTTAATCATCGTCATTGTGTGTTGTCCATTTTTGAAGTCTGTCACCTCTTCGCCTCGAACTTCTTTGAGGTAGTTTGGAATACTAACAGGTTTGCTGTCAACAGCCACTAAATAGTTCATTTTGTCGCCACGGTGTATGTCTAGTAGTTGGCAGGCTGGGCCCATTCCGTGAGTTGCGTATATGTCGCCTCTATTGTTTTTGTTATATTCTAAACGCCAATCGCTTTCGTAAGAGTCCCAGTACTCTTCCAGTTGGTGAATATAAGCCCCTTCAGTATATAGCACCTCGCCAAATACGCCTTGCTGAGCCATATTGAGTGTTGTCAACTCAAAGAAATCGTACACACAGTTTTCTAATTGCATGCAGTGTTTTTGAGTTTTCTCTGCTGTGTTGATAATCGCCCATATCTCTTCTAGTGTCATAGCCGCAGGAACCTCACAGGCTACGTGTTTGCCTTGCTCCATGGCATAGATCATCATTTCGGCATGGTGTTTCCAGTCTGTAGCTATATAAACTAAGTCGATATCGTCTCTTTGGCACAATTCTTTCCACGATTCTTCATCGCCACTATAACCAGCTGCTGCCGGGCGACCAGCATTTTCGAGAATCGTTTGAGATTTTTCAACTCTGTCGGGATGTAGATCGCAAAGTGCTATAATTTCTACTCCAGGAATGTGAGTAAAACGTTTTACTGCACCAGGCCCACGCATACCTAAACCGATAAATCCTACACGTACAGTTTCTATTTTAGGTGTAGTTAAACCTAATACATCTTTTTGTCCCGATGGTCTTGTAGGCACCTTCGTTGTCAATGGTTCATAGTTGCCGTTAGTTTTGTTGTTTTCGCCAGTTGCCATGGTGCATCCGGTAAACAAAACAGCTAACATGATCAAGTAAAATAACTTTTTCATTTTTTTTGTTTGGATTGGTTATATTATTAATAAAGTTTTAAAATGCTGCCGGCAGATTGTAGCGTTTTACATAAGCAGTAGAACAGACCCTACAGCCTTATAATAGGGTGTCTTTTTTATTCTATTGCTAGGTGTAGTTGCAACAATATTTAGTGCCATCTTTAGTTTTTTGTGATTTTGATAGAGACTAAAGTACAAATATAAAGAATTTTTGGATAGTGTGATGTTAACGAGTGGCTTATTTAATTGAAACAAGTATTTTTGAAATAGAGTAAAGCTGAAAAAGTTTGCTATTGATTGATACGATTATTTAGAGTAGAACGGAAAAACCTCGGAGTCAGTTCTTATCGATTTCAATTTATTGTACATTTCAATTGTCTTTTCTTTCTCTGCGTGTACCAAATTGTTGCTCTCTGCTACATCGTTGGCCAAATTGTAGAGTTCTACTTTCTCTTCTTCTGATGTAGCATCTAGCACAACCATTTTCCAATCGCCTTGGCGCAATGCCAATCGTCCGCCGCCTTCGTGAAACTCCCAATAGAGAAATTTGTGTTGTTTCTGATTGCCCTTGTTCAATAAGGTGGGAAGGAAAGAGATTCCATCTGTTTGCTCACCAGCGGGCAGTTCTATATTGGTTATATCTGCCAGCGTGGGCATTATATCCCAAAATGCGCTAATGTGATTGGTTGTAGTTCCGGCTTTAATATGGTTCGGATAGCGTACAATCATAGGCACACGTATGCCTCCTTCGTATAGGTCTCTCTTTACACCCCTTAGTGGGCCTGAGCTATTGAAAAACTCAGGGTCGGCACCACCTTCCATGTGTGGCCCATTGTCGCTTGTGAATAGTACAATTGTATTGTCATCAATACCAAGGTCTTTTAGTTCTTGCATTACTTCTCCCACGTATTTGTCGAGTAACGACACCATAGCTGCAAACGAAGCCCGTGGTTTTTCGCTATCATGATATCCTCCGGTATATGGTGTCTCTTCAAACATATCTTCGTAGATGTGATAGATGGAATCGTGTGGCAAGTTCAATTCGGCATGTGGCAGTGTGTAAGTGAGCATAGCAAAGAAAGGTTTGTCTTTGTTGTTGCGTATAAATTGAAGAGCTTCTTGATGAATCAATTCTTGCGAATAGGTGTTGCGACCTCTATTCAGATTGGCTTCTAGGATGATTTTTTCTTCATTTTTCCACAGATGTTCCGGATAGTAGCTGTGAGCCATGCGTTGGCAATTGTATCCGTAGAATTCGTCAAAGCCCATTTTCTTAGGTGTAGATGTCGATTCGGGATAGCCTAAGCCCCATTTTCCGAAAATGCCTGTTGTGTAGCCTTCACCTTTCATCATTTTGCCAATGGTATAGGTGTCTCCTTCCATGGGTTGTTGGCCTTCGGGCACAATCTCTTTGTTTCCTCTTATTTGAGTGTGTCCTGTGTGCATTCCTGTCATAAGTGATCCGCGCGATGGTGCACTCACTGTGCTACCTGAATAGTGCTGTGTAAACAACATACCCTCACTGGCCATTTTTGCAAGGTGGGGGGTCTTTATTATTTGTTGTCCATAAGGTTCTATGTCGCCATAGCCTAGGTCGTCAGCCAAAATGTAGATCACATTTGGTGTTTGTGGCTGTTCTTCTTGTGCTGTGTTGCATGCGTAAAGAGGAGCAAAGCAGAGTATAAGGCCTGTTATATTTTGTTTGTTCATTGTTGTTTTGTTGTTATAATTATGATGTAATTTGATTTTAGTTTTAACTATCTGTTTTCGCCAAATTCAGTTTGTTGTTTCTCTACTTCTTGTGGGGTATGGAGATTTTTTTTTGACGCTCCACGTTTCCTCTATCTTTATAAATTTCTAAGCGTTGGTGATGTGCACAGGGTTTATACGTTACTAGCTAAACATCTCTATAGTTGCCACCCATGTAGGTGAAGCAGGGGTCTTTTTTGGGGTTTGCCTGGAGGGATATATTGGGTCGTCGCTATTGTCTTCACATGCAGCAACTACGTTGTCTTGCTCCGAGTTAAGCATAGTCGATAAATCTATTACTACGGGTAAGTAGCCACCAAAATGTACTTTCACTAATTCACCATTTATATATACTTTGCTCGTATCCATATTGGCCTCAAAATGCAAAAAAATCTGTTTGTCTTGTATCTCTTTCTTTGGTATAAAGTGCTTGCGATACCAAACATCTCCTTGATAGTTTTTGCTCCCACTTGTTACAACGGGAACAATTTCTATACTATATGGTAACGACACAACATTCCATTCTAAATCGTCGTACCCTGTTGTTTGTTGTAGATTGTTGTCGATATGAGCTTTATGGAAGCGCCATGCTGGATTCATGGAGAAGACATCGCGTCCTGAGTTTTCCATTTTAAAAAATCCTACTGTTGAAAACTGTGGTACCTCATTATTTGCTTTTGTAGATGGCAAGTTGAAAAAGATAACAGCCAAGATTAAAACTAATTTCTTCATATTTTGATAGACTTAAGAAAATACTTTGAGGTCTATTTGTGCTGTTTTAGCATTTTGCAGACAGTGTGTTAATATACAATAGATAATTAGTATACAAATATAGACAATCTTTATAATTATGCAACAACACAGTTATGCATTTAACTTTGTAGATTTAAAGCTATTCTTCCTATTGTGCTAATGATAGGAAGAAAAAAATATCAGCAGGGTGTTTTATACAGCGCTACCTCTAAGAGGTCAAATGTTGATAGCTCACAATGAATGATAACTTAACGAGCACCTCGACTGTAAGAACTTGGAATGAAGTGTATCTTCTGTAGCAGGTGAGGAATGAAAGCCTATCTCTCTCGAATCGTAATTTCTAATTCGTAATTGTATCTTGAATTTTAAACAATAAAAAACGAGACAACTTTAAAATGGATAGTTGCCTCGTTTTAATTAAAAGAATGAAAAATAAATATTTCATCTATAGGGAGTATCCCATATTTTTGTTTCTGTACATGTTGTCTTAACTGTTTGGTCGCCAACCTGAATCATAAATTCGCCCTCTTCTATTGTCCATTTACCATCGGCATTCACAAAAGCCAGATTATCGGCATTAATTGTGAAGCTTACAGTTTTGCTTTCTCCAGGTGCAAGCGCCACTTTATCGAATGCACGCAATCTGCGAACATCGGGTGTAAGAGAAGCTACTAGGTCGCTTGAGAAAAGCAGTAGAGACTCTTTACCTGCCACTTTACCAATGTTTGAGATATCTACACTTACAATAATATCTTCGCTAGGAGCGAACTCCTTTTTATTTATTTGTAAGTTGTTATATTCAAAAGCAGTATAGCTCAATCCAAATCCGAAAGGGTACTGCACTGATGTTTCTGCACCATAGTTGTAGGCTCCTTCCATTTTTTGGCCTAAGTTTTGGCTTGGCTTATGGTCATAAGTGATAAGACTTTGCTCAAACTTTGGATAAGTATAAGGCAGCTTACCACTTGGATTCACATCACCTGCAAGCACATCTGCCAATGCATCGCCACCATAGTTACCTGGAAGATAGGTATGAACTATTGCTTTTGAGCCTGGTTCTATTTTACGAATCAAACGAGGACGTCCTTCGTTGAGCACAAGAATAACAGGTTTACCTGTCTTCTGTAATGCCAAAGCCAACGCTATTTGATTGTCCGACAAGGATAACTCCTCTAAATTACCTGGAGTTTCGCAATAAGAGTTCTCACCTATAGCGAGTACAATGTAATCTACATTGGTTGCAGCATCTACTGCCCTATTTATAGTAGGATCATTTTCCTCATAATATTGTCCAGCCATATTGTAAGTTACACCCTCTTCTAGCTTCACATTGTCGGCACCAAACTTGTTGCTCAAAGCTTCGTAGATAGTATTGTATTGCGCAGCAAACTCTTCTGTTTTTTCGCCTTGCCAAGAGTAGCTCCATCCACCATTAAGCGTGCGCATAGAGTTGGCATTAGGGCCTGCAACTAATATCTTTGCTCCCTGTTTGATAGGAAGAATATTGTTTTCGTTTTTCAATAAAGTAATTGATTCATCTGCTGCAGCTTTTGCAACAGCTTCGTGCTGTGCACTTCCAAAGTTAGGATAGTCGTGACGCGACCAATAGGGCTTGTGGAACAGGCCTAAGCGGAATTTCATTCTAAGTACCCTACGAACAGCATCATCTATACGTTCTTGTGATACCTCTCCCGATTTTACCAAGTCGACCAAAGTTGGTGAAAACTGCAGGTTGTATGGCTCCATCACCATATCGATACCCGAATTGATTGATACCCGAACAGCATCTCTGTAGTTGTGCACAATATGATCGCGACTCAGTAGGTTTTGCACATCGGCCCAATCTGTTACTACAACACCATCATAGTCTAAATCTTCCTTCAACCACTGAGTCAGTAAACGATAATCTGCATGCGTAGAAACTCCATTTATCATTCCCGAGTTAACCATTATCGACAAAGCATTGCCATCGACAATAGCAGCACGGAAAGGCTCGAAGAACTTTTCGCGCAAATCGTTTTCACTAATGATAGCTGGAGTACGGTCTTTTCCAGAAACAGGTGCACCATAACCAATATAGTGTTTTAAACAGGCTGCAACATGATTTGCACCAACTGCGTTGTGATTGTCACCTTGATAACCACGAACTACAGCAGTACCCATTTCGGCATTCACATAAGTGTCTTCGCCAAAACTCTCCCAAATACGCGACCAACGCCCATCGCGACCCACGTCCATTGTGGGAGAGAAATTCCAAGGGATATTACTTGCACGGGTTTCGTAGGCAGTAATCTTAGCACCTTTTGTAACCAAATCTCTATTGAAAGTAGCAGCCATTCCTATTTCTTGCGGAAAGAATGTACCGCCAGCAGTATAAGTAACTCCGTGTATAGCATCTATTCCATAAACAACGGGAATACCTGTCTCTTTGATAGCACGTTGCTGGATAGCTTTTATGGTTTGCTCCCACACCTCAGTGGTGCGTGCACGATTGTTTGCTGTATTAAGAATTGAACCAACTTTGTACTTTCCTAGAATCGTATCAAGCATTGCATGATTTAAATAGAAAGGCTCATCGCTAGTAAACAAATCATCTCCCGCACCAATTACATCTAGGGTATATTGCGCCATTTGACCTACTTTCTCTTCAAGTGTCATATTGGCCAACACACTATCTACACGATATTCTATGTAGTGTTTTGTGGTTTTGATGTTGCTGTTTTGTGCTACACACAATAGCGTGATGCTGACGACGCTTAATACAAAGATAAATCTTTTAATTATCATAGTCTGGATTTTATTTTTGCTCATAAACTCTCACGTAATCAATCATAAACATGTGTGGAAAAACTGAATCGTCGACACCTTCCTTACCTCCCCAGTTTCCTCCAATTGCAAGGTTTAGCAATAGGTGAAATCTTTTATCAAAAGGCCATTCTTTAAAACCTGTTTTTTCGTTTTTGAATGTGTAATAATGGTTGTCATCCACAAAAAGGCGGTATTCGTTTTTGTCCCATTCAAGTGCATACAGATGAAATTGAGTATAAGAAGTTGGAACATAAATAGATGCAGATTTTTGAGTGCCCTTTGTGTGGTTGTAGCTTTCTGTATGAGCAGTGCCAACAATGGTGTCTGGGTCGTAGCCAACGTTTTCCATTATATCGATTTCGCCACTTGCTGGCCATCCGCCATATTCCCAATCTGTAGGTAGCATCCATATGGCAGGCCAAGTACCCAAGCCCGATGGGAGCTTTGCTCTAATTTCGAAACGACCATACAGCCAGTCGCCTTTTCCTTTTGTTATTAATCGGGCCGATGTGTATTTTTTGTCTCCCATGCTATCTATCCGAGCAGTGATGGTGAGAATACCATTTTCAACAAATGCATTATCGGTATTGTGAGCTGTGTAATGTTGAGCTTCATTGTTACCCCAACCATACGCATTGCCTTTGGTGTCGTAACTCCATTTTGTTGAGTCGGGCAAACCATCATAATCAAATTCATCGTTCCAAACCAGTTCCCACGAGCCTGAAGGTGTGGTTATCTTTTCAAAAGAATTTCTTGTTTTGTTTTCTTTACTGTTGCAAGCAAGTAGTATGATTGTTGTTGCAATAATTATAAGTTTTTTTCTATACATAAGGACATAAATAAATTATTATCTGAGTGGTTTTACCTGTCGAAAAAGAAAAGACTAAAGATGATTAACACGGGCTAAGGTGCTGATATTAAGATTTTATCATTAGTCTTTTCTTCAATAATATAAAACAAGTAGATGTGTAAATTCAATTGAATACTTAATGTCTATAAGTTTATTTTAAAACCCACATAAGTTTATTTATTTCGTCATAGCCATCGTATTGACGTTCCAAGGCCTCAATCAAATTTTCGCGATTATAATTTGTTTCGGATGCTGGATATAACCAACGCATTGGAATTGCATTTTTGTCGTTTTCGTTTAAACTACTACTCGGATTAATTGGAAATTCTGGAAATTTGTTGCGACGATATTCAAAGAAGCTGCTTTGAGAGTCTTGAAAAAACTGCAAGATGTATCGTTGCATCCAAATTTGTTTCAGTTGATCTGCTGTAGAGCTTTTAAATGTTGCTTCTCCAGTAAAATACCCATCAATGTATGCATCAGTTATTGGCATGCCATGGGCATAGGTTGCATTAACAATCATTATATCTCTTAGTGCAGCTTTCACTCCCTCTTCGTAGAGATTTTTTGCATTACCCGAAATCCATCCTTTGATGACAGCTTCTGCCAGAATTAATTGTTGTTCAGCAAATGTCAATATTCGTTGTGGGTCGCTTGCCTCTTCTTTCAAATAACGATTGTTTATGAGAGAGTACTTGTTGCTGCTGTGCCCAGAATTCATTAAAGTGTAATCTATTGAAACATCAACTCCTACATAGGCGTCTGGGTCTGATTGAGTTTTACCTTCACTTATGAGTGCACCTGCTGGTTCAGCAAAATAATACATACGTCGATCATTCAGAATCTTTAAATTGTCGATGAGCAATGAACTAAGTATTGTGCGGCTTGTGAAAATATTATTAGTGCCCGAAAGCGGGTGTTTGTTTTGAGATGAATAATTTAAACCGAAAAATCCAGTTGTATTATCTAGTATATTTCCTGCTGCAACAATTTCCGCGAATCTAGATTTTAGATTAATTGAGCCAACAGTTTCTTTTTTGCTAATTGTCATCAATACTTTTAGTGTAAATGAGTTTATAGCTTTTCTCCATTTCACAGGATCGCCTTTATATGGTGTGGGATCGCCATCAAATTTTTTACTATTAGCAAAGTATTGATCTGCAGCTTGCAATTCTTTTAAAACATCTTCTAAAACTTGCTCCTGTTTGTCAAACTTAACTTTATACACACCGCTTGCTCCTTGGCCGGTTTCACTGTAGGGAATGTCACCCATTTCCATGGTCATTTTATAGAATATGTTTGCTCTCACAAAAGCACCAATGCCACGATAAGAATCTTCGGCAGGATTGCCTTTTGCATATTCAATCATTTTCTCGATGTCGGGGAGAATAGTCATGCTACCAAAACTACTAGCTCCAATTTTATTATATTGAGCATCCAACTGACCTTCGTTTGCATAGCCCACATATTTAGAGAGGGCATTATCAGCAATAAATGCTTTTCCGTCTTTCCCTGAAAATTTTGTGATTTCCAAGATCACGTTTGTTGCAAGAAGTGATGCGCTTACTTTTGTTGTGTCATCCGGATTTGTGTTTAAATCATCGAAATCATTACATCCAACTATCATTATAAGGGACAACAACATCATGCTTGTTATTTTGATATATCTTTCAATTTTTTTCATATCTGTTCTTATTTATAAGATTTCTGTAATCTATATTTTAATATTTAAAATACAAGTTTCAGGTTAAAACCTAAATATCGAATTGATGGATCGCTAAAGTTTTCATAGCCTCCGTCTGGATCTGAATATTTGAACTGCTTTGCCCATAGAAATACATTTTGCCCAACTGCCGATATTGATGCGGCATTAGCATTAAACTTTTCTGTTATTTGGATGGGTAGATTGTAAGTAAGCGATATTTCTCTAATTTTGAAAAATGTCGTTGAATATGCATCTAATGGTGATGGCGACCCCCCCCAAGCGGTACCTTTATGTAAATTATTTTGGTATGTTTGGTAAGTTGTGGCTACATCATTTGGAGCATAAGTGCGTGTGTCATTTACAATATTTCCATAGGTGTCAAATGAAACATCGCCTGACACAACTTTTACTCCTTGTCCGATATAATTTTTAGATCCAGCAACTTCTGCATCTAAAAATCTTTCGGGGACAACAGAATTTGGATGAGAACCAGCTCTCCACATATACATTTCGGTAACAGTTTCGGCAAGACCACCTACACGGCCATCCATGGAGATATGCAAGTCGAAGTGTTTGTATTTTAAAGATGAACTGAGACCCCATAGCCAATCTGGATCTGAATATCCAAATAATGATTGGTATTTTGAAAAGGTGGGTAATCCATTATTGTGAATAATGTTGCCCAGTGGGTCTTTTAGGTAATCATTTAGTACATAATGATCGACTCTATTGCCAACCTCTACCCAAGGTTTGTCGGCTGAGTAAGTTTCGTCGAGTTTAGAGTAATATCTTGCATACTTAGACCAGTTGAACGATACATCCCATTGCCAATTGTTGGTTTTTATGGGAGTTCCACTTAATGTTACTTCAAGCCCTTTTCTGACAATTTCCTCTTCAGTATTTACAAAGTTGGATGTGTAACCAGATGCTGGACTAATACCTGCTTTTCGGAGGAAATCGAACATTCTTTTTTCATAGTAAGAAACATCTAAAGATGCTCTATTTTTGAATATGTTTATTGCAGTTCCAACTTCAAATGTAGAGGCCGATTCGGGTAACACGTCTATACCTCTAATAGTTGTGGGATAAGATGCAGCAGTTAAGTCTCCCCAAGCATTGGTTTTAATAGAGTAAACAGAATTGATATCATATACACTTGCTGGAGTTTTTGATGATGTCCACGAACCCCTAAGTTTCCATAACGATAACCAATCAAATTTAGGGAGAAGCTCAGATGCTACAAAGCTACCAGATACAGACGGATATAAGTAAGACCTGGTTTCCTCTGAGAGTGTAGAGCTCCAGTCGTTTCTAAGCGTAAACTCTGTATATAATAAGCTTTTCCATGATGCTCCAATTCTTCCATACAAGCTGTTTACTTGTTGTTTGTAAATAACAGATTTTACTGCTACAGGATTGATTGAGGCCTTTAGCGAATAAAATGCTGGAATAGACAGTCCACCTTTGGTTAGAGATTCTATACCGTCGTCTTGGGTGTAATAAATTGTTCCACCAATGAAGCCATCAAATCTAAAGTCCTTGAAAGTTTTGTCGGCCGATAGTAAAACATCGTTGTTTATACTGTATCCTCTACCTAGACCGATGTTGAATGACCCTCTTTGCGATTCACCCCACACTTCGCTTCCACCTCTGAGTACTTGTGCAGTTCCTGCTCCTTGAAAAGATCCTTTTGAAATTGTAATATCTTGTCGATCACTGTAGATATCAAAGCCAGAGCGGACAGTGGCTTTCAACCATGGTGTGAAATTGTAATCTGCAGAAACAGATCCATTAAAAATATCACGGTCAATGCTGTGGGTTCTTTCTTTGCGATCGAAATATGGATTGTTGTTACCTGCAGTGTAGCTGCTATTTTGAACTTCATTTTCAACTAACCAGTAGTCTTTGTAATTTCTAATATCGTAGTCGGGTGCAGACCAAACCAATAAGTTATACATTGGATCGTACCCTCTATAACCACCAAATCCTTTATTGGGCGATTTTTGCTTATTGTAGGCCATGGAGGCAGAGAGTAGAAACTTATCAATCTTCATGTCTCCGCCTAAGCTAAATGTGATTTTATCATAAGTTGAATTGGGATACTGTCCTTTGTTGTTTACCCATGTGGCAGATGTGCGGAAGCTTCCAAATTCTCCTTGTTGTACCAAGTTGACATTATTATTCAGAATATAGCCTTGTTCAAGAAAGTTTTTGAAATTATCTTTACCAATAGGCAAATAAGGCATTGGCATCATCGATTTTGAAATAGGATCCCATTGAATAACTTCTCGTCCATCGAGTGGTAATCCCCAAGAACCATCACCCGAACGTACATATTCGAGCAGACCGTTGGCATTCTTTTTGACAACTCGTCCGAAGCTTGATTGCATTTCTGGAATGGCCAAGTGACCAGCTGCAAACATAGTTCCTGAATTTATAGAAATGGAAAGACCTTTCTTTGCCAATCCTTTTTGAGTAGTTATCATGATTGCTCCACTCGCTCCTCGATAACCGTAAAGAGCTGATGCAGTAGCACCCTTCAGTACACTTATGTTCTCTATATCGTCAGAGGGAATATCTCTCAAAGTCATGTTTGCATAGGGTACTCCGTCGATAACCAATAGGGGGTTCTCTCCACGTATCTGAATTGAAGGATCTGCAGTAAATTCAGTACTATTTTTTACTAATAAACCTGCAATTTTACCTGTCAAAGAGGTTCCAAGATCAATACCTTTCACTGTTTGTAATCCTTTTCCTTCAAGTGCTTGCACTGAATATCCGAGTGCTTTCTCTTCGCGTTTGATGCCTAGTGCGGTAACAACTAGTTCGCTAAGTGTTTGCGTGTCTTCTTTCATAACAATTTCAAAAGAAGTTTTGCCTGTTGTGCTCATTACTATATCGCTATATCCAATGTATGATATTTTGATATTTGCATTTTTAGTTACACTTAGCGTAAAGTTGCCGTCGAAGTCAGTAACAGTACCGTTGCTTTCGGGGCCTGTCTCAATAATGTTTGCACCAATGACAGGCACTCCTTCGGCATCCACTACTCGTCCTTTGATAGTAGTTTTCTGTTGAGAAGTTGCTTTGTTAGTAACTGATTTATCATCTTGGACAAGGGCGATGATATTGTTGTTTTTTTCATATTTAATGTCACTGTTGGCAAGGAGTTGCTTCATAACATCTTCAACATTAGAGTTTTTTACATTGAGTGTGCTTTTCTTTTCTAAAATAGATAGCGACTCATTGTAAAAAAAGCGAAAGTCACTTACTTTCTCAATCTCTTTGAGAGTTTCTCTCAAGGTTTTGTTCTGAACATTGACAGTGATTTGAGAAAAAGAAGGTAAGACAAAAGCTAGTGTCATAATCAAGACAAGCAGTTTAGCGATGCTAAAGAGCTTATCGTCTTCTAGTAACCGATTTTTTTTCATAGACAAAAGTTGTATTAATATTTAGTTAATGGTAAAGATTAAAACATAGAGTTTATGTTTATAAATATCTATGTTTAAATAATACAACGGGGTGGATTATTTCCTCTAATACAAACTGTCTATTTAAAGTTATTTAACATGTTATCTCTCTTGTAAAGTGTAACGGTTGTGTCCTTCACATCGTAATACATTGGAGATGTAAGAGATAGAATGTCAAGGGCATTTTTAATACTGCTGCTCCCAAGCGTTCCCGAAAAACGCATTTGACTTAGTTCTTCTGAAGCAAATACGATTTCAATGTTATATATTCTTGAAAGTGTTTGAGCAATTTGACTGAAAGTTTGGTTGTTGAAGTAGATGTTCCCTTTTCTCCACTCAACAAAGTTTGCTGCATCTACTTCATCTATGGTCAATTTGTTGTTTGCCTTGTCGAATACTGCTCTTTGGTTTACATCCAAAACTTTCACCTGATTTGACGCCTCTACTTTTACTTGTCCTTCAAGCAATACAGCATAAATGAATGCGTCTATTTCATACGACCGTACATTGAACGAAGTGCCAAGGGCTTGTACATCCATCGATTTTGTTTGTACTACAAAGGGAAGTTTCTTATTGCTGGTAACTTCAAAAAATGCTTCGCCCTCAAGATAAATCAAACGGTCTTTTTGATTATAACTATTGTTGTAGGTAATGGTTGATTCTGAGTTTATCCATACTTTAGTGCCATCGGGCAAAACAACTTCAGCTTTTTCTCCTTTTTGTGCTGTTATGGTGACAGGATGAAAGTTGACGTTACTGTTTTGGGTAATATATATAACAGCTAGAGCTGTAATAATGGGCAGTAGGAATATTGCTGCCCACTGTAGTATTTTATTCTTGTTTATTGGGAAGATTAGTTTGGGTTTTTTGTCACCAATCTCTTTGTAAATGTTTTGGAACATGCGTTTCTCGACTTGTTCATCGATTACGGAGTGAGAATTGGCTAATTTCTCTTCAAAAAAAGAATCAATCTTCTTATTAGAAGTAAGATATGCTTGTAATTCTTCCATCTCTAGTAGAGATGCTTCATCTCTCAGATATTTCTCAAGTAGCTCTATGTAGTAATTCTTTTTCATTTGTATTGTATTCTCTATCTATATTACAATCTCATTGAAGAGTTCCGCTAATGGTTTCTTTTCATTAAATTAAATTAACTAGCAAGGCAAAGTAAAAAATCTTGTCGTAGTTCTTTTCAAATTCGGCTCTGATAAATTTCATTGCAAGGGAGATTTGGGTTTCGACAGTACTCACTGATATGTCCATCATCTCAGCAATTTCCTTAGTGCTTAGGTCTTTTTTTTTCTTTAGAATAAATATTTTCTTTCTAGATGGAGGAAGTTGCTCTATTAATTGGTTTATAAATTTCTCTAGCCATTTAAAGTCGATTTCATTTTCCGTGCTATTGTCCTCTTTGCTTTGTCTGTTTAATATATACTCTTGATATACATACTCAACTGTTTGTCGTTTGTACTTATTGAATAATAGGTTCTTAGCAATAGTTGAAAGATACGACAGTATTTGATGTTGAGGATCTATTTGCTTATGAACTTCCCACAATCTAATGAAAGTAGATTGCACTATTTCTTCAGCCATATACTTATCTCCTTTTGAAATAGTCATAATGAAGTTGTACAATTTACCACTGTATCTGTTGTAAATTGCTTCAAATGCTTTTACTGAACCATTCTTTAGTTCTGTCAATTCATTTTGTTCATAATTGGCGTTAATCATAATGCGAATAGAATCTCAAATTAATTAAAGTACTTCATGCATTTCGACTAATGTACAGTTGTTTCAAAGATAAAAAAGATAGTTGATAAACATTGCTTTGCAAAGAAATATTTCAGACTATGCCATAGGTTTGCAGCTATAGTGGTATTTTTTAATTCGTGCAAGATAATGATTATTATACAATTAGTATATATATATAGTGATTAAAAATAATGATGTCCACCAGCTTGTTCTTTTAGAAACTATCAGATGGACATCTTACTGTTGATTGTGCAAATATTTACACCTGTTTAGTAATCGTTACTTACTAAAAAGTGAAGAATTATTCAAAAATCGTTTGCCTCCTTTAAGCATCTCACTTAGGTTATCAGGTTTTTCAAGTACATTAAAACAGCTCAAGCATTTGATTGAACTCAGCTAAACTTTCTTTTCCTTTAGGAGTGTTGTCTTGCTCTAGTTCTGCTCTCACAATTCTGATTATTTTTGCATCTTGAATACATTCCATCAATTGCTCGAAACGGATTGAGCTGCGTCCATTGGGGTAAACAACATAGGTGTTGCCTGCAGGCCATGTTCTAAATCTAGAGTCAACAAGAGCATCTTTGGTATTGCATGCAAGCAAGATGGAATCTGCAGCAATAAGAGTAATTATTTTTTTGTGCATACCTATTAATCGTTTGTTGTTATAAAGACTAGCTATTCAAATGGCATTTTTCTCTTAGTTTAGGTTGAGAAGTTTATTTATTTAGGCGCAAACAATTTTGATATTGCAACGATTGCAAAACAAAAGGTAGTATCGATAGTTCTATAAGGAGCCTATAATTTTAAAACTTCATAAGAATGGATGAATAATAGGAGATCGTATTTTGTATTTAGGGCAAACTGTATGTCTTTTTACTACTCCATTTTATTTTTTTTAGACCTTTTTCTAAACTTTACACCAACTTTTTGAAACAAAAATAATCAAAATGTTTCAATGAAGGTGGTTCTTTTAAAAAAAGTATGCTTTTATTGTTGTTTTCATGAGGTAGTTATAAATTACATAGATGGATTTAAATTTTCCAATATATGTAATTATAATTTGAGACTGGAAATATTATTTCCAGCTCTTGTTTTACAATTTATATATGGAAAAGTGGTTTTCAGCTACTTTATTTTAAATATACAATTAAAAACTCTGTTTCCATAAGCACATTTATTAAATGACCTTATGGAGTAGCAAAATCCATGAGTAAAAATTAATATAAGTAAGTGGAAAAACAAAAACCATGAAATAAATTATTTAAAAGCCATTGAAAATAAAAACGACAGTAAAGATATATTTTTTGAAGAAATGAAAACTCACTGAAATATGAAGAATTTTTTTACTAAGAGGTTTTCTATACTCCATAAACCTAATAAATTTTATAGCTGGCTAGTAGAGCAGTAACAAAAAGTGTAGTTTTTTATTGCAGAGATGCTTTTTACTTTCTTTTCAGCAGTTCTTTTTTTGCATAGTATCTTTTCATTATAGTTTTTGCCAATAAATTTTATGCTGAGGTGCCTTTTTGTAGGTGTAAATAGTGATACAATTCTATATAAGTGCCATTATGATAGATGACAGACCACAATACAATTATTATATAATACACTAAGGTTACTAAAGCGAGTAGCTTTTTCACACTTCCTATAGATGGTGTAGTACTGGATAGGAAATTCAGAAGTTTTGTTTCATGCAGTATTTGAAATAGGCTGTTGCAATTTTGTAACGTGTGTTTGGCGTTGGCAAAAGATCAATTTTCTTTGCTCCACTTAAGTTTATTCGCGTAAGCGAAAAATATAACCTTATTTATTTGCTGTGTACGCTACACAACGAATGCAAACTGGTGAGAGAGATGGGGATGCTTCAAACAGTAATACAACAAACAAATATAAACTGTACAGTTACTCCTTTTGTGATCTAAAAAAATGTCCACCAATGAGCTTAATCAAAAAACTCACTGGTGGACATCATGATTAATGTTTGAATCTTACTATGTAGGATATAACTATTAGCTACTTAGTCTTATCTTATTAAAAAGTCTCAAAACAAAAAATTGTTTTGCAGAGACTACTCAATAGTTACTGTTTATTCAAAAACTCTTTCCCTTTTGCAAGCAATGCACCTAAGTTGTCGGGTTTCTCTAGTACATTAAACAGCTCAAGCATTTGATTGAACTCAGCTAAGCTTTCTTTTCCCTTAGGAGAGTTGTCTTGCTCTAGTTCTGCTCTCACAATTCTGATTTTTTCCGCATCTTGAATACCTTCCATCAATCGTTCGAAACGGATGGAACTACGACCACCCGGATAAACAGTGTAAGTGTCGCCTGCAGGCCATGTTCTGAAACGAGAGTCAACAAGGCCATCTATTGTGTAGCTATTGTATGCCCAGCGTAGGAAGCCATCGAAATCTGCAGCCATGGTGTACCATCCAATAAAGGCTCCTTCGGCAGGAGGTGAGAAGGTGAAAATGTTGGGAAATACGTCGGCACAGCACACATACCAAGTGGTAACATAACCTTTTTCAGCACGGTAGGCTCTGTCTTCTGCTTCAACGGTGGCTCCGTGTGCTACGCACAAGTCAACCAACTGGTCGGGATATAGCTTATAGCTTTTGTGATTGTCGGCCAAAGCTACACCTAGTGATGGTGCAGTCTCTTTTAAAAGACTAAGCATAGCCTTCATTTCTACTGGCGAACGTTCATCCATAGCAATGAGTGTTTTGTTTTCCCATCCCTTCACTCTCAGGTGTTCTGTAAAATCTGTAAGGAAAGGTTTCCACAACTCTTCGTACTCTTTAGTCCCGGGTGCAGCCGTAATCTTTATCTCTTCGTTGGTCTCCTCATCGAAGTAGTAGAAAATATTGCCCCAAGGCACCATCGAATAGCAGTTGATTTGTTTATTAATGCCTAAACCCATCATAAATTCCACCCAATTGTCAAACACAGTATAGTTGTACTCCCAAGTTCCATCTTTTTTCTTCTTCCACTCAATCATGGTGTCAAACGGATCTTCTGTTTGCCCGTTCCAGGGGCGTTTGTTCAGTGTAGCCGTTATTACCTTCTGACCTGCACTAGCCAACATTTGCATGACTGGTTTCAAGGCTGCCCAGTGTGCATCCGACCAAGGTTGAACACCTTCGGTGCGAGCAACTGCATAGGGGTTTTGCCACAAGTCTAAATGAAAAGCCCATTCTGTGTAGTTTGGCAATGTTTTGTCAACAACCGTGAGATTGAGGCTGAACGTTTGTTTCTTTTTGCCGTTGGCAAACAAATCGATGTTGGCTGTGTAGTTTCCGGCAGTAGCATCTGATGGTACATCTATAGTAATCCAAACCGGACGAGCCGTTTCGGCATCAATGTTCATGCAGTCAACATTGTCGAGCACATCGGCACTCAATGATTGTGCATAATCTTCAGGTTTGCGGTTACCGCATCCTTCAGCAAATTCGTCGGTTATGACGTAGCGAACAAAACGTGTTTGAGTATTATTAGAACTAATTGTTGCTCCATTTTCTCCTTTAAAATCAGAGATTTTCAACTCAACACTTGGAACACTGTCTTTGCTCCAGAGAATGATTTGGGCGGAGGTTCTTTCTCCTCTCCATGCACTGCCACTCCAGGTTGTGTTGCTGGTAACAGCTGGCACTTCGTGTTGTATGTATCGCTCATCGATACTTCCCATAGAGGCTTGAAGCCCTGCTGGAACTACTGCCCAGTTGGTGGTTACTTCAACTGGAAGCTTGCCCTCTTGATAGCTTGTGCACTCTTTGGTGGAGGTTTGCGTTGTGCAACTTGCCAATGCAAAAGCAACTAAGAGCGATAGGGCTGTAGATCGCATAATTTGTTTTACGGTAAATGTCATAGTGTGTAAAAAATTAATTGTAATTATATAGGTCTGATTATTTTTGAACGAAAGGGCTACTTTTGTCCCTCGTTTTGATTCTCTAGGTTTAAATCGTAGCCCCAATCTTTTCCTTTATCTGTTGCCGGCAAACCATTTGTTAGCCATACTGGCGCAGGTGCTCCTTTTAGGTAATGATCGAAGAATTGTTGCATACGTATGGAGAGGTCTTTTCTGTTGCGTCGTTCTACTAGGTTGTGGGCCTCGTTGTTATACTGTAGCATCCACACGGGTTTTTCGATTCGTCGCAATGCCATAAATAGCTCAATACCCTGATACCATGGCACCGCTCCATCATTGTCGTTGTGCATAATTAGTAGTGGAGTAGTTACATTTTCTACGAAAAAGAGAGGCGAGTTGTCTATATAAGTTTGCAATGATTCGCTAAGGGTAGTTCCCAGTCGCGATTGTCCTCTTTCGTATTGGCTCTGACGGCTACGGCCCGATTCCCACCGAATGCCACCATAAGCACTGGTCATGTTTGATACGGGGGCTCCTGCTCCTGCCGCTTTAAACATATCTGTTTGTGTAACTAGGTATGCTACTTGATAGCCTCCCCAGCTTTGTCCTTGTATGGCCATGTTGTCTTTGTCCACCCAGTTGTTCTTGGCTAGTGCTTCGGCACCCGAGACAATAGCGTTGTAGGCATCTTGTCCTGGTTGGCCAACAGTGTAATTAATATCGGGTGTAAACACAATATAATCTCTGCTACTATATAACGGTATGTTTATAGTAGATGCACTGGGTGCAGGCGACATATATCTGTAGAGATTGTCGGAATGTTTTTCGTAGAAATAAATCATCAAAGGGTACTTCTTTGTTTCATCAAAACCTTCTGGTTTGTAAACAATACCTTGTAAGGGTTGTCCATCAATCGATGTCCAGCTGTACAATTCTGGTGTTCCCCATTTGTAGTTGTTCATTTGTGGGTTGATGTCTGTAAGTTTTTCAGAGGTTTTCCACCAATTGCTTGTTACATACAAATTGGGCGAGGTGTTGAAATTGCTTTTTTGAAAAGCCACTACATCGCTATTTTTAGATTTTGTGATGGTTTGGTAGGTGTATTTATCTAGCACTTGTTGTTTAATGGGGCTTTTCTTCTGTTTTGGATTGTAGGTATAGAACCCATTCTCTTTTGTCTTGTTGTCGAAAGCTTCCAGTAGGAGGGTTTCGGTAGGCTCCACAAATCGTTTCTCTCTGTCGGTATTGAAGTAGCGAAATGTAATTGAATCGTTGCGGCCTATGTGCTGAGTCAAATTAGTAGCTTTAGTTTTATTTTGTGGGTCAATCTGCCAAATATCATACGCATCATACACGAGCATATATGCATCGTCTTTTCCCCACACAGCCAATCCGTATGGTCCGGGTTCGCTTGGCACATCGTTTTTCTCATTCCAAAAGTTCACAGGGATATCCTGGGTTATGTTTTCTGTTGTTGCTGTTTTATTGTTGTACACAAACCAATGGCCCTTATCTATATCAAACCAGCTAACGTAGTTGCCCTGTGCTGAAAGAGTGGGGCGACTTGAAATAGAAGTGCCAACCGTAGTAGTTTTGCCCGTTTCCAGGTCATGTATCCATGCATCGTATTTGCTGCGGCCCCATTGGCTTTGTAGTCGGTAGGGAATATCGGTGTAGAGCAAGGCATACTGTCCGTTGTTTTCATCAGATATACTAGCGAAGGGAATATCCTCATTGCCAAGCAAAGTGAATTTGTTGTTTTTGTCTAACTCTATCACTCCAGTGTAGGTTCTTTTTAACTCATCTGCTAGATACTTCAATTGTTGCGGTTGCAAGAAAGGGTCTTTCCAATGCCAAATGTCTAACGAGGCTACCTCGAAGTCCACAATAGTGGTGTCTTTGGTTGCTTGCCTAGGTGCACTACCAATGATAATTCTCTTTCCGTTTTCGCTAAAATAGGGGCTGCTGTTTTCATTAAATATCCAATTGTAGGGGAGCTCCACTGTGCTTGTGTCGGCAAGTACGATTGCCGTATCGGCCTTGTTGGAGAAATAGCGCACATCAAATACTTTCTGCTCAATCTTCGAGGTGTCTTGTGTGGAAAGATATACTAGTTGATCTCCAGCATCATCAAATCGCAATGATTTGTATTCTGCTTTCTCGTTAGAGATACGCTTTATAGCATAGTTGTTTAAATCAATAAATAGTACTCCGGGGGTTTCAGTAGTATCTTTCTTTTCGGGTTCTATAATGGCAGCAAAGGCATTGCCATATTTATTAAAGATGTAATCTTTTGTATTTTGCAGCGTGTCTTGTAGTTGCGTAGTAAGATTGTGTAGCACAATTACTTCTTTTCTCTTCTCGTTGCTCTTCTTTTTTGGCTTGCTCTCAATTGAGTCTATTGCAATGCCGACAGTGTCGGCTATAGCAATTGTAGTGTCAGGTGCGAGAGTAGTGGCATAAGCTACATAGTTGCCCATCTCTTGCGATGTTTTATATGATTGCACATCGGGCAAAATGTAGTAAGCAAAACTTTCATTGTCAATAATCAACAATGAGTCTTTTGGCATATCGTCTTTTTCCTTTTTGTCAATCTTGGCTTGGCGTGTGTCTGCAAAAGAAGCCTTCAGGAGAGCTACTGTGTGTTTGCCATTGGGAGACAGGGTGTAGCTTGAAATACGATTGTAGTGGAAGTTTTTCTTCTTTTTTAAATCCTGAATAAACAATTGGTTATCGCCCTCTTGAGGATTAATTATGGCAACTGTAAATCGTCCATTGTCGCTCACAGAAATGTTTGAAAGGCTTTTCCAGTCATCGTAAACTGTGTGGTCTAATTGTTTCTTTTGAGAGAAAGAAACTTGAATGAAAAACAAGCTCATGAGAGCTGTTGCAATTGTCTTTTTGTAATTCATTTGTAATGTAATAGTGTTATTATATTTAAACAAAGCGAAAGTACAATAAAAAAACACCTTTTACAAATAAAGCGTCTATTGGGTATCTATATTTTTAAACTAACTTTGTAGTAAACTTAATTACAACAATTATGAATAAAGACACCATATATATACTACAATTGAGGCAACCACCAGTCTCGCATACCAAATTGCTTGCATCGTTGAAGGCGATTGATGGGCTTGCCGATGCTCGCTTTAATGAAGACAATAGTGAGTTGCTACTTACCATAGAAGATGAGGACGATGTAGCCGAGGTCATTCAAGAGGTTGCTAATCAATTGCGCCAGGCAGGTGGCAAGATTAAATCGGTGAAACAATCATTCCCTGTTATGAATATGACTTGTGCTGCCTGTGCATCGAGTTCTAAGAATGTGTTGTCTTTTGTACCAGGTGTTTTGGATGTGACAGTAAACTTTGCCAATGGTAAAGCTATGATAGAATATATCCCTGGGTTATCTAACCCATCAGATATGAAGTCTGCACTAAAAGAGGTAGGTTTTGATCTATTGATAGAAGAGAAGGAGTCATCACGCGAAAACTTGGAACAACTGCAACAAGAACGCTACAAAAAACTAAAGCGAGACACTTTTAGTGCTTTAACATTGGCTACTCCTTTAATTCTTATTGGCATGGTGTTTATGAATATGCCTTATGCCGACTATATAATGTGGGCTTTGGCCACACCCATACTGTTTATCTTTGGGCGCCGTTTCTTTGTGGGTGCATGGAAGCAAGCAAAGCACTTTTCGGCCAATATGGACACATTGGTTGCACTTAGCACGGGTATTGCTTATATTTTTAGTGTGTTCAATCTTTTTTTTGAGGAGTTTTGGACAAGTAGGGGGTTAGAGGCGCATGTATATTTCGAGGCATCGGGTGTAATTATTGCCTTTATTTTGCTAGGTAAAATGTTGGAAGAACGTGCCAAGGGCAATACCTCATCGGCCATCAAAAAATTGATGGGGCTGCAACCCGATACGGTAATTGTGTTTAAGGACGATGTTCCCACCGAAGTTTCTATTTCGGAAGTACAAGTAGATGATATTATTTTGGTAAAACCAGGAGATAGAATAGCTGTGGATGGTGTGGTAACAAATGGGTCGTCGTTTATAGACGAAAGTATGATTAGTGGAGAGCCCATTGCAGTAGAAAAGACTCTGGATTCAGAGGTGTTTGCTGGGACCATCAATCAAAAAGGAAGTTTCAGATTCAGAGCTAGTAAAGTGGGGAGCGATACATTGTTGGCGCACATCATCAAAACTGTAGAACAGGCCCAAGGTAGTAAAGCACCTGTACAAAACTTGGTGGACAAGATTGCGGGTATATTTGTACCCGTTGTTATGGGTATAGCACTATTGAGCTTTGCTCTATGGATGATATTGGGTGGCGACGATAGTCTGGTACATGCCCTGTTGGCAATGGTTACAGTATTAGTAATTGCTTGTCCGTGTGCTTTAGGGCTGGCAACTCCCACAGCTATTATGGTGGGAATTGGCAAAGGTGCCGAAGAGGGTATTTTGATTAAAGATGCGTTGAGTTTAGAACTGAGTAGAAAAATTGACATAGTAGTGCTCGATAAAACTGGCACACTCACCGAGGGACGCCCTGTTGTGAGCAATATTGTGTGGAGCAAAAGTATAACCGATTTGCAAAAGAATATTTTGTATAGTATAGAGGCACAATCCGAACATCCGCTGGCCGATGCCATTACTGCCAATATGCAGCAGAGTAGCCAGTTGCTAAGTGGTGTTGTGGTGCAGCAAGTGAGTGGTAAGGGTATTGATGGTTTCTACAATGGCGAAGACTATTTTGTGGGCAATCCGCAATACATTCGTTCCAAGAACATCGATATACCAGAAATAATGGAGCAATCCATTAGTAAAGAGTTGGAGGCTGCACATACTGTAACTGTGTTTGCTAATAAAGATAGCGTGTTTGGAGTAATCTCCATTACCGATAAATTGAAACCAACAACAAAAGAGGCTATCAATCAGTTGAAGAAGATGCACATAGATACTGCCATCTTTACGGGCGATAACGAAATGGTTGCTAAAGCACTTGCCGAAGAGTTGGGCATTACCAACTATAAAGGCAATGTGTTGCCCGACGAGAAAGCTCGCTTGGTGAAAGAGCTGCAACAGCAAGGCAAAGTTGTGGCAATGGTGGGCGATGGCATCAATGATAGTGGTGCCCTTGCACAAGCCGATGTGAGTATTGCTATGGGCAAAGGGAGCGATATTGCTATGGAAGTAGCCAAAATGACTATTATCTCATCAGACTTGTTGAAGATTTCAAAAGCTATTCGCTTGTCTGCAAGAACAGTGAGAACAATCAGACAAAACCTGTTTTGGGCATTTATCTACAATGTTATAGGCATACCCATTGCAGCAGGTATTTTGTATCCAATCAATGGGTTTTTGTTGAGCCCTATGATTGCTGGAGCGGCCATGGCACTTAGCTCGGTGAGTGTGGTGAGTAATAGTCTGAGATTGAGATCGAGAAAGTTATAATACAAAACCATTTAAATATAAATTGCAAATGATATGAAAACATTAAAATTCAAAACCAACATAGAGTGCTCTAATTGCGAAGCACGCGTGAAACCATTTTTAGACAAAAAAGAGGGAATCATTTCTTGGCAAGTAGATACTGACCATGCAGACAAAATCCTGACAGTAGAAACCGAGAACCTTGAAGCAAAAGATGTGATTAAAACAATTAAGCGAACCGGTTTTGTGGCAGAGGAGATATAAATAAAAATAGATTGAAGTGCAAAAAGTGTTTGGTTGAATGTTGCTACAACTAAATTATAAAATGTACATTTGCAGCATTGTTTATCAACCATGTAGTTTTCAATCAACCAATCGACACATTATTGTATGTTTTTTCAATCTCATATTGGCGAAATAGCCTCATTGGCTGTGGCAGTTTGCTGGACCTTAAGCGCACTTTATTTCGAGAAGGCAGGTCATAAAGTTGGTTCGCTTTCTGTGAACCTTATTCGTATATTTCTAGCTGTAATATTTCTTGGGGTCACCTTGGTGCTTACAGGGAGTTCGTTTTTTCCTACCGATGCCACTTCTGAGAATTGGTTTTGGTTGGGTTTGTCGGGTGTGGTAGGCTTTTTTATTGGCGACTTGCTTCTTTTTCAATCGTATGTGGTTATTGGTTCGCGCACCTCTCAATTGGTCATGAGTCTTGCCCCCATGCTCACAGCAGTAATCGGTTGGTTCTTTTTGAGCGAGATACTATCGCTACAAAGCATTATTGGCATTTTGGTGAGCGTGACGGGCGTTATGATTGCTATTGCAGGCAAAAGGTTGAAACTCAATATTCCTCTCAAAGGCTTCCTGTTTGCATTGGGAGGTGCTCTTGGGCAAGCCCTTGGGCTAATACTGAGCAAAAAAGGGATAGGCGACTACGATCCGCTTGCTGCCACACAGATTAGGGCAATTTTTGGTTTTGGCAGTTTTCTTATTCTAATGATTTATCTCAAACGTATGGGACGAGTTGTATTAGCCCTGAAAGATTTTAAAAGCATGAAAGCTATTACTATCGGAACCATCTTTGGTCCGTTTATTGGGGTTACACTATCTCTTTTTGCCATTCAACGTACACACACCGGAGTAGCCTCTGCACTTATGGCTTTGGCACCTATCATTATTATTGTGCCATCGGCCATCATGTTCAAAGAGAAAATTACTGCACAGCAAGTTATTGGTGCATTTATAAGTATGGGGGGAGCTGCTATTTTCTTTATTTAATACGTTTTCTTGTACGTGCGATTTTGAAACCAGTATCTGTTGTTGTAGGCAAAAAAAGAAATTTGTTTGATAACACACACACACAAACAAACACTTTACAATATCTTGCGAGTAGGCACACGCTTTGTTATAGATGCTAGTGAACATGCTTTTTCGCTTTTATATGCTCATATTCTCACAAAAAAATGTCTGAAAATATAATATTCAGACACTTACTATATTGGTTCACCACTAGGAGTTATTTCTTGCTAATGATGTGTTTTCTATTGTGGAATATCAATAGTTCTTCTTTCCCTATCGCTCTGTATGGCAAGTTCTATAATTTTCATCACATTGGCTCCTTCTTCAGCAGTTACTGCTATTTCAGTTTTGCCCCAGATGGCATCTCTAAGATTGATGTAATAGTCGCGATAGTCTCCTTTTTCACTTTTTATTACGCTACATATCTCAATGCCTTTGCACTCAGTTTTCAAAGTTCCCCAAATCGATTCGGGTTCCATTCCCCAATCGGGGGTATTAGGAATTTCGCCTTTGCCAAGATTTTCCTCTTGCACGTCGAGTCCGTATTTTACAAACGAACCCTTGGTACCATGAATTTGGTAGGTAGCACCTGGTATTTTGGCCATAGTTGCAGATTTTAGTGTAGCAGTGTAAGTGGGGTAATGTAGCTTCACATCAAATGAATCATCGGCTTTTGCCCATGGCCTCATTGCTTGTATATGAGCAGTTACTGCTTGTGGCATACCAAAGAAATAAAGCGATTGATCTATTAGATGCGAACCAAGGTCGTAGAAAATACCCGAACCTGGCAGGGGCTCTTCTCGCCAAGCTCCCACTTTGGGCTCTGGACGAAAACGGTCGAAGTGTGTTTCATAATCCAGCACATCTCCTAGTACTCCGCATGCCAATATCTTCTTCACTGTTTTGGTGTCGCTCGTAAATCGGCGATTGTGGTAAACAGTTAGTATTTTCTTTTTTTGTTTTGCCAATTGTACCAATTCTTCGGCTTCTGCCAAGGTTACTGTAAAAGGTTTTTCTACAACTACGTGCTTATTGGCCATTAAAGCAGCTTTGGCCCAATGAAAATGAACGGTGTTGGGAGATGTAACAATTACCAAGTCAATGCTATCGTCGTTGATGATACTTTGCCCGTCGGGCACTATTGTTGTGCTTGGGTATCTTGTTTGCACAATGCTGATATTGTTGGGGTTGGCTGTGCTTATTTTTGAAAGCTCAAAACCATCAACCACATCTACAAATGGTGCATGAAACACCCTACCAGACAATCCAAAACCAATGATACCTGCGCGAATATTTTTTTCCATGAAATGAATCTGTTTAAGTTAAGTTATTTTTCTTCTTCTTTTTGTTGCAGCAAAAAGGCAACTAGCTTTTGCGTTGCTATTGCTCTGTGGCTTAATGTGTTTTTTATCTCTTGGGGTAGTTCTCCAAATGTTTTGTCGTAGCCCACGGGTCTAAAGATAGGGTCGTAGCCAAAACCATTGGTACCCTCTTTCTGAGGGACAATCTCTCCACTTATTATTCCCTCAAAGTAGTGCTCTTTTCCGTTTAGTATAAGAGCGATAACTGTTCTAAATTGAGCACTTCTGTTCTCTTTCTCTTGCAAATCTTGCAGAAGTTTTTGCATGTTATCTTCAGAGTCGCCATTGGGTCCTGCATACCTCGATGAGTAAATACCGGGAGCACCACTCAATGCCTCCACTTCTAGCCCTGTGTCGTCGGCAAAGCAATCTATGCCATACTTATCTTTCACAAATTGTGCTTTAATAAGGGCATTCTCTTTTAGGGTGTTGCCTGTTTCGGGTATCTCATCGTGGCAGTTTATGTCTGATAGACTTAAAATGTGTAACTGCCCTTTGCTTATTTTTTTTATTTCGTCGAGCTTATGTTCATTGTTTGTTGCAAAAACTATTCTCATTATCTTCTTTTGCTATTCTTGTTTCCTATTGGGTTATTTTAGTGATAGGTGTTAGCTTTATTTTTCGGAACTCAACCTCCGATCCTTCGGCCTGAAGTGCAATCTTACCTTTCTGTGCTGTGCAGTCATAGCCATGGTTTACCAAGGTACTGTTTACCCACACCTTCACTTCGTCGGCCAAACACTCTATCACCATATTGTTCCACTCACCTAAAGGTTTTTCTGTTCCATCGGTAAGGTTCTTTATTCTTCGTTCTTTTCCTTCTATTATTCCCCAATCTTCTTTTGGACCTCTGCGCTCTTCCATATTGGGCACAGTTATATCTTCTACTATGCACCAGAAATCGCCTGCATTTAGGTGTTCCATTTGTACTTCAAGCGATTTTGGAAACATATCATACAAGGCGCGTGGTGTGGAGGCATGTACCAGCACACCGCAATTGCCAGGTGTGCCAGCAAACCGATACTCTACTTCCAAACGGTAGTTTTCATACTCTTTATCGGTAATAAGGTGGCCTCTTGGTTCTCCAAGGCTCACCAGCATGCCTTCACGTACAATAAATGGATTAATGGCATCGGCATTGTTGTCCATCTCTGGAACGTCTGCATACCAACCAGTAAAGTCGGTGCCGTTAAATAAACTTTCAGCTTTTGGTTGTTTTTCAGTACATCCCCAAAGAAGGAGAAGGGTTGTTATAATGATCAAATTTGTTTTCATTTTGCTTCTATAGTTTATTATTGAGGAACTCTTGTTGTACTTTCAGGTTGGTTTTATTGAGTTATTTTGGTAATGGGAGTCAATTCAACTCTCTTGAACTCAATTTCAACTCCTTCAGATTGTAGTGCTATCTTGCCCTTACTAGAGGTGCAGTTGTATCCATAATTAACCAAAACGTCATTTAGCCACACTTTCACTTCATCTCCTACACTTTCAATTACCAGATTATTCCATTCTCCTGCAGGTTTTTCTGCATCAACTAATTTTGGGACGTTGCGTTGTTTGTCTGCCGTAGAGCCCCAGTTTTCTTTTGGCCCGCGTCTTTCTTCCATATTAGGTACTTCAATGTCTTCCTGAAAGCACCAGAAATCTCCAACATTTTCATGCATCATTTGCACTTCCAATGATTGAGGAAACAGGTCATTTACAGCACGCAGAGTAGATGAATGCAACATGACACCACCATTGCCAGCTTCTTTCGTAAAACGATATTCTATTTCAAATCGGTAGTTTTCGTATTCGGCATCAGTAATAATGTGTCCGAGAGGTGTTCCCAAAGTAACTAACATGCCATCTCGAATAATAAATGGATTGACTGCGTCTGCATTTGTGTCCATCTCTGGTACATCTATATGCCAACCGCTGAGGTCAGTTCCATTGATAAGGCTTTTGCTCTTTGGCTCTTGTTGTGTGCAAGCAGATAGCACAAGGAGTGAAAATAGGAGGAGTAAGTTAGTTTTCATAAATGGGTTGTTTTGATATTTATTGTTTTTAAATTTAATTGATTTATTATGAACAAATGAGTGCAACTAATGCCGTACTTTGCAGGCAATTGTTTCTTTATTTAAATAAGATACTCTCAGGAGTAATGTGCTGCTTTGCGATTAAATTATAGAAAGAGGGGTTGAAAACTATTGCGTGCAACGCCTCCTTTTATAACAGAATTGTAAAGCAACTTGTATTGGTAACAAATATATACAATATCTATCGAAACTGGAAGCTTTTGCTACTATTTATAAATAGAATGAATTGCAGGTTTTCGTAAAGGTTGATTTTTGAATTGCTCTTTTCATGCATTTTAGCAAAAGAAATAAATAAGATAAGTGCATGTAAGATAAGTGCATGTTTTACTCGAGATTCTGAAGTGGGCATTAAATAAAAAAACGTCGTAATCAATGATTACGACGTTTGCTCAGAAGGCTTAAAGCTTCATGTTGTGCGGCTGAAGGGACTCGAACCCCCACGACTCGCGTCACTAGATCCTAAGTCTAGCGCGGCTACCAATTACGCCACAGCCGCAAAAAGCGATGCAAAGATAGTATATTTTTTTTATACCAAACAAATTATGAGTCTTTTTTCTTCAAAAAGCAGAGTTTTTTGTTCTGAAGCTTCAAAAGTCTATTGAAATTAGTTCTTTTTCAGCAAAAACTCTTCTTCACGAAGTATCACTTCTTCTATTACACGTGGAAAATGAGCATACTCTAGTTGATGTACTTTTGCTGCAACATCTTTATAGGTATCTTCGGGAAGGATGGGACATGTTTCTTGAAAAATGATTTTACCATCGTCATACTTTTCATTTACATAGTGTATTGTGATACCAGATTTTGAGTCGCCCATTTCAATTACTTTTTTGTGCACTCTATCTCCGTACATGCCTTTGCCTCCATGTTTGGGTAAGAGAGCGGGGTGTATATTTATAATTCTATTGGGGTAGGTTTCTATTAATGTTGCTGGCACTTTCAGCAGAAAGCCTGCCAGAATGATATAGTCTATATTATAGTCTGACAAGAGCTTCAAAAGCTGCGAGCCTTCTATTATTTCTTCTTTAGTGAAACTGTAAGAGGGTATCTCTAAAGCTTTTGCACGTTGGTGAACGTAAGCATTTTGTTTGTTAGATATTACCAGCGATACATTAATTTGATTACTTTTGTAGAAATACCTGGCAATATTTTCGGCATTTGTGCCGTTACCCGATGAGAAAAGAGCGATATGTGTCATAAAAACTTTGATTTTTGCACAAAAAACTCAAAATTGTGCACTTATATTGAAATTGTAAGATGAAAATTTGCGTTATTCAATAAAAAATGATTTACTTTGCATCGCAAAATTAGGAATAAAAATTTATTTATTTAATTAATATCAAAAATTATGTCTGAAACAGCATCAAGAGTAAAAGCAATTATCGTTGATAAATTAGGCGTTGAAGAATCTGAAGTTACCAACGAAGCAAGCTTCACAAACGATTTAGGAGCAGATTCATTAGACACTGTAGAATTGATTATGGAATTTGAAAAAGAATTCAATATTTCAATTCCAGATGATAAAGCCGAAAAGATTTCGACTGTAGGCGATGCCGTTCTTTATGTAGAAGAGCACGCAAAATAAATATCCATTAAATAATTATATGGAATTAAAAAGAGTAGTAGTAACAGGTCTGGGAGCTCTCACTCCAATTGGCAACAGCGTTGAAGAAACGTGGCAAAATGCCGTTGCGGGTAAAAGTGGCGCCGGGCCTATTACTTTGTTCGATGCATCATTATTTAAGACGCAATTCGCTTGCGAAGTTAAGAATTTTGATCCACTCGATTTTTTCGATAGAAAAGAAGCAAGAAAACACGACCGATATTCTCAATTTGCAATTGCTGCCGCAAAAGAAGCAATAGAAGACTCTGGCTTAGATTTCGAAAAGGAAAACTTAGACAGAATTGGAGTTATTTTTTCGGCAGGTATTGGTGGTATTAAAACCTTTGAAGAGGAAGTAGGAAATTACGCAAAAAACAAAGAAAAGGGGCCTAGATTTAATCCATTTTTCATTCCGAAAATGATAGCAGATATTGCCACAGGGCATATCTCTATGATTTATGGACTGCGTGGTCCTAACTATGCCACAGTCTCTGCCTGTGCTTCATCTACAAACGCCATAGCTGATGCTTACAACCTAATTAGATTGGGCAAAGCAAATGCTTTTGTTACAGGTGGTGCCGAAGCAGCTATAACAGATGCCGGAGTAGGTGGGTTTAATGCTATGCATGCAATTTCCACTCGCAACGAGTCGCCAGAGACGGCCTCGAGACCTTTTAGTAAAAGTCGCGATGGTTTTGTAATGGGCGAGGGGGCGGCTTCTCTTATTCTAGAAGAGTACGAGCATGCCAAGGCTCGCGGAGCTAAAATATATGCAGAGGTTTTAGGATCGGGGATGTCTGCCGATGCTTATCATCTTACTGCCTCGCACCCCGATGGTGTAGGCGCTAAGCTAGTGATGAGAAACGCATTAGAAGATGCAGAAATAGAGCCTCAAGAAATTGATTATATCAATGTGCACGGCACTGCTACCCCTGTAGGAGATATTTCGGAAACGAAAGCTATACTAGAAGTTTTTGGTGAACATGCATATAATTTGAATATAAGTTCAACTAAATCTATGACTGGTCATTTGCTTGGTGCAGCTGGAGCAATTGAAGCTCTGTTTTGCGTTTTAGCAATAAGAGATCAAGTTGTGCCTCCAACCATCAACTTTGAAGAAGGCGACGAAGATCCAGAAATTGATTATAACCTAAATTTCACATTCAATAAATCGCAGAAAAGAGATATACGCATGGTGCTATCCAATACTTTTGGATTTGGTGGCCATAATGCAAGCGTTATTTTCAAGAAATACACAGACTAAATGTGATAAAAAAATTATACAGAAAGATAAGGGCTATTCCTAGAAAAGGGAAAGAGCCCTATCTTACATTCTATAAGATAGTAGGATTTTATCCTCACGATATCTCTTTATACCAGCAAGCAGTTGCACACAAATCATCTTCTATACGCTTAAATAACGGTAAGTGGGTAAATAATGAGCGTCTGGAATTTTTGGGCGATGCAATACTTGACGCTATCATAGCGGATATATTGTACAAAGAGTTCGAAAATAAAAAGGAAGGTTTCCTTACCAACATGCGTTCTCGCATTGTACAACGCGAGACAATGAATAAAATGGCTGTTGAGCTGGGCCTCGAAAATCTATTAGTAACATCTACTCGCAATGTGGCACACAACACCAATATGTATGGCGATGCCCTTGAAGCACTTATTGCGGCTATTTATTTAGATCAAGGGTACAGAGTAGCCAAACAATTTGTATTTCAAACTCTTATAGAGAAACATCTCGACTTTGAAGATGTGGTGAAAACCGAGATAGATTTTAAATCAAGACTGATAGAATGGGGGCAGAAATACAAACTAGATGTTAGATTTGACCTCATAGATTCTTACTATGACAATGAACACAATCCGATATTTCATTCAAGTGTTTTGATAGCAAATATTGAATCGGGTATTGGTGTTGGATATTCAAAAAAAGAATCACATCAGAAAGCTGCCGAAAAAGCACTTAAACTTATTGACGAAGACATAGATTTTCAGAACAAACTATTGAGTACAGCAGACACGAAAGAGTCTTCGGAAAATGACAAGGATGTAATAGTTGTACCTGTTAAGAGCGACGATCCAGTATAAAAAATATAAGATGCAAAGATAGCTTCCTGCTTTTGAATCCTTTTCCTTTGCATGTAACAAAACAAGAAAAACTACCTTTCTTTATGAGAAAGGTAGTTTTTCTTATTTATATACAGATGTATGCATTTATTTACCAACGGTGTCAAATCAATATAACATATAGGCTAATCCTCGGCTATTCCAAATGAAATGCCAATTCTCTTACCTTGAATAATTAAGTTATCGTTTGGTTTTACCAAACGCAATTTACCTGCCACTTCAGATAATGGTACATCACTTATACCACGACCTTTCACAGAAACCATTCGGCCAAACCTTCCCTCATGAATAAGCTGAGTAGCATGCCCACCCAGCTCTGTTCCAAGTGTTCTATCGAAGGGCGAAGGGGAACCACCTCTTTGAACATAGCCTAGCACTGTTTCGCGAGTTTCTATGCCTGTTTCTTTTTCAATGTGATGTGCAAAAAAACTAGCAGGACGCATTTTGCTACCATGTATTTCTACACCCTCGGCAACTGCTACAATTGAGTAGGGTTTTCCCACTTCAAGACGCTGCTTTATTTTATCAATAACAACTTTCATATTGTATCCCAATTCGGGAAGAATTATAATGTCTGCACCACCGGCCATGCCGCTATGAAGTGCTATCCACCCTGCATGGTGTCCCATTGTTTCAATTACCATTACTCTTCGGTGTGAGCTTGCAGTAGAGTGCAACCTATCTATAGCTTCAGTAGCTATACCAACAGCTGTGTCAAAACCAAACGTTATGTCGGTTCCGTATATATCGTTATCGATAGTTTTTGGAACACCTACCACATTCAATCCCATTTCAGAAAGCATCCATGTGGTGCGTTGTGTACCGTTGCCACCAATACATACCAAGCAATCAAGCCCTAGTTCATGGTATGCTTTTTTTATTGTTTTACGATCCTCTTCATCAGGCGATGTAATCATTTTTCGGAATACTTTTTCTCTCGCTGTACCTAGAATAGTTCCACCAAGATTTAGAATTCCTGAGAGAGAGCGCTCTGTAAGTGTGGAAGTGTCTTTGTGTAATAATCCTGAAAAGCCATTGTGAATGCCAATCACTTCCATGCCGTAATGATTGATTGCTGTTTTACCAACTCCTCTGATGGTTGCATTTATGCCGGGGCAGTCGCCACCTGATGTAAGAATTCCGATTTTCATGTGATTATATTTTAATAATTATTGATTATTTACAAAGTAAATAAATAAAATGATTATATAAAAGTTTTTAGGCCTTTTGATGTTCCTTGATGTCAATTTTACCCAAAGCTGCATTACTTAGAATGAAGATCATAGATTAATTTTGCTGCTTTTTTAGAAGCATTTTCTGTGCCTATGATTTCTTGAATCTTTTGATATTCGCTTAGCATATTTTGTCTATACTCAGCATCGAAGAGCAGCATTTCGGTTTCGTCGTGAATGTTTTCCACAGTAAAAAACTTTGCAAATAGCTCTCGTACTACTTCTTTGCCAGCAATTAGATTTACCAACGAAATGTAGGGTGTATGTAATAGATTTTTGAATCCCCAATAAGCAATTTTTGGCATTGGAGTTTTGTAGCACACCACTTGTGGTACATTTAGCAAAGCAGTTTCTAGGGTTGCAGTTCCTGATGTTACTAGGGCTACATTTGCTTGTGTGAGTATGTTATAGGTTTGACCAAATATTAGTGTTGCATTCCTCTCGGAAAGACTTTTATTGTAAAACTCTTTCTCGATTCCTGGAGCTCCTGCTACAACCACCTGGTGGCTTTTGAATACTTCAATTGCATCTAACATAGATGGCAGATTGTCTTCTATCTCTTGCTTTCTGCTTCCTGCTAATATGGCAATAATAGGTTTGTTTGACAGATCATTTAATTTTACAAACTCTTGGAAAGTTTGTTTACTATCTTTTCTTTTTCTTATTGCATCAACAGTTGGGTTGCCTACATAATGGACCGGATAGTTATGTTTTTTATAGAAGTCAACCTCAAATGGCAGTATGCAAAGCATCTGATCTACGTATTTCTTGAATGCTTTGATACGATATTCTTTCCATGCCCAAATTTTTGGAGATATGTAGTAGGCAACCGGTATGGTAGTATTGAGCTTTAGATACTTTGCAATTTTTAAATTAAATCCAGGGTAGTCAACAAGAATCACTACATCGGGTGAGAACCTTACAATGTCCTTTTTACAAATCTCAAGGTTGCGTAAAATGGTTTTAAGATTTAGCAATACCGGAATAAAGCCCATATAGGCAAGCTCTCGATAATGTTTTACCAATGTTCCTCCAACCTGTTGCATTAGGTCGCCGCCAAAAAAACGAAAATCAGCATTTTCATCTTTTTCTTTTATTGCTTGCATCAAGTTTGATGCATGCAAATCTCCGGAAGCTTCTCCTACAATAAGATAATATTTCATAGGTGTTCAGATTTTCACTAAAAGTTTGTTCAATGTGCAAAAGATCAATTTTAATCAGTAGTAATATCTTGTTCCCAATGCTTTAGTTGGTCTATTGTTTTATAATGAGTCATATCTATTTTTACTGGAACTACTGCAGCATATCCATTCGTTAAAGCCCACTCGTCGCTATTCTTGTTTTCTTCTTCCCAATTATCAAAATATCCTCGCAACCAAAATACATCTCTTTGTGCAGCATCTTTAGATGCGTAATACTCATTGCTCCATTTGCCTTTTGTTTGAGAGGCCATCCGGACACCTTTGACCTCCCCTTTTGGTACATTTACATTTAAGCAAACCCCTTTTGGTAGTTTTTCTTTCCATACTTTTTCAGCAATTTTAGTTGCTATTTCACCACTTAGAGAGAAGTCTGCCTCAGGGCCAAAGTCGCACAAGGAGATACCCACCGAGGGTATTCCAAAAATGCAACCCTCTATGGCAGCTCCCATTGTACCTGAATAAAGTACGCTAATGGCAGCATTTGATCCATGATTGATTCCCGAGAAAATCATATCGGGTTTTTTATCTAATACATTCATTGCCAGTTTCACACAATCTACAGGGGTGCCATTGCAAACGTAAGTAGTAACATTGTCTTCTTCTTTGTATAAAAAATAGCGCAATGGATTGATTGATGTAATAGCACTTGACATACCCGATTGGGGTTGGTCTGGTGCAAAAACTATAATATCTGCTATGTCTTTAAGATAGGCAGTAAGTGTGCGTATTCCTTTTGCTCTAAATCCATCATCGTTTGTGATAAGGATGAGTGGTTTTGTATTTTTGTCCATAATTTATAAATTTCAATTTATACAAAAATAGTAATTTATACTCAGCTTACTTTGTCTGTAAGTGTTATATATTGGTTAAATCAAGATAAATAGGAACTAATGGTTAAATCAAGATAAATGTGCCCTTTATATATTAAAACGATTACCTTGTTTCAAAAAAAAATGTACCTTTAATCTCACGTAAATAACTTAAATAATTAACAAAATGAAAAAAACAAATTTCTTATTGCTATTTATATTTTTCGCATCATTTCTTTTTGCTAGAGAAGTAAAACCTGTGAAGAATGTAATACTTATGATTCCAGATGGTACATCCATAGGAGTATATTCATCAGCACGGTGGTACAAAATTTATAATAATATGGGAGATGGTCTTCATGTCGACCCTTATTTCACAGGAACTGTTTCTACATTTTCTTCCAATGCTCCTATTGGAGACTCGGCACCTACAACATCGTGCTACATGACTGGTGTTCCCTCGCGTACCGGCCACGTGTCTATATATCCTGTTCACGATCCTGAAAACGATTTGTATCCTCTTGATTCAACAATGGCTTATCAGCCTCTTGCAACTATTCTTGAAGCATCGCGCATAGAAAACAATAAAGCTACAGGACTGGTGGTAACGTGCGAGTTTCCGCATGCAACACCAGCAGACTGTGCCGCACATCATTACAATAGAGGCAACTACAAACAAATAGCACCGCAAATGGCCTATCAGAATTTGGATGTTATGTTTGGTGGAGGAAATAACTTTTTGACTGACGATATAAAACAACACTTCAAAAATACAGGTACAGCACTCATACAGAACGATAGAGATGCAATGCTAAATTATAAGGGCGACAACCCAGTGTGGGCACTTTACAATGATAAGGCTTTGCCTTATGACCTTGACCGTGATCCAGAAGTGATACCATCATTGTCTGAAATGACACAAAAAGCATTAGAAATACTTTCAAAGAAAGAAAATGGTTTCTTTTTAATGGTAGAAGGTAGTCAAGTAGATTGGGCTGCTCATGGCAACGATCCGGTAGGAATAATTACAGAATACCTTGCTTTTGATGAAGCTGTAGCCAAGGCTATTGAATTTGCTAAAAAAGATGGCGAAACTGCTGTTGTAATTCTTTCTGATCATGGTAATAGCGGAATCACTATTGGTAAGAATGAATGTAAAGGATACGACAAACTAACAATACATGAACTATTTGGAGAGGTTTCTAAATACAAAAATACAGCATCGGGTATTGAGCAAAAGCTAATAAATGTAGCTCCCGAAGATATGAAGGCTGAGTTTAAAAAACATACCGATATTGATCTTACGGATGATGAGTTGAAGAGCTTGCTATCATCTAAGAATTATAAAGAGGGAAACTATATGGAGGTTGCAAACAGTCCGAACATGACAAACAATATTGTTACATTAATGAATTCGAGAATGTGTTTTGGTTTTACAACAGGTGGGCATACTGGCGAAGAGGTATTGCTTGCAGCATATCATCCCAATGGAGATGTGCCAATGGGGCATCTTAAGAATACTGAGATTAATGATTATTTATTTGAAGTGTCTGGATTGAAGACTCCACTTCCTGAAATGACTCAACGTATTTTTGCAAAACACTTTGAAGTGTTTGCAGACATGAAATACTCAATTGAAGGTAAAGATTCTGATATACCAGTCTTGGTTGTAAAAAACAAAAAGAACACCCTGCGAGTGCCTGCTTTCTCTTCGGTAGCAGAGCTCAATGGTAAATCGTTTGATATAGGATCGGTGACTGTTTATATCGATAAGAATGAAACATTTTATTTGCCTAAGAACTTGGTCGATAAACTGAGATAAAAGAAACAATCAACCTTTTT
>CAYVLC010000001.1:46118-66052 GCA_964452155.1 uncultured Dysgonomonadaceae bacterium
CTTTTTTTGTGCCTCTACAATTCGTTCTTCTATAGTTCCATGAAATGAGATTGATTGTCTATCTTGGTCGTTCACATTGAGACGTGCTGTTCCATTGTTCCACAAAGTAAAATAGAGCGTAGTGGGGCGGGGGGTATCTTGTGTGCGAATAGTTACAATCCATTCTCCATCGTTTTTGCCCTTTTCTACTTTAGATTCGAAATCTGTGCTTTCAAACTTTATTCCACCGTCGCTTGAGCCCATTGGAGCTTTATATGCACGACCGTAGTAGGGTAGGTAGGCTTTAACGGTATCGGCCGAGACAGTTACGTTGTACTGGGACATTAGATAAACAGGCTGGTAGCTAAGGGGGTATGCATAATTTGCAATGAATTTGAAATCTCTATTTTCGATGTGCTCATCCAATAATTGTGCCTTCTCTGCTTTTTCTACTGCAGTAGGCCTTGTTGCACAGCTTATCAAAGAAGCAACTAGTGCCGCAAGTATAAAAACAGTAAATATTCTGAATTGTTTCATATATATATACACTCCTCTGTTATTTTGTGTTTATTGCTTAATGATGTATCAATTAAACACCGAAGAGGACTGTTTTGTTATCAAATTTACAAGAATTGAAGTGGATTTCCAACTAAATAGTTGGTATAGAATAGAAATAAACTGATGAAAACGACCACAAATAAATATACTTCGCCTTTTTTGTTTACATGTGAAAAATAGTGTGCAACAATAAAAGAGAGCATAATGATGACTTGATATATAAAGAAGACCGTTTGTTGCCAGTAGAAAAAATGTAGAGATGCGCTCACAATGGCAATTAAGATTATAAACGAAAGTGTCTTTTGTGTTATTACTCGCTCTCTTCTGTAAACTTGAATGTCTAGCACGGTTACTATTATTGTGAGAAGAGTGAGTGCCCCAATGCCAATCCATTGTAGTGTGGTATATTGTGGCGGAATTAAATTAAATTGGTTGAATAGTATAAATGGGTCGAGGAATGATTGTAAAGTATAGAATAGGAAGTAAAAACCAGCTACGTTCCATAAAACTAATAAAACACCCAATACTAGGGCAATAAATGGCTTTATTCTAAACCCATGCATAGACCTCTCTCCATACCACCAGATGGGTAAAAAAGCTAGTGCAAAAACTTGGAAAGTAACTGCAAAAGCAATTAAAACTCCCGACTTGAAGGCAAAGTTTCGCGGTGCGTGATGTTGGTAAGACTCTAGCAGTGGATAAATGGCTAAAAGTATAAAAATGGTGCTTATATAATTGGGTGACATTGCAAGAAAAAGCGGGTGAACGCTTAACAAGAACAATACTAGTGCAAACGGAAGCGAGGTTCTAAAACGTGTTAGGGTGAAGCGTGTATTGAGATCAGAAAAAATAAAAGCAATGATAAATATAGAAAGAGTGCTTGTTGCCAATGATACCCAACTATTGGAAAATAGAGGCGAAATTGCTTGCCACACAAAGCTTGTTTGATACTCGTGCTGCTGAATGCCAATGGATAAGAACAAGCCTAGTCGCATACATATAGCAAGCAGTGCAAATATGAAAGATGTGAACCGCGATTCTACTAAATTACTTCTAAATCTGTGCGATGTTTGATGCATTACACTGTGTTTTGTGACTTAAATATATTTTTTGCTATCCTAGATTCAATAAAAAAGAGACGAAAGTATTGATATTACCACCTTCTGCACAAATATTGCTGTTCTTCAATTTAATAAGTTTGCATACAGATGCTAACCATCAATACTAAATATCAAACCCAATATCTTTGCGGTAATACTTTTTGGAGAAAGAGATTGTTTCAGCAATATCAAATGATTTTGCCAATGCTTCGTGCTTTGTTGCACCAAAAGAGGTTAGTGCCAAAACACGGCCACCAGCTGTATATATGCCTCCTTCTTTGGCGATGGTGCCTGCATGAAAAACAAGGGTGTCTTTTACTTTGTCTAGGCCCTCTATTTGTTTATTGTTTTCATATACCTCGGGGTATCCACCCGAAACTAGCATCACTGTGGCTGCACAACGTTCGTCTATCTCAATTTCTTTTTCATCTAAGTTGCCATTGGCCACGCCTTCTAGCAATTCTACAAAGTCAGATTTTATACGTGGCAATACAACTTCCGACTCGGGGTCGCCCATTCTTACATTATACTCTATTACATAGGGCTCGTTGTTTACAGATATTAATCCAATAAAAATGAATCCTTTGTACTTTATGTTTTCTTTGAGTAGGCCACTGATAGTAGGCACTATAATTCTTTCTTTTACTTTACTCATAAAGATGTCATCGGCAAATGGCACTGGCGAAACAGCTCCCATTCCACCTGTATTTAAGCCTGTATCACCTTCTCCAATTCGTTTGTAATCTTTTGCAATAGGCAAAATCTTATACGACTTACCGTCGCTGACTACAAAAACAGAGCACTCTATGCCCGTCAAGAACTCTTCAATTACAACAGTTTTGCTAGATGCTCCAAACATGCCGGTGAGCATTTTCTTTAAAACATTGATAGCATCGGTACGCTCATTCAAAATTATTACACCTTTTCCGGCAGCCAATCCATCGGCTTTTAGTACAAAGGGGGGAGAGAGGGTTTCTAAAAACTGGAATCCCTCGTCTATATTATCAGCTGATACGCTTTTGTACCTTGCCGTTGGAATGTTGTGGCGCATCATAAATTCTTTTGCAAACTTTTTGCTGCCTTCTAGTTTTGCTCCTTCTTTTGATGGCCCAATAAGGGGGGTGTCTTTCAACTCTGGGTTTTCACAAAAGAAATCGTATATACCATTTACCAAAGGGTCTTCGGGGCCCACTACCACCATATCTATTTGCTTGTCTAAAACAAACTTTTTGATGGCTGGGAAATCTGTAGTTGATATCTGTACATTTACGCCCACTGTAGCTGTCCCTGCATTGCCGGGAGCTATATAGAGTTTATTTGTTTTTTTGCTTTGCTTTATTTTCCATGCCATAGCATGTTCGCGACCACCAGAGCCAAGAATCAGAATATTCATGCGTGTTGTAAATTTATTATTAATCATCAATAATACAGACCACAAAGCTACTAAAAAAACTCGAAAATGTAGGTGTTGCTCATACTCTTCATCAAAATAAAGTATCTTTGTATGAAAATATAGCATAGTTATGAGCAAAAATAGAATAACAGACCTGTTTGGTATAAAGTACCCTATCATACAAGCGGGCATGGTGTGGTGCAGTGGTTGGCGCTTGGCCTCTGCTGTAAGTAATGCTGGTGGGCTGGGACTTATTGGTGCGGGGTCTATGTATCCTGATGTGCTGCGTGAACATATCGTAAAGTGCAAGGCCGCTACCAACAAACCCTTTGGTGTAAACGTTCCTCTCATGTATCCACAGATCGAAGATATTATGCAAATTATCAAAGATGAAAGGGTGCCTATTGTATTTACATCTGCCGGAAGTCCTAAAGTATGGACTTCGAGACTTCAAGAAGTGGGTATTAAAGTGGCGCATGTTGTGTCGAGCTCTGTATTTGCACAAAAATCGCAAGATGCAGGCGTAGATGCTATAGTAGCCGAAGGTTTTGAAGCTGGTGGTCACAATGGGAGAGAAGAAACTACCACTCTTGCACTCATTCCTCAGGTGCGCCGCTCAGTAAGTGTGCCACTGATGGCAGCAGGCGGTATAGGTTGTGGCAAAAGCATGATGGCCGCCTTGGCTTTGGGTGCAGATGGAGTGCAAGTAGGCACAAGGTTTGCACTCACACACGAGAGCTCTGCTAGCGAGGCCTTCAAGCATCGGTGTGTGAATCTTCCCGAAGGCGATACTATCTTGTCGCTAAAAAAAGTGGGTCCAACTAGGTTGATAAAGAATGAATTTTACTATCAAATACAAGAGCTGGAAGAGAAAGGTGCATCTGTCCATGAAATAAGAGAACTATTGGGTAGAGGACGAGCACGAAAAGGAATTTTTGAAGGCAATCTGGTCGATGGTGAGTTGGAGATAGGGCAAGTGGCATCAGCCATTACGTCTATCTTATCTGCAGAGCAGGTGATAGAGGCGATGATAAACGAATTCAATGAAATTGCAGAAGCAATGTGTAGAATTGAATTTTGATGCGATATTAACTCTAAAGTATTTAAAGTCATTACGAGTATTTAGTCCCTTAGCTTTTCTTTCTTTATTATGTCCTACTCTCGATTGTAGTTATTACTCCAACTGTATTTTACATATTTATGCCTTGGAGTGTTTACTTTTTTCGTCCTAAATTGCTCTATTTCACATTTAAAGTATTACTTTTGTGCTGAAAATTGCAAATAGCAAACTAGGATGTCAACATATTTCATTGAAAATGCTAAATGATAATTCATTACAGAGGGGCATCGCTGTAATATACAAAAAATAATAATGAAGAATTTAAGTTACTCTTTAGGCATGAGTATGGCTACACAGCTTATGCAAACCGGTTTAGAAAATCTTGATGTAGAAGCTTTCGTAAAGGCTTTTACTGAAATTATGAAAAATGAAGACACTACCATGTCATTGGAAGAAGCTTCGCAACACATACAGGCTTACTTTAGTGAAAAACAAAACGAAATGTTAGAAATGAACAAACAAAAAGGCGAACTCTTTTTATCTGAAAACAAGAAAAAAGAAAATGTTGTGACACTTCCAAGTGGATTGCAATATGAAATAATAACTGAAGGTAAAGGAGCCATTCCAACTGCAAAAGATACAGTAAAATGTCATTATCACGGCACTCTCATAGATGGTACTATCTTTGATAGCTCGGTACAACGTGGACAGCCTGCTTCGTTTGGTGTAACGCAAGTTATCAAAGGATGGGTTGAGGCACTACAGCTAATGCCTGTTGGGTCAAAATGGAGACTTTTTGTTCCATCAAACTTGGCTTATGGCGAGCAAGGTGCCGGAAATGACATACAACCCAATTCGGCTCTTATTTTTGAAGTTGAACTGTTGGGAATTCAATAAAGCATTCAATTAAATATACATATATACAATAAAGAAAATAAGAAACTAAACATTTAGAAATGAAGAAAATTAATCTACTTGCACTATGTGCATTTACTATTGGCACTATGTTGCTTGCCTCTTGTGGAGGCAACACAGCCACTCCAAAGGCGTCGTTGAAGAACGATGTTGACTCTATCTCTTATGCCTATGGCGTTTCGTTGGCAGAACAAGGATTGGCGCAATTCTTAGAGCAATCGGGTATTATTTCAAGCCCAACAAACTTGCAGTATGAGTATCAGATGAAGATTTCTGCTGCTGACTCTACAGAAAAAGAAAATCTTGAGAAAGAGCTGAAAACTAAAATAGCGGAATTAAACAAAGAAAATGCTCCTAAGTTAGACCAATTCTTGAAAGGCTTGCAAGAAGCTCTTAACGCAGGTGAAGAGAAATCTCCTTACATTCAAGGTCTTGGTATTGGTAATCAGATTTCACAACAAATGATGCCACAACTTACATCAATGATTTTTGCATCAGACTCTACAAAGAAGATGAACAATACTCAAATTGTTTCGGGTCTGTTTGGTGCATTAAGGAACCAAGAGTTGGCTATCCCTAAATCAGAAGCTAGCGAGTATGTGCAAACTAGGGTAGAGCAAGCGCAAGAGGCATCACAAAAAGCATCTGAAGAAGCATCGAAAGTTGATAACAAAGATGTTATTGAAGAAGGAGAAGCTTTCTTAGCCGATAACGCTAAAAGAGATGGTGTTGTAGTTTTGCCAAGCGGACTTCAGTACGAAGTTGTTAAACAAGGCTCAGGTGAAATACCAACCGATAACGACCAAGTAAGAGTACACTATCACGGAACATTAATTGATGGCACTGTTTTCGATAGTAGTATTGATAGAGGAGAATCTATTGTATTTGGTGTAAATCAAGTTATAGCTGGATGGACCGAAGCTTTGAAACTAATGCCTGTTGGATCTGAGTGGAAAGTATATATTCCTTACGATTTAGGCTATGGAGCTCAAGGAAGCGGCCCAGACATTAAACCATTTTCTACACTTGTGTTCGATGTGAAGCTATTAGGTATCGAAAAATAATAAGGGTAGAACACAACAATACGAAAACTGATTGATTAGGAAGCTAATCACTGTTGAAGCAAAAAAGATTCCATTTATGGAATCTTTTTTTTGCTTCAAACAATTGTATAGTTTTTAAAATACGACATCCTTGGTTGGATGATTATTTATTGGCCAGTTCATAAAAAACGCCACGTGCAAGTGTAGAGGTTTTAATTTTGCTATTCATTTCAAGCACTCCTAAGTATTTGTTTATTTCGCTTGTATGCATACCTAAAATCTGCTGCAAGTCTTCTAGTGTGCAGGGTCTGCGCGCAATAGTGGCTAAGATAGAGCCTTCTATATCGGTGTTGTACGAATCTATTTCTGTTCGCATTGCTGCTGAGGCAATAATCTCTACGTTTGGTAAGACCCAAAGGTCTATTACTTTTTGCAATTCTTCTTTTGTTAGTGCCACAAGCCCCTCAATTGTACCCGGGCGGTCCAATGTGTTCAATTGCACTATATCTGGTTTTATTTTGAGAATGGCCTTTTTGAGTAGTTCCAACTCTTTCAGAGAATCATTGTATTCTCTCAGTAGGAACACTTCGAGCCAGATAGCCCCATTATATTCTTTTCTCAAATCAATCAAACCTTGAATATATGTATCCATGTTGATTTTAGGATTGGGTCTATTTATTTTTTGAAATGCACATTCACTTCCAGCATCCAATGAGGGAAGTATCACATCGGCTTCTAATAATTCTGATCTCAACTCAGAGTTGGATAGTAATGCACCACTTGTCAATATTGCCGTTTTTGTGTATGCATAGTTATGCTTTATGTAATTGAGCACTTCGCCAATTTTGCTGTTGAGTGTAGGCTCGCCATAGCCAGAAAATGTGATATAGTCGATGTTGGGTTTATTGCTCATAAACTGCTTCAACTCTGCAACAATTTTGTCATACTTTACATACTCTTTTCTTTCTGTGGTGAGATGGGTTGTTTTGCCTACTTCGCAATAAACACAGTTTAGCGAGCAAACCTTTTTAGGCACTAAATCAACTCCCAAAGACATTCCTAGACGTCGCGATGGAACAGGACCAAAAAGATATTTATACATGGTTACAAGTTTTTGAGTTCAAATTTATTTCCTGTTTTATCTATCACAAAAAGAAGGTTTGGTTTGTCGTGGCGTTCTATCTTGATGACGCAGTATCCTGCATTTTTGCATCTGTCAGCTACAATGTCTCGATCTTCCGTTTCAACGCAAATATGGGCAAAACCTTGTTTTGTTTTATCTGAATAAACAAATAATTCAAGGTCTATGCGGTCATTGCTATAGATAAATACTTCTATTTCTTTTTCTATTCCAAATATTTGTGATGCTAAAGTAGCGCTTAGCTCATATTGATGTACGAGATGAAAGTTGAGAACGTTTTGGTAAAAATGAGTCAATTCTTCTTTTGCCTCAATGTTGAGTGCTATGTGTTTTAGTTTCATTGTTTTTTTTGTTTGATAGTAGTTATCATTCATAAGGGCTAGAATATCTTTTTTTTGATTATGGTCATTTGCAGATTACTCTTAAAACTATGTGTTTGTAAAATGCAACCAGACAGAAAAAAACTACTGCAGCTATCTTATAAAACGAAGTATTTGTTGCCATATAGGTTGCACTTTATGATCCAAAAGCAGCTATATCTGGCAGAAAGCAAATTTACCGCTGTATATTTGGCATTTATGTGATGAAAGTCTAATACATCGTCGTTTTTTCAGCGTTTATCAGGTTTGATCAAATTCACCACCGTCTTTTTCGTTTTCATGAGATAAAAGTCAGATTCACCGTCGTAGATTGGGCCTTCATGAGTTGACAGTTAAAGTCGTCGTCGTAGATTTGGCAATGATTGAGAAGAAAATCATATTTCCCACTTTAGATTAGGTTCTGATGATATGAAAGGCCAATCTACAGCCACAGATTCAATTTTTATGTTATAAACCTTAAATCCTATATATCTGAAAATATTATCATCTCACAAAGGTGAAGTCACACACAAATGATAGAGACACTGTGGCTATTGTTTTTTGTTTTCGGTTTTTTGTAGATGCAAGGAATCTATCGTGCTAATGATTTTGTATATTTCTATTGTTTACTCTTCTCAAACCTAGTGTTTGGCATTCCTACCATCCAGCGCAATAGCGAGTGAATGAAGGCAATTGGCAAAATTGCTATACCACCAATGAGCATACCCAACTCGTAGCTCAAGGTACTTTCTTTGAAAGGCTTTCCTCTTTTTCGAGACTGGTAGGCACTAAATGGTATTCCAAACATGTTGCCAGCTATCATCATCTGATCGGCAGCAAGAATTATACTAGCCTTTTCCTCTCCATATTCTTTTATTATTGCTTCGTAGGCTGCTTTTTCGGGATATCCACGACTATCTGCAAAATGCTGAGAGAATATGATGGCCTTGGCTTCTTCGGGTTGTATAAACTCATCGCCTCCGCCCAAGAAACTGCTGATTTCTTCGTTGCTCATTCCTTCGCGTAATGCAAATGTGGTGTGAGCGTAAGAACAAGCCGCACAACCATTTACCTCGGTTACGGCTAGCTGCATACGCTCTATAAACTGCTGGCTAATTAGCTTTTCTTTTTTGTTTTTTCTCAGCTTTGCAATTGCTCGCGGCAAATACAAATACGATTGGTAGAGTTCTAGAAAACTAAATTTTCTTTTGTACTCGGCTCCTTTAGTAAATGAGGATTCGGGGATTTCAAATTTCATAATGACAATGTTTTTAATGTAACCCGGAGCATGCTTGCTCTGGCAGATTCCTTATTAGTAACCGATGCAAGGCAGCTACGGTGATTTTTTTTGGTATTGTATGCAAAACTTCCACTTTTAAGTACTCATAAAGTTGAATACTCAAACTTTGCTATTCTGATGGTCTAACAAATATAAACATTTTTTTTGGCTTACCCGTGCAATTATTGCATAAAAAAGGTGCTACGAAGCTTTTTTTTGAAGATTAAGCCACTTGTTTTTATAAAAAAACTCACAAGCGAGGCTGTGTAGGTTGCTTTTAATTCAAAAAATTGCATACTTTCTCAAATACCTCTTCAAAACAATCATCTACTTGTTTTGAGTTGGCTATATTGGTGGGAAAAGGATTCTCATGTATATAATCGTATTCAAAATCCATTTCATCCATTTTTATTTTAATATCACGATAGGCTCCTTTTAGTGTATTCATTACTTCGAACGAGGGTATTACTTCGTCTTTAGTAAGTGTTATGGCATAAATCTGGTGCTCGTACTTTTTTAATAGTTGCTCCCTAAATGGTCTCATCTTCTGATAGTCGAGCATGCCCGAGAATATTTCTCCCTCCAAATGGTCGTCTTTAATAAAATGGTGTAGCACATCATCTTTTTCGAGCATTTTGTCGAAATGCTCTACCAGATAAGAGTACAAAGCTACATTTGCCTCGCTGTCCAAGATGAATTTCGACACGGGAGAAAGTCTGTTGAATGTAGCACCACTACAAAAAAGGCATACTTTAGATTTTTCGAAGTAATTGTTGTGGTTCGTCAGTTTTAATATTTGTGCCAGAAACCCACCAATGGAATAGGCAAATATGTTGAAATCGAAATCTTTGTGGATATGTTCGTTATTACCTTGTTTGATATCGTCAATTAGCTGTATCACATCGTAATATGTCTGCAGCCCCGACCAGATAAATCGTTGAGGCATGGCGTGCAGTCGCATACTAATGGCAACATTAGATAGTGTGGAGTTGACAATATGTGGGAATTTCTCTTTTCGGTGTTCGCTTAGTCTATACATCTCTCTTTTGTCGCTCCATTGTGTGGGTGCACGTTGCATGTGAAAAGCAATGGGGAAAAGAATGACAGCACTACCCGTTCCATCGCAAATAGCTTTTGCCCATGGCAAATATTTAGTCCAATCTTTCTCGTTGAAACCATGAAACATAAAAACTGCTTTCTTAGTTTTATCTATTCTTTTTGGCTTTATAATTTGATACTGAAAGCATTGGTTTTCTTTTACAAAAATATCTTTGATGTGTACATTTTTATCTATTGTGCCAATTTCGGTATAGAACGAAAACTCTTCTTTCAAAGAAACATTGTGGATGTCGCACTTGTACACTTTTTTTCCTGGCAAAATACCACACGATGCAGATTCGAACTCTATGTTGTGCAACTCAATTGTATCAAACTCTTTGTATGTTTTTATAGATGCGAATAGCTTTTTTAGAGCCATGTAGTTCTTAGAGTAGTTCATAATGCAAATTGTATTTTTTTTCCTGAAAAAAGTGCTGTTGTATCATTGGTGTTTATTTCAACCACTTGTTCTGCTCTTGTCGTTGCTGCCAATATTATAAACAAAAATACAAAACATTTTGGTGCTAAGTAAGGCAAAGCTCCAAAAACAATCAATATATTGGTAGAGGCATCAGTTTTAGGTGTCAGTTATTCATTATAAAACTTACAGACTTTCTCAAACATCATTTCAAAACTTTTATCCACCTTCGCCTTATCTACAGCTATTACAGGGAAGGGGTTTTCGTGTATGTAATTGTATTCAAAATCCAATTCATCAACGCGAATAGCAATGTCCTTGTTGGCACCCTTTAGCGTTTTTAGTATTTGATGTGGACTTACAATATCATCTTTGGTGAGCGATATAGCATAAAATTGATCTTCGTATTTCATGAGCATACCTTCTCTAAACTCTCTCTCCTTATTATAGTCTATTAGGGCATAGAATATTTTCCCAGGCAAGAAACCTCCTTTTAGGTAATGGTACAGTACAGCGTCTTTCTTTAATATTTCGTCTAAATCTTCTACCAAGTATGCATATAGTGCAGCATCTGTTTCGCTATCAAGAATAAACTTTGATGAGGGAGCCTGATTGTTGAATGTAGCACCACTACAAAACAGGCATACTTTTGAGTGCTCGAAGTAATTGTTGTGGTTGCTCATTTTTAATACTTGTGCAAGAAAACCACCTACAGAAAACGAGAACATATCGAAGCGAGCTTCCTTGTCGATATGCATGTTGTTGTCTTTTTTGATAGTTTTTATCAATTGAAGCACATCGTTGTAGGTTTGCAGCCCCGACCACAATACCCTATGCGGCATGGCATGCAAGCGCGTACTTACTGCCACGTTGGTTAGGCTCGAGTTTTCTATATTGGGGTATATCAGCTTTCTCTCTTCGCTCAGTTTAAACATTTCTCTGGTATTGCTCCACTCTTTTGGCGCTCTTTGCATGTGAAATGCTATTGGGAATAAAACAACTGCACTTTTGGTGCCATCGCTTATGGCCTTGGCCCAAGGTAGGTATTTGCTCCAATCTCTCTCATTGAAACCATGAAACAACAATACAACTCTCTTGGCCCTTTCTTTTCCTTTTGGCTTCACAATCTGGTAGTTGAAGGTTCGGTTGCTTTTTGCAAAGATATCTTTGATGTGCACACTGTTGTTTGCGGTGCCATTTTCTGAGTAGAACAAAAGCTCTTCATTGTGTGTCATATTGTGCGTATTGCATCTGTACTCTTCAATACCTGGCAAAACACCAAATGATTCAGAAACAAATTCTATGTCGTGCAGCTCAATTGTGTCAAACTCTTTATCAGTTTCTGACAGTGCGAAGAGCTCTTTTAGAGCAGTGTAAGTGTTTGAGTAATCCATAATGCAATAAACTGTTTCCTTGAGTATAATGGAGATGTACCATTGGTGTTATATAATATAGACCATCTACTTATCTGTCTCCATTTGATTTGTGTGAAACACAAAAATACAAAACATTATGGGATATGAGGGTTCTGATTATTAAGTTGTTTCTTTTACTGTGTAGTTTGTTTAAATATTGCGCTTAAAGGCCTCTTACATGAGCGACGAAAACAGATGCAATACTTTCTCCAGCAGCTTCATATACAAAGGCCGTTGGGCCCACTCCTCCTGCTCTACTTGTGTTGAAAAGGCAAGGTCTTTATCGTAGATTTCTTTTAGCTCAGAAGCTATCTCTTCATCATATAGAATTGCATTTATTTCGAAATTCAAGTCAAAACTTCTGTTATCTAAGTTGGCTGTGCCAATAATGGCAATTTTCTGGTCGCAAATCATAGTTTTAGCGTGAACAAAACCTTTGTTATAGGTATATATTTTGACCCCAGCATTTATTAGTTCTTCAAAATAAGATTGGGTAGTAGTATTAACAATAAAAGAATCCGATTTGGTGGGTAGTAGCATTTTTACGTCTATACCGCTTAGTGCAGCTATATTTATTGCATCCAGAAAAGATTTGTCGGGAATGAAATAGGGAGATGTGATGCAGATTTCATGTTTAGCGTTTAATATTGCTTGAATGAGTGTAAATTTTATTTTGGGATATTTAGAATCAGGCCCGCTTGTCACAATTTGCACCAGATGATTGCCAAATATTCTATTCTCGTTTTCCATGGGGAAATAATTATTGGAATAGGGGATTTTCTGATTTGCACAAAAGTTCCAATCTGTGAGAAAAGTGGTTTGAAGATTGACTACAGCGGTGCCCTCAATTTTTAAATGAGTATCGCGCCAATAGAGTTTATCTTCATCTTCATTGATGTAGTTGTCCGACACATTAATGCCTCCAACATAGCCCACCGTGCCATCTATTACTATAATTTTGCGATGATTGCGATAGTTTAGCCTATTGGCAAACATAATCAAGTTTATTTTGTAAAATGGATAGGCCTCCACACCTGCCTCTCTAAGTTGGCGAGCAATGTTTTTGCGAATACCTCTACTGCCAAAGTCATCATATATAAACCGCACCTCTACACCCTCTTTGGCTTTCTCTATGAGTACATGCGCCAACTCATTGCCAATGGTATCATTTGCATATATATAGTACTCTATATGAATGTGGTGCTTTGCACACCGCATGCTCTCTAATACGTCTGGAAACTTTGTTTCTCCATTCACCAATATTGTAGCCTTGTTGTTGCTAGAGGTAAAGTTTTTGGTTTTTGAAAAAGAAGCCATTTGATAGAAATTACCAATCTTCTCTTTGTTTTTTAATAAAGTAGCTCTTGAAAGCGCATCTGCTTGTTTCTCGAGTGTAGGATATTCTAAATCATCTATTTTGAGTTTTTTTTGGTAAAGTTCTTTCTTGCGATAATTTAATCCTACGCTTAGGTATATTACAATTCCTATCACTGGAAATGAAATCACGAGTAGCAAATATCCTAGTGCCTTGCTGGGTGTTTCTGTGTTTACAAGTATGTTGATACAAACTAATACTACAAGCAAGGAGTAGAGTGCTACAAGATAAGTATTCATAACCGGTTTGCTTAAAAGTTAATTATAAAACAATTGCTTAAATCAATTGCTTCACAAATAGATTGTGAAAGATCATTCTACGATTTAAGCTATTGGCCTTTATTCAATTTTTTATATTGATATCTATTATCTTAGGCTACTTTGAGCTAAACTCTTTCCAAAAAAGAGCTTGAGCTTCATCTAACTTGGTTTTTGTTGCTGTCGTAATATTGTCCCAGTTCTTATGTATCTTCCTCATTTTGTTAGACAAAAACAGATTGAATGTTCCACTTGCAATTAGTGCTAGTCCTGTCCAAACAACAATGGTAATGCTCCCTATGACTGGCCTTATGATAAGCAGTGCTGCAAAAAGCACTCCTAACACTCCAATTATTAACGATATGCGCCAACCTTTAACGCCATAATCCTTTAAATCGAAAGCAGAGCCAACCGCCCAAAACGAATGCAACATGAGCATAAAGCCCACATAAAGAGGAAGAGTAAGGGCCGATATTGCAGGATTTGACACAAGCATAGCACCTATCAATGTTGTAAAGATACCTAGTGCTAATGTCCAGCCCCAATTTTCGAGTACTTTTCTATTAGATATTGCAAAAAACACCTCCATCATTCCCGAGATTAGAAATGATATGCTAAACACAATTGTGAGTGCAGCATAAGACTGTATAGGTGATACGAAGGCCCAAATGCCCACAGCAATAAAAATGAGACCTATAATGAGATGGAAATACCAGTGTTTTACAGATTGTTTAATTTGTTTCAAAAAAAGATTGTTCATAATTTAATTGTTTGTATTAAATGGTCGATTACTCTATAAAGTGTTTGTTATTTGTTTGTTAACAATTAAACGTTTTAGATTGTCAATAGTTTAGAAGTATCTTAATTTGATTCATTGTGAGCTCTTTTGTGCTTTTTTTTGCCTATTTTTTTATTTATAAATCTGATATTATTATAATATGTAAGAGATAACTACAATAAAACAGTTAGTCTATTACTTCCATAACACAGGTATTAGAAAAACTAATTTGTAGTACCCATATTTCTTTCAATTTTGTTAATTGAATCATTGAGCATGGTGCTAAATTTTAGAGCTCCCTCTCTGTTCAAGTGTTCCATGTCGTAGAAGTCGTCTATATGAAACAACGTAGAATTGTAAAAATCCCAATATTCAATGCCATACTTATCTGCCAGCTGTTTACCAGCTTCAATATTGGTATTTATATGAAGTTCGTTGAGGTGTTGGTTGTATCCTAAGAAGGTGGGTGCAGTTATTATAATTGGTACAACATTGGTTTTTAGCAATATATTGATAAAGTCATCTAAATCTGCCAGTATTTCTTCTTTCTCGTCTGACTTATCTATTATTTCAGTGTAGGAGTTACTTAGAAACTCAAAAGCATCTTGTGTAAAGTTGGTGCTATCTCTCCCCTCAAAAGCGATGTAGCCTTTTACAGCAGGCTTATATACATCGACACCTTTTTGAACATCAAAATTGAGTGCACTCTTGCCATATCTCCAACGATTGAGTGCTCTTTTTTTGATCATTGCATAAGCTACTTTAGGTGTATAGCCAAATAATGTAGGCGAGAGATTGGCAAATAAGTATTTGGTGTTTTTGTATTTTATACCATTGCCATAGTACGACCAGAAGTCTCTATTGAATTGGCTCGAAAAGGCCAATGAGTGATAGTCTATGCTAATAAATACGTATTTTAATTTGGATAGCTTTGGTAGTAACGAAAGAGTTATTCGCTTATCAAAATAGATGCTTTGAGCCAAATTGGCAATGTTGTATGCATACAAATCAAAAACTTCTGGATTGATAGCATAAGTAGCGTGCGATGTTCCGAGTATCAGTATTTCTATAGAATCTGCTGTTTTTTTCGCACCCTCGTATTTCTCTTTATAGAGAGTGTTTTGCAATCTTAGTGTGGTATCAATAAGTGCTATTATGGCCAAAGGGACAAGAAAAAACAGTAAATTTTTTTTTAAAAAGTTACGCATATTCTTTTAGAATTGAAAGTAGATAAACTCTTGTTGTTGCCCCCTAAACCATACTAGAGCAAACATTATACTGTAATAGAAAGCATAGCGGACGGGTCTTTTCCAAGTAAGCCCCAAGCTAGCAATAGCATACTCCTCTTTGCGTCCATTCCACTCAAAAATCAAAAAAGCAGCAATGAAAAGAAGGGTAGTAAAAGCTGCTTTTTTGCCTTCGAAAGAGGGCAAAGTGAAAAGCGAACTAGAGAATATTTCGGAAATAATGCTCAATGCATGGCCCACACTTTCTGCTCTGAAGAAAATCCAAGCTAGCACTGTTAGTGCAAAAGTGCCTAGCATCATAGCAAACTCGTGAGCCGTAGGGAAGGTGGTGTTTTCGGCAATAGCCCCCAGGTAGGCTCTGTTTTTATTTGTGAGCAGTAGTGGCAAGAAATAGATGGCATTGAGTGCGCCCCACACAATAAAGGTCCAGTTGGAACCATGCCATAGACCACTTACCAAGAAGATTATAAAAGTGTTGCGGATTTTCATCCATGTGCTTCCTCTGCTTCCTCCAAGAGGTATGTATAGGTAGTCTCTAAACCATGTTGAGAGCGAGATATGCCATCTTCTCCAAAACTCTGCAATGTTTCTAGAAAAATAAGGAAAATCAAAATTCCGCATCAAGTCGAAACCAAGTAGGCGCGATGTGCCAATGGCTATATCAGAATATCCAGAGAAATCGCCGTATATCTGAAAGGTGAAAAATATTGCACCCAACAGCAGTGTGCTACCAGAGTAGTCAGTAGAATTATTGAAAATAAGATTGGCAAATTGTGCTGCATTATCGGCAATAACTACTTTTTTGAAAAGACCCCACAAAATTTGTCGCATACCATCTACAGCCTTGTGATAATTGAAAGTTCTTTCTTTAAAGAACTGTGGCAACAAATGCTTGGCTCGCTCAATAGGGCCAGCAACAAGTTGTGGAAAAAAACTAACAAATGCCGAAAAAGCAATAAAATCGGTAGTAGGTTTCATCTTTTTCCTATAAACATCTATGCTGTAACTCAATGTTTGGAAAGTGTAGAAGCTTATACCTACTGGTAAAATGATGTTAAGCGAATTGATATTTACTCCTTGTCCGAAGAAGGAAAAAGCTTCAGTAAAATTATCAATAAAGAAATTGTAGTATTTGAAGAATCCTAAAAATCCGAGGTTTACCGCTATACTAGTCCAAAGCAACACTTTGCGGTTCAGTGCTTTCTGTTCAGTGCCTAGTTTAATCCCTATTGTGTAGTCAACCACTGTACTAAAAACAATGAGCGACAAGAACCTCCAATCCCACCAGCCATAAAACACATAGCTGGCTAGCACAATCAAAAGATTTTGCAATCTAATGTTTTTCTTCAAGATAAACCAATAAAGAAAAAACACAATAGGCAAGAAAATGGCAAAATCAAGAGAGTTGAAAAGCATTTTACGAACTTTTTTAAAATGTTGTTTTGGCCGTTATTTTAGTCAAACGATATTTCAGATAAAAAGTTTTCTAATTTTACACATCTTCACTTACTTTTCGTTTCTCGATATTACATTGCAGGTTCAAAAAACAGAAAGCTCAGTATAGATTGTGCTCCAAATTGTAGTTCTAATAAACACTCTTAGAATCGTTGATAAGACTCCTGAATAGTTAATTACACTGGTGTTATGCTCGTAGTTGCCTATGCATAGTAGGTGGGTGTTGTGCAAACCGATTAAATAAGTAGTATATTTCTTCTTGGTCAGAACATTTTGTGCTCAAAAATGTGTAATTTTGTGTATCTACTATTTCGTTTAATAGTAAAGCAAAGAGCAAAAAAGGATGAAACTATCATGAATATCCTTTAATTTAATTTTTAATGAAAACAATAATCTTACAACTATGGCAGTAATTAAACCATTTCGTGGCGTACGTCCACCTAAGAAATTTGTGTCGGAAGTTGCATCACGTCCTTACGATGTGTTGAATTCTGAAGAAGCACGTGCAGAAGCGGCTGGCAATGAGAAATCTTTGTATCGAATTATAAAGCCTGAAATTGATTTTCCTGTTGGTAAAGATGAGCATGACGAAGATGTGTATAAAAAAGCTTTAGAAAACTTCAACATGTTTCAGCGCAAAGGTTGGCTTGTGCAAGACGAGGAAGAGATGTACTATATATATGCACAAACAATGAGCGAGAAAACGCAATATGGGTTGGTGGTTTGTGCACACGTGGACGATTATATGAGTGGGAAAATTAAAAAGCACGAATTGACTCGCAAAGACAAAGAAGAAGACCGTATGAAACACGTGCGAGTAAATAATGCAAACATAGAGCCTGTCTTTTATTCTTATCCTGAGAACGAAGAAATTAACAAAATTGTTGAAAAGGTAATTGAGCAAAAAGCCGAGTACGACTTTGTTTCTGCTGATGGAGTAGGACACCACTTTTGGCTAGTTTCTGATATGGATGATATCCAAAAAATAACTAATGTATTTGCATCATTTCCAGCAATGTACATTGCCGACGGGCACCATCGTTCTGCAGCAGCAGCATTGGTGGGTGCAGAAAAGGCCAAGCAAAACCCCACTCATACTGGCAATGAAGAGTACAATTATTTCATGGCAGTTTGTTTTCCGGATAGTCATCTCACTATTATCGATTACAATCGTGTAGTGAAAGACTTGAATGGGTTGACTCCTGCTGAATTGTTGGAGAAACTGGAGGAAAACTTCGAGGTAGAACCAACAGGAACCGATATTGTGAGACCAAAAGCGTTGCATAATCTTTCTATTTATGTAGATGGCAAAGGATATAACTTAACAGCAAAAGATGGAACTTACAATGATGACGATCCGATAGAACAACTGGACGTAACCATTACTTCCAACTTGATATTAGACGAAATACTTGGCATAAAAGACCTTAGAACCGACACCCGCATAGATTTTGTGGGAGGTATAAGAGGGCTCAATGAGTTGAAGAAACGAGTGGACAGTGGAGAGATGGCCTTTGCTATGGCACTATATCCTGTTTCGATGAAACAGTTGATGACTATTGCAGACACAGGAAACATAATGCCTCCAAAAACTACCTGGTTCGAACCCAAATTAAGGTCGGGTTTGGTTATACACAAATTGAACTAAATAGTATTTATAATCGGAAAAAACTAAACACTTACACTCGCAATCTGTCATATATTACAATAACTCTTTTAAGAAAAGATTTGCTAGTGTAGTGTTTAGCTTTCAAAATATTAAACTAAGAAAACAACCCTATATACCTTATCTTATAGCAGTTTGTGATTATAGTTTTTGTGTTTGGTCTGCAAAATGAAGTATATTTGATTTATCTGAAATAAACAATTATAAAAATGAGCCTCATAGATATGATAAAGCAAGAAGCCAATGAGCTTTTCTTAGAAGTTGTAAGTCATTATCGCTATTTGCACCAACATCCAGAACTCTCTTATCAAGAAAAAAACACGAGTGAATATATCACACGCTTTCTCGATGCTGAGGGCATATCTTATCGCAACAACATAGGTGGATACGGTATATTAGCAAAAGTTGAGGGAGAGGCTTTTGCTTCAGATAGGCACATAGCTTTGTGTGCAGATATGGATGCATTGCCCATTGAAGAAGAAAATAATGTACCCTACAAGTCTATCAACAAAAAGACAATGCATGCTTGTGGACACGATGCACAAGTAGCATCATTGATGGGGGCTGCAAAGTTGATAAAACAGCACAAGAAAGATTTTGGAGGAACAGTTTTATTTGTTTTTCAGCCTGCCGAAGAGCAGTCTCCCAGTGGTGCTTTTAAAATGCTGAAGGCTGGTGTTTTTAAAGATCATGCTCCTGAGTTTATTGTAAAACAACATGCATATATAGATTTGCCTGCTGGTAAGGTAGCTTTCCAGTCGGGAGTGATTATGGCCTCTGCAGATGAGGTACATATAAGAGTAAAAGGGCAGGGCGGACACGGAGCATTGCCTCATGAGCTCAACGATACGGTGCTGGCTGCATCAAATATTATTGTTGCCATGCAGCAGATAGTGAGCCGAAGGAGCAATCCCTTCAACCCGATAGTGCTGTCGTTTGGTAAATTTATAGCAGATGGAGCCACCAATGTGCTACCTGGTGAGGTAACCCTTGCTGGATCGTTGCGCTGCATGAACGAAGCGGATAGGCAAGCTATGCTCGCTATTATTCCTCAAATAGCAGATTCAACAGCATCTGCTTATGGATGTGCATGTGAAGTGACAATTCCTAGCGGATATCCGTGTACTATAAGCAATGAGGAGGTAACAGAGCGTATAGAAAAGATTGCAATTAAATTAGTTGGACAAGAAAATGTAGCTGAATTCCCGAAACGAATGACAGCCGATGATTTCGGCTTCTTTACTGAGCAATACAAGGGCTGCTATTACCGTTTTGGTGTAGCAGGCAGTGGCAGTTTGGGTAAGTTGCACACACCTACTTTCCTTATAGACGAAGGGGCATTGCGTGCCTCTACAGCTTTATTTGCAGTATTGTCATTAGAAATGCTAAATTCACAAT
>CAYVLC010000002.1:0-6158 GCA_964452155.1 uncultured Dysgonomonadaceae bacterium
AAGAGCAAACCGTTTATCTATGTGGTTTCTTAACTATGCAAAAATACAAAAAAAAGAATGCAAAAAAAAGAATACAAACCTACTGGCTCTATTTTAACAATAAGCTTACTGTTGCTATAACAACTAATAAGCTAAACGCTAAATTATTGAGTTTGGTTGTAGGGTTTACCTTTTAACTAAAGTTATTCATAATTTCAATTAGATGCAATGTCTTAATATTTTGTTAAATATCATTTGATGAAAACCTATTATGCTGTCTCACTGATAGAAAACGATTAACACCAAGCCCCTTTGTTCTCAGAGGAGACATTTGTATTTCTTTTAATTAATGGCTGTGTTTTAGTAAAACAACTTTTTTAAAAGAAGAAAAGCAGTAGGTGCTCTTTTTAAAAGTAAAACATATTTAGAGTTGCAAGATTTAAACGAAGGATACAAGAGTATATAAGTACTCTAGCTACAGCAAATAGACACATTAAGAACTTGCGCCCACGCGAGCATCTACTCTAGTATAATAAGAGCAAAAAAAAACCACCTTAATAAAAGTGGCTTTTAAAATAACAGGTAATTAGTAGATTTTACGGTAAAATCGTAACCCAACCGTGCACATCTGGCTCGTCGCCATATTGTATGGCACGCAGTTTGTCGTATAGTTTCTTTGAGATAGCACCTGGTTGTCCATCTTTGCAAAACTCGTAAGTCTTCTTGGCATCTAGGTCGTCTATTCTTAAAATAGGACTGATAACGGCAGCCGTACCGCAAGCACCTGCTTCTTCAAATGTAGCCAACTCTTCAACTGGAACTGGTCGGCGCTCAACTTTCAGACCCATATCTTGGGCCAGCTGGATTAAACTCTTGTTGGTGATAGATGGAAGAATAGAAGTTGACTTGGGAGTGATGTAAGTATTGTCTTTTATTCCGAAGAAGTTGGCAGGGCCACATTCGTCGATATATTTCTTCTCTTTGGCATCTAAGTAAACAACAGCGGAGTAACCCATTTTGGCAGCCTTAGTACCAGATTGCATGCTGGCAGCATAATTACCACCCACTTTGAATGTTCCTGTGCCTAGCGGGGCAGCTCTATCATACTCGCGCATAATGGCCATGGGGGTAGGTTTGAATCCTTCTTTGAAATAAGGGCCCACGGGCGTAACAAACACCAAGAATGTATATTCATCTGCGGGTTTTACGCCTACTTGTGCACTAGTGCCAAACAACAATGGGCGAATATAAAGTGATGCTCCGCTTTCATAAGGCGGTACAAATCGTTCGTTTGCTTTTACGGCCTTGAGTATGCTCTCTTCAAATAGTTCAACAGGAAGTTCGGCCATCATGATGCCATTGCAGGAGTTTTGCAGACGAAGGGCATTGTCGCGCATTCTGAACAGACGAATTTTGTTGTCCTTCCCTCTAAAAGCTTTCATACCCTCGAAGGCCTCTTGCCCGTAATGCAAGCAAGTGGCAGCCATGTGTATGGTTAAGAACTCTGAAGTCTCTAGTTCGGGTTGGCTCCATTGCCCATTGCTGTAATGCATGCGCACATTGTAATCGGTTTTCATGTAACCGAACGATAAGTTTGACCAGTTAATTGTATCCATGATTGATTATTTTTTGATTAGCTCTATATAATAGATTAGATTAGCGCAAATATAAGATTATTTTCTCTATTTGTAATTTATTTACAACTTAAATAGCTAATTTCGTAACCCCAAAATGATTGATAAAGCAACTATAGACCGTATTCAAGACGCTGCACAGATTGTAGATGTAGTCTCTGACTTTGTTACACTCAAGAAAAAAGGAGTGAATTATGTAGGTCTGTGCCCATTTCACGACGATCGGACACCATCCTTTTCGGTATCTCCCTCAAAAAATATTTGCAAATGCTTTTCTTGTGGCGAAGGTGGCACTGCTGTTCATTTTATTATGAAGCACGAGCAGTTGTCGTACTACGAAGCACTAAAGTATCTTGCAAAGAAATACAACATAGAGGTAAGAGAGAGAGAACTCACCGACGAAGAGAAAGTATTGGAGAGCGAGCGCGAGAGCATGTTCATTATTAATGACTACGCCCGCACCTATTTCCACAATTTGCTCTATAGCAACCCCGAGGGTACAAGTATTGGGCTCTCCTATTTTAAGGAACGTGGTTTTAGAGACGACATAGTAAAGAAGTTTGAATTGGGCTACGCCCTAGAACAGCGCAATGCATTTTCTGGCGAAGCTATGCGCTTGGGGTATAAGAAAGACCTACTAATTAGAACTGGATTGGTAGCGGGGGGAGAAAACAATGGCCCGTTGTATGACCGATTTCGTGGTCGGGTTATCTTTCCCGTTCATACACTGTCGGGCAAGGTGGTTGCATTTGGGGGGCGCATATTGCGACAAGCAGACAAGCTAGCCAAATATGTGAACTCGCCCGAGAGCGAAATATACTCGAAGAGCAGAGAGCTATACGGCCTATACTTTGCCAAAAGGGCCATTGTGAAAGAAGACCGCTGTTTTATGGTAGAGGGCTACACCGATGTGTTGTCTATGCATCAGGCAGGGATAGAGAATGTTGTATCTTCTTCGGGGACGGCCCTCACAACAGGACAGATAAGACTCATACGCCGTTTTACTCAAAACATGACTGTGCTCTATGATGGAGATGCTGCAGGAATAACAGCCGCATTGAGAGGAATAGACTTGTTGCTTGAAGAGGGGCTAAATGTGAAAGTGGTGCTACTGCCCAAAGGAGAAGACCCCGATTCGTTTGCGCGCAAGCAAAATGCAGAAAGTTTCAATAGATATATTGCAGAGAATGAAGTGGACTTTATTCGCTTTAAAGCTCAGTTGCTGCTCGAAGAGACCAAAAACGACCCCGTGAAACGTGCCGGACTTATCACGAATATTGTGCAGAGCATTGCCCTTATCCCCGATGGTATAAAACGATCTGTATATGTGAAGGATAGTGCCAACCTATTGGAGATAAACGAAAAGTTGTTGATCCAGGAGGTAAACAAAATACGACTGAGGCAATACGACCAAAGAAATAGGCCCTCTCAAACTGGTAGTAGCAGCCCATTGGGCAGAGAGGCGCAACACGCCACGCCCTCATCGGCAGAAGCACCTGCCAATAAAGATAGGCAAGCGGGCATGTCGCGCAAAGAATTGCGTATCGACAATATAGAGCGAGAGATTGCCCGCTACATAGTGCGCTATGGGATGACCAAGATTTTTCAACGCTTCGAAAAATATAAGAAAGATAAACATTCTGAAGAAATAGATGTTTTGGTGGAGGAAGGTAGCACTGTAATAGCGTTTGTGTATTTCGATTTGGAGCGCGACAACATAAAAGTGACCAACGCTATCTATGCTCAAATATTTGAAGAGGCGTATAGAGAATCGGCCAACGAGGACTTTGTGCCTGCTAAGTATTTTATGACGCATGCCAACTCAAATATAAGCAAACTGGCTGCAGAAATGCTGAGCGATAAGTACCAACTAAGTAAAATTCATGCCAAAGCACTGGGTGAAGAGCTAGATGATGAGAACTCGAAACTGTTGGAGCAAAACTCTTTGGAGATATTAATACCAAGAGTGACAACTGAGCTGAAGAATGCTTACATCATGCAACAAATATCTGTGGTGATGAAAAAAATTAAAGAAGCTCAGAAGCAAAATGATTTTGAAACTACACTGAAACTATTGGAAGAGAAAAAGAAACTAGAAGAGATTAAGAAACTGCTGGCCAAAATGCTTGGCGAGCAAGTAATACTAAAATACTAAATAGGAGAGAGGCAAGATGGAAGAGCTATTATTCTGAATAACGACTGATAACTTACCCCCCCCCCTTGCTATTTACTACTAATATAACCCCCCTAACAAATACTTTATATGCATTATGTCGAGACTAAAGATGTGGTTAAGCAATTTTCGCAACATCTGGCACTAAACAAAGTAAGCATTCGTGTGCCAGAGGGTGCAGTTTTTGGTCTTCTAGGACCAAACGGTGCAGGCAAAACCACCCTGATTCGTATTATTACCCGCATCACAGCTCCCGATAGTGGCGAGGTGTTGCTAAACGGAAGTCTGCTAAAGAGAGAAGATATCTACAAAATAGGATATCTGCCCGAAGAGCGCGGACTATACAAGAAAATGAAAGTGGGCGAACAGGCCATGTATCTGGCACGACTGAAAGGTATGTCGCGCGACGATGCACACAGGGAGATAGTACGCTGGTTCAGGAAGTTCGAAATAATGGGTTGGTACAACCGTAAGGTAGAGGAGCTATCGAAGGGAATGCAACAGAAGGTGCAGTTTATATCTACCATTATTCACAATCCAGATTTATTAATATTTGACGAACCCTTTAGTGGGTTCGACCCCGTGAACGCTGAGTTGATAAAACAAGAGATGCTGAAACTAAAAGCCCAGGGCAAAACCATTATCCTATCGACCCACAACATGGAGTCGGTAGAGGCTTTGTGCGACGAAATAGCACTTATCAATAAATCGGAAGTGGTGTTGCAAGGCAGTGTGTACAACCTGCGCAATGAGCACAAGAAAGATATCTACAAATTTAGACTCCTTACGCATGAGTTTGACAACGAGGGGTTGAATTTGGAGCTGCTCTCGAACGAGAGGTACAACGAGTTTACCGATATACGGGTTGGCAAGCCATTGGATATGGACCAGTCTCAACTGATAAAGCTGATGCTTGACAGGTATAAAATAGCATCGTTTGAAGAAGAGCTTCCTACCATGAACGAAGTATTTATTGAAACCGTAACAAAGTAAAACAACCACCCTATATATGAACGCACTAAAAATAATAATAGCACGCGAATACATATCGCGCGTTACAAAGAAATCCTTCATTCTGCTCACTATTTTCATGCCGTTTCTTTTCACGGCATTGGTGTTTGTGCCTTACTGGCTATCTACAATAAAAGATTCGGGGGTACGCAAGATTGTTGTGATTGACGAATCGGGTATATACGCCTCGGAATTCGAGAGCACGCCTCACTACGAATACGAACTATTGGCCCAAGGCCAAGGCCACGCCACCGACCAACAATTGCGCCTGGGCAAAGATGTGTATGCAATTTTGCAAATAACTGCCGACCTGAACAAAAACCCAAAGGCGGTGAGCCTATTGTCTGAAAAGCAAGCACCCATGGACTTGCTGCTCTCGATAGAAAGAACACTATCGGAAAAAGTTACGGAGCAGAAGTTAGAAGTGCTGTCGCATGCAGACAATGTGGACAGTAAGACGATAGCCCAAGTAAAAAACATTATCGAGTCTGACAACAACATATCGCTCTCTACCATGCGGTGGGGCGACGATGGAACCATCTCCGAAACATCTACCGTAGTAGCATCTATTGTGGGGGGTGGTTTTACGATTCTCATCTATATGTTTATCATGATATATGGTAGCATGGTGATGCAGGCCGTTATGGAAGAAAAGAGAAGCCGCATTGTAGAAGTAATGATTTCGTCGGTGAAACCTGTTTATATGCTCATCGGGAAAATCATTGGTATAGGCTTGGTAGGTATCACACAGCTAGTTTTTTGGGGAGTCATGCTGGCCCTGCTCTTTACAGGCGCCTCGTTTTTCTTGACCAACCCCCAGCAAGCATCAGAAATGGCAGCAGCTAGTGGCCAAATGGGCGGCATGGCAGGCATGGACATAGAAGGTGCGCTGGCATCTATAATGTCTGTAAACTGGTTCGAGATTATCTTTTATTTCCTCATCTATTTCATTGGCGGGTTTGTGATGTTTGCATCTATATTTGCTACCATTGGCTCGGCAGTTGACAACGAAGAAGACACACAACAGTTTATGACACCCATTACCATCCTCATGCTGTTTGCATTTTATGCAGGGTTCTACAGTATCAACAATCCCGATGGACCGTTGGCCTTCTGGTGCTCGCTCATACCCATCACCTCGCCCATTGTGATGATGGTGCGCCTACCATTTGGTGTGCCATTGTGGGAGAAATTGCTCTCGGTGGTATTGCTGTATGGATCGTTTATACTGACATCGGTAATGGCGGCCAAGATTTATAGGGTTGGTATTTTGATGTATGGCAAGAAGCCAAGCATAAAAGAAATCATTAAATGGATGAAGTATAAGTAGCCATCCATACATTCCAGAGGGTGCTTTTCTT
>CAYVLC010000002.1:6258-46222 GCA_964452155.1 uncultured Dysgonomonadaceae bacterium
ATTAAATGGATGAAGTATAAGTAGCCATCCATACATTCCAGAGGGTGCTTTTCTTTGCGGATAAGTGCCCTCCGTACTTCAGGAGGGTGCTTTTCTTCGCGGATAAGTGCCCTCCTTACTTCAGGAGAGGGCTTTTCTTTGCGGATAAGTGGCCTCCTTACCTCAGGAGAGTGCTTTTCTTCAAGGAAAAGGGGTCTCCTTACCTAAGGAAATGGCTTTTCTTCGTGGATAAGTGGCCTTGTTCACCCAAAAAACACCCCTCTCACAATGGAAAGGGGTGCTTTTTTTATCAATTTGTTGGGTGGTCTTAGCGCTTGGCCTTACATCTTATTTAAATTCGTAGCCAATTTCTAGGGATTTATACCTCACCTCATCATTTGCGCCTTTAACAATAAAGCCTGCACGAGGAGAAAAGCCCCATTGTGGAAGAAAACTGCCATCAATTACATCGTTTTCGGCCCAACCGAAAGGAGTCCAACTCTCGCCATTGTCCGACCAAAAGAATTGTATGTACCTTCCGTCTATGGCTTGGTACTTCAAAAACAGGCTGCTTGCTATCTCTATGGGCAGTGTCTGAATTTCGCTCTCACCATTCTCTACTTTATAAAGCAATAGCTCCGACTGAGTGGAAACCAATGCCAACATGTTTTCTTGATTGCTATAGATACCAATTCCACTGAGCCCTTCTGCTGGAACCATCTCTGTAGTCATGGTGTAGTTGCCCGTAAGGGGACGTGTGCCCAAGAAGCTGACACCTTTGAACGAAGTGGCAACATGCAGCTCGCCACCAATGGTCTCGAACAATGGTTTCTGATAATCTATGTCCCACTCCCACAATTTATCGTTTTTGTTGGTCGTAAAGTCATCCAGAAAGAGCGTCTCTCTCATTTGTTCGCTATTGCTGAAAGGCACTTGAGCCATTGTACTAGGGGTGCCTCCATTTTTGAAATAGGGCCATCCTGTTTCCTGGTTCCAAACAACCTCATCGAGCAGTCCTTGACGGCCTATGTATTCAAAATCTGTGGCATTATAGGCATGGTACAAGTAAAAGTCTCGCCCATCGGGAGTAGTTGCCAAAGTGCCATGGCCCGTACAAAGCCACTTATCGCCTCCTTGTAGAATAGGCTCGGGAAATTGCTCCCAACCCGATTGCAAGTTCTTGGATCGAGACACCATTAGGCGGTAATCGCAACGGTTGTCGCAACAGCCGCCAATGGAGTACAACATGTAGTAATAGCCATTGCGTTTTACAATACACTGTCCTTCGTCGCCCGCACCCTGCCAACCCAACTCGTGATTGGTGAGGGTGAAATGATTGCCCACCAGGCTCAACCCATCGGGTGACATCTGCGAAGCCAAAATCTCAATATCTCGCCCATGCGTCAGTCCATAAGCTTTCCATGTAATATAGAGTTTTCCATCATCGTCTTTATACACAAAGGCATCAATGGCTTCCTCGCCCCACTCTATAAGGATACCGTGATCTGTAAATCCCTTGTGAATATCGGTAGTACTGGCCACACCAATGCAGGCTATACCATTATCTTTGCGTTTGGCAGTATAGTAAACAAAAAACACACCATTCTGGTAATAAAGTTCTGGTGCCCAAAAGTCGTTCGATGCCCACTCGGGTACTTCATTGAATATGCGCCCGATAGATTCCCAATTGATCAAATCTTTCGATTGGAGCAGCGGGTAATTAGGAGCAAAGTTGTTGCTTGTGCCTGCGGCATAGTACACATTGCCAACCCTAATGATTGTAGGATCGGGGAAATCTCCCGAAATTACAGGATTAGTGTAGGTGTTTGTAGGACTACTCTGATCTGATTTTTGGTTCCCACACGAAGCTAATACGACAATACACAACAGGAGGGTAAAGCTATAAGCCAACCTTGCCATTCCATGTTGTGACCAGTTCTTATTGTTTTTCATTTTTCTAAGTAATTGCATAATGCTCCTATTTATTGATTGATTATAAGTTCAACTGCTCTCAAATCTTTATCAGCAGAAGATGTTCCGTAGCGTACTTCGTAAGGTACCTGGGGCTATTTGGCAACAACTGCTTTTCGTCTTGCCAAAACACGATAAGATATCAATCTCACTCTACCTCAAACTCGTCTGTTCTAAAAGGTACTGCAGGTAGTTCTCTTGTATTGTAGAGATTGCCAATTTGAAAGTTCTTAAAACAGTAGCGCACTGCAGTTGGATTGGGTATGTTTTTGTTGGACACCACAACTGTTCTATTCGAATAATTTATGGTTGCTGTAGCCGGATGAAAAACCTCATCGCTCCCTGCAATTTCGAAACCTTCTAACCCATCGGTTCCTGCAAACCCATTGTCTGTATGATAGAAAGACAAAACTACCTTTCCATCTTTCACTTCCATCGACTTATATTCTGGCCCGCGTGCCATAATGTCCTTGTATCCGTATGTATCATTCAAGGCCATATACCCAAGTCTTTTGCCAACATCGGTTTTGTTCTTGGGGTGAATATTGGTTGCTTCATACTCCTCTACAAGATCATTGGTCGAAATCATTCCGCTATTTGCAATAAGAGCTTGCGCTTTGTATTGTGCCTCTCTTAAGTAGGCTGCTTTGCCGTCTCCATATTCATACGGAGCAATCTCGGCGTAATAAAAGGGGAGGTTGCCCAAGTTCCAATCACTTCGCCACAACGCAACCATGTTGGCCAGGCGTTGCGCATATACTTCGTGCTTACCAACATTAGACTCGCCTTGATACCACACAAACCCCTTCAGCGTATAATTGATAAGCGGGTGAATCATGGCATTATACATAAGCATGGGCTTGGCCATGGGATTGAGCGCTTCAATTGCTTTCTCATCAAGATCAACATCTGGATAAGTTTCTAGTATCTTTTTGTTTGTCCATCCTTCCACTCTTGTTCCCCCCCAACTCGATACTATAATACCAATAGGAACTTGCAGTGATTTATAAAGCGTTTCGGCAAAATGATAAGCTGTAGCACTAAATTGTGCTGCATTTGCAGGGTTTGACTCCTTCCACATGCCTTTCACAGTTTCTTGCGGTATCATTGATGTAGTTTTGGGTATGGTAGCAAACCTTATTCCTTTGTTTTGGGCCGAGTTTGCAATTGCTTCATTTGCACCCATAATCGGATTGTTCCGAAACCCACTCAAGGGCATTTCCATATTGCTTTGACCCGAGGCAAGCCATACTTCGCCAATCAAAACATTATTCAGAACAACCTCTTCGCCATCTGAAATTGAAATAGAGTGTGGCGTAAAACTAGCTTCGGGCGTGGCAATAGCCACCACCCATGCTCCATCTGTGCCAACTGTTGCTTGTGTACTACTTGATGACCAAGATGGTTTCACAACGATGGTTTCACCCACATGGGCCCTTCCCCAAATGGTTACATTCGTTTTTTGCTGCAACACCATATTGTCGCTCATTATCTCTGGTAACACAGGTTTCGAAAAACCTGCTACGATAAAAGAAACAAAGAAAATAATTAAAAAAACTCTCCTCATGATAATGTACTTGTTAGATTTTTTGTTGAATATATTATTTGTATAATGGTTTACCCCCCCTCCCCTCAAGTAGCAACATTCATTTATTGCACCTTTGCAAGTCATCTTTAGTCCTACACGCGTGTTCTTTATTACAATTAGCACAAGTCAAAACCTATTCTTCCACAACCGCTTCATCCATTCCATTATCTTATTCTCGGCTGCATTGTCTTGTGGCTCCCAAAAATGCTTCTGCTTCAATTGCTCGGGAAAAAAATTATCCTCCACAAAGTTGTTTTCAAAATCGTGCGCATATTTATAGTTCTTGCCATAGTCCAACTCCTTCATTAGCGAAGTTGGGGCATTGCGCAAATGCATAGGCACAGGCAAATTGCCTGTTTCGCGCACAGTGGCCATTGCCTTATTGATGGCTGCGTAGGTAGAGTTGCTCTTTGGCGATGTAGCCAAATAAACTGTAGCCTGTGCCAATACGATACGCCCCTCTGGCCAACCAATTTTTGTGAGTGTATCAAAACAAGCATTGGCTAGTAGTAGCGCATTCGGATTGGCCAAACCAATATCTTCTGAAGCCGATATGACCAACCTGCGAGCTATAAACTTTGGATCCTCGCCACCCTCCACCATACGGGCCAACCAATAGATAGCCGCATCGGGGTCGCTACCGCGAATAGATTTGATGAAAGCCGAGATGATATCGTAGTGCATTTCGCCTCCTTTGTCATAAGCAGCAGGGTTTTCTTGCAATCGCTCCGATACCAATTGGTCGTCAATAACAATCTCGTCATCAGCAGCAGCCTCCACAATCAAATCTATAATATTGAGTAGCTTACGGGCATCTCCTCCAGAGAACCGAAACAGTGCGGTAGTCTCTTTTACCTCAATCTGTTTTTGTTTTAATAAAAGGTCTTTGGTAAGGGCTCTTTCCAATAAATCTGCTAAATCTTCTGTTTCCAGCGATTTCAAAACATATACCTGACAGCGCGACAGCAAAGGGCGTATCACTTCGAACGAGGGGTTCTCGGTGGTTGCACCTATCAATGTTACAATACCTGTTTCCACTGCATGCAACAACGAGTCTTGCTGCGATTTGCTGAACCGATGAATCTCATCAATAAACAAAATGGGTGCTGCTGTATTAAAAAACCGATTGCTCCCTGCCTTTTCAATTACATCGCGCACATCCTTTACGCCCGAGTTAATAGCACTTAGTTTATAAAAAGGTGCTTCCAGCACATTAGATATTATATTGGCAAGCGTAGTTTTCCCTACTCCTGGTGGTCCCCAAAGTATAATGGAGGGAATCCTACCCGAATCAATCATTTTGCGCAACACCGATCCTTTGCCAACGAGGTGCTGTTGGCCCACAAAATCATCCAATGTTTGTGGTCGCAAACGCTCTGCTAAAGGTGAACTCATAAGCTAAAATCTTTCTTTCTGTTTACTACAAAGATACATAATTTTCAGTTGAATGCGATTCTAAATGTGTAAAAGCTATAAATCTAAGGCTCAAAATAAAAGAAATCTTTTTGTTGCACCGCTACCTATTTTATAAGACCTTTGCGATATGAAGAGCAAAACGAGCGCAATATACTTTAGCCCAACCAAAACTACAAAGCAAATAGTGCAAACTATAGCCAGCGGGCTAGATGAAAACTACATAGAGTATAACCTGACAATGCCTCGGAAGAGAGAGTTGTACAAAGAGTTGACTTTTGGTAACGACGACCTTATTGTGGTGGGAGTGCCAGTATATAAAGGTAGAATGCCGAGTTGTATGGCCGATTACTTTTCCAACTTCAAAGGCGACAACACCAAAGCCATTTTTACGGTAACGTATGGCAATAGAGACTACGATGATGCTTTGTTGGAACTGAAAGAGCTATTCGAGAAAAGAGGCTTCGTTGGTATTGCCGCAGGTGCATTTATTGGCGAACACTCCTACTCTGCCGATGTAGCAACCAACAGACCCGACGCCAATGACTTGAGTATTGCAGCGCAGTTTGCTACAAAGATTAAAACACAACTAAATGATGCTATTGATTTCTCGAAACAGACCCTCACTGTAAAAGGAAATCACCCATACAAAGAGAGTCCACAAGGACCCTTGATGTTTCCCGAAACCAACGACCAATGCACAGAGTGCGCTATTTGCGCCAACACTTGCCCAATGGGTGCAATAGACTTCATAAACTTCAGAGATATAGACCCCCACAAGTGCATACAGTGTAGCAACTGTGTGAAGGTGTGTCCCGAAAATGCGAAAGCATTTAATAGCCCCTCCTTTTTGGAGTTTAGGGAGGTGTTGATTCATAAATTGGCCGTGGGTAGAAAAGAACCAGCAATGTTTTATTCATTTAAACAGTAAAAGAAAAGCAGAATGGCAGAAAAAGAGTTGAGCGAGTTTCAGCTGAAAGAGCTCATAAAAGAAGAGATTGCAAAAACTACGAAGCTCATTGAAATGTACACCGAAGAGACAAAACCTGTTGCCCCTGACTGTGCTGTAGATATGCTCTCTAGAAACGATACAATGAACAATATGAGTAGAGTGAACGCCCTGCTTCGTCAAGCAAAAGCAAAGCTAACGGCGTTGGAGTTTACACTTACCAAAGTGGGGACTGCAGAGTTTGGCAGATGTGTTGCTTGTAGAAAAGAAATTCCTATTGGTAGAATACTGGCTCGCCCCCAGAGTCTGTATTGTATAGAATGTACTGAATAATTGCTTCTTCTGCCAATTGCCTAGACTCCTATTCCCTTCATTATAACTATTTATGAATATTGTCATATCCATTAGAAATTACTTTGTTAACTTTGTCGCTCATTTATAAATGAATGTGATATATTTTGAAATTCGAACTACAACACACCGATAAATCATCCAATGCACGTGCAGGTCTCATGACCACAGACCATGGAGTGATAGAAACACCCATATTTATGCCTGTTGGCACTGTTGGCAGTGTAAAAGCTGTGCAGATGTATGAACTAAAAGAGGATATTAAGGCACAAATAATATTGGGCAATACGTATCATCTATACTTACGTCCTGGATTGGATATTTTGAAAAAGGCTGGAGGACTACATAAATTCAACAGCTGGAACAAACCAATGCTCACAGACAGTGGAGGCTTTCAGGTTTTCTCGCTCACAGAGATCAGAAAACTATCCGAACAAGGGGCGGAGTTTCGCTCCCACATTGATGGGTCGAAACATATCTTCACGCCCGAGAAAGTGATGGACATACAGCGCATTATTGGGGCTGACATCATAATGGCTTTTGACGAATGCACACCAGGTGATGCCGACTATGCCTATGCAAAGAAATCATTGGAGCTGACGGAGCGTTGGCTAGACCGCTGCATTAGCCGATTTAGTGAGACGGAATGCCCTTACGGTTTTAATCAATCTCTTTTTCCTATTGTGCAAGGATGTGTGTATCCGGATTTAAGAAAGCGCGCAGCAGAAAATGTAGCAGCTAAAGAAGCAGATGGCAACGCCATTGGCGGGCTGGCTGTGGGTGAACCCAAAGAGAAGATGTTTGAAATGATTGAAGTGGTAAACGAGATATTACCAAAAAACAAACCTCGCTATTTGATGGGAGTAGGAACTCCTGCCGATTTGCTAGAGGGCATAGAACGCGGAGTGGATATGTTTGATTGCATTATGCCCACCCGCGATGGTAGAAATGGTCGTATTTTCACTAAAAATGGAATCATCAATATGCGCAATGCTAAGTGGAAAGACGATTTTTCGCCCATTGAAGAAGATGGCGCTTCAATTGTAGATGCGCTCTACAGCAAAGCATATTTGCGCCACCTCATGAATGCAAATGAGATTTTAGGATTGCAGATAGCATCTGTTCACAACTTGGCATTCTATTTGTGGTTAGTGAAAGAGGCACGTAAGCATATCATTGCAGGCACTTTCTCTACATGGAAACCGGGGATGATGGAAAATATAACTCGTAGGTTATAATAAATTTAGACCAATAAAGTGGGGGCTTTAAGTGGGGTGAACCACTATTAATGAACAAAGACAATATGAAGAATATATTTAAGCTAACCATACTAGATCGGTATATTATAAAGAAGTTTTTGGGGACATTTGTTTTCTCAATAGTTCTTATTATATCTATTTCGGTAGTCTTTGATATAAATGAAAAGATTGACGATTTTATTAGCAACAACGCACCGTTGTATGCAATAGTTTTCGATTACTACGTCAATTTCATTCCCTACTATGCCAATCTGTTTAGCTCGCTGTTCGTTTTTATTGCTGTCATCTTTTTCACCTCAAAGTTAGCATCCAACTCTGAGATTATAGCCATACTTTCAAACGGAATCAGTTTTAAACGCCTGTTGAAACCCTATATGATTTCAGCCTTAATAATTGCGCTTGCTTCTTTTGTGTTTGGGAGCTTCATTATACCCCCCTCAAATATCAAACGTATTAATTTTGAAAACCAGTATGTGAAGAAAAAGAGTGTGGACTATGCCTCAAAAATTCAGATGCAAGCAGCACCTGGCGTAATTGCTTATTTTGGTAGTTACGACAATGCTACGAAAACAGGATACAGCTTCTCATTAGACGAATTTGACGACAACCGCCTCGAATCGCGCCTTACCGCGAGTAAAATTGAATACGATTCGGCTTTCCATTGGACAATAAAGGACTATCAGATAAGAGATTTCGAAGGTTTGGAAGAAACTATTACCTCGGGAGAGTCCATTGATACCACCCTATACATAACGCCACGCGACTTTTTAATTTCTGAAACCGACCATCAATTAATGACAACACCAGGTTTGTTGCGTTACGTAAAAAGTCAGAAACAACGAGGAATTGGGAATATGCAAGCTTTCGAGATTGAGTATCACAATAGGTTTGCATCTATTATGTCGGCGTTTATTCTCACCTTAATAGGCGCATCGCTTTCGGCTAGAAAAGTGAAAGGAGGAACGGGGCTAAATATTGGCATTGGGCTTGCTTTGAGTATGGGCTACATTTTGTTTATGACCATTAGTGCCACCTTTGCTGTATCGGGTTTGGTGAGCCCCATGATTGCTGCATGGATTCCTAATATGCTTTTCTCTGTGATTGCTCTGTTCATATATACCAAAGCACCGAATTAAGAGTGATGGGTAATGAGTGATGAGCATAGAAATTGCTGGTTCTTTTTACATATTCTTCACTACGTTCAGAATGACAGGGTATTCTGTGATGGGTGATGGGTAAAAGAAAATTGGCCACTGAAATTTGGTCCCTGAGCCTGTCGAAGGGTAATTATAAATGAAGAGATAAGAATAATGGGCGTGACTCTCTATTTGACAATGTTATTGCAGCACACCATCCAGATGGTCTCGAACATCAAAAACTAAAAAATTAAAGACTTATGAAAGCAACAAACACACTGCTAATACTCCTATTGAGTTGTGCTTTTGCAACTGCTCAAACAAAATATCCACAAGTAGTAATATCCACCAATTATGGCGACATGACTGTGATGCTCTACGACGATGCACCACGGCATGCCACCTACTTTTTAGATTTGGTGAAGAAGGGATATTTTGATGGCACACTCTTCCAAAGAGTAATTAAGGATTTTATGATACAAGGTGGCGCACAAGACACACGCAATGCTCGTCCAGGAACGCGTGTAGGTAGTGGCGACACATCAATGGAGATTCTACCTGAATTCAACGAGAAATACTACCACAAAAAAGGAGTGCTGTCTGCTCCACGCCGTGGAGACAACGAAAACCCACAGAAGAAATCTGATATGTCTCAAATATTCATTGTGCATGGCAAAGTGCTATCGGAAGGCCGGCTCGACTCGTTGGAAATGGCTGTAAACGTGCCTATCAAAAATGCAGCTACCCGCAAATACTATACCCCCTATAAAGCTGAGTTGGCAGAATTGAAAGTAAGTAATCCACAAGCTTTCAATGATCGACTGGATCAGATAATGTTTCAAATTGACTCAGCATTTACAAATTCACCCAATAAATTTCTCTTCGACCCCGAAGAGAAAAATGCTTACGCTACAGTAGGTGGTGCTCGCCATTTAAATATGGAGTACTCAGCATACGGCGAAGTGATTGATGGCCTTGATGTAATAGATAAAATTGCTAACCTAGAAGTAGATGGCAACGATAGGCCACGCAAAGATGCTAAGATAATAAAGGTATATATTAAGAACTAAAATCTGTAGTACTAGTATGCGTTAGCTACCCTCAGATACCATTCTGTATTGATATTTTGTGATAGAGTGCTATATTATGCTTATTTTTGCACTTAATCTTTGCAAAAGAAGGCAAAATAATGCATTTCGACAGGCTGAGCGTGCACACTACGCTCATTTCTGACAGATATTGATTAGAAGGGTCATTTACTGAAGCAAACTGACACTGATTTCATCATCTTCTAAAGCTTCCACCAAAGCGGTACATGCATTGTCTTTGTCCTTTTCTTTCTAAAGAATAAAAAAATAGTAGTGTTTATACAGACACTTCTTCATGAGAACAAGTACAGAATAAAGAATAATCATACATAATGAGTAAATTTCAGAATCTATTAATACAACGACGAAGCATCCGAAAATTCAAAGATGACCTTTTGCAACCCGAAGAAACAGAAATGATTTTAAAGGCTGCACTATTATCACCTACATCAAAGAATAGCCACTCGTGGCAATTTATTGTAGTAGAAGACAAAGAGATGTTGCAAAAACTAGCTAACTGCAAACCACATGGTAGCAATTTTATTGCCGATTGTGCGCTAGCAGTAGTAGTGCTGGGCAATCCCTTGGTAAGCGATGTATGGATAGAAGATGCTTCAATTGCAAGTATTGCCATGCAATTGCAAGCCGAAGACATAGGCATAGGTAGTTGCTGGGTGCAAGTGCGTGAGCGCCAAAAGGACGAAAACATAGCCGCTGATGACTACATACGCAATGCCCTTGAAATACCAATGCCCTACGAAGTGCTTTCGATTATTGCTTTTGGCAAAAAACAAAAAGAGCGAAAACTCAACGATGTTGAAGCTTTGTTTTGGGAGAATGTACATATTGGTGAGTTTAAGTCGTAGAGCACAATTACTATGGCTAAACTACGCGGTAAACGAGCAGATAAAATGGCCAACGGACTGATACTACTTATCTTTGGCTTTCTGCTTCTTCTTATCCAACTGCAGATTATAGATCATTGGTTTTGGATGACATACGTAAAAACTCCTGCCACGTTTTTCTTTTTAGCCGGCATTATCACGTTATGGCTAAAAAGCGAGAAACCTTTTGGATACATTCTTACAGGAATTGGGGTGATAGGTTATACGGATATTGTTTATAAATGGTCGAATGATCTTACACTACAAGCTTTCCCTATAGTGGTGATGGTGGCTGGTATAACACTCATGTTTTTCGCAAAAACAAAATAGAGATACAATATAATAAGAGACACAATTATGAGTAAAATAGATTTTGATCTTACTACAATCAAAACCTTTGTATTTGATATAGACGGAGTACTTTCGTCGCAAACTATTACACTAGCACCCGATGGAGAACCGTTAAGAACCGTAAATATTCACGACGGATATGCCATCAATCTAGCTATTAAGAGTGGGTATGGTGTTGCCATCATAACAGGTGGAAACTCTGAAGCAGTAAGAGTGAGATACGCTGCATTGGGGGTGAAACATATATATATGAAGTCGAGCTTGAAATTGAGAGATTTCGATCATCTCATAGCAAACACCGATTATAAACCCGAAGAGATGGTGTATGTAGGCGATGACATTCCCGATTACGAAGTAATGCAACAAGTAGCCTTGCCAATTGCACCTGCCGATGCAGCTCACGAAATTAAAAGCATAGCCAAATACATATCTCCTAAAAAAGGAGGACAAGGAGTAGCAAGAGATATTATAGAACAAGTGTTGCGTGTGCAAGGCAACTGGATGCATGAAGAAGCATTTGGCTGGTAAGTTAATTCAACAATAGTTGATTTTTGAAATTTATCAAAAACAACAGCTTAAAGCTAGACTATTCTACTATTTGTATTTGTTTTACTACTTTTTATAATTAAATAGCTGCAAACAAGCACAATTCAATACATATAAGGCATTCGAAACGCATTGAGCAAACGAATAATTAACACAAATAAATTTGATTTGTTGAGAAAGAGACGTAATTTTATAATCAAACAATTAAACTTAATTAGATAATGGCAAAAATAAAAGGTCACGTAGTTGTAAATACAGAGCGATGCAAAGGCTGCAACTTATGCGTTGTTTCCTGCCCCACAGATGTGCTTAGCCTGCACCCTAGCGAGGTGAATATCCGTGGCTACCACTACGTTTATATGGAGAATCCGGATGATTGTATAGGCTGTGCCAATTGCGGTTTTGTATGCCCCGATGGCGTACTAACAGTCTATCGAAAAAAAGTAGAAGAATAAGATTCTCTTTATCTTTTCAATTAATTTAAAACTAAAAACCACTCATAAAATTATGTCAGAAGAAATTACTTTGATGAAAGGCAACGAAGCCATTGCTCACGCTGCTATCCGATATGGCACAGATGGCTATTTTGGTTACCCCATTACACCGCAATCTGAAGTGCTGGAGACTCTCATGGACGAAGCACCTTGGAAAACAACCGGCATGGTGGTGCTGCAAGCCGAAAGCGAAGTGGCTGCAATAAATATGGTCTATGGTGGTGCTGCATGTGGAAAAGCCTCTATGACCTCATCATCGAGCCCCGGAATGAGTCTAAAACAAGAGGGCATCTCATACCTTGCTGGTGCCGAATTGCCTTGCCTACTCGTAAATGTTATGCGTGGGGGCCCAGGACTAGGGACAATACAACCATCGCAGTCAGATTATTTTCAGACTGTAAAGGGAGGCGGACATGGCGACTACAAGTTGATAACACTAGCACCCAACTCGGTTCAGGAAATGGCCGATTTTGTTGCCCTTGGTTTCGACTTGGCCTTTAAATACCGCAATCCTGCCATTATTCTTTCCGATGGTGTGATAGGGCAGATGATGGAGAAGGTAATACTCCCTGATTTTCAACCCCGCCGTACCGAAGAGCAAATACGCGAACAATGCCCCTGGGCAACACTAGGAAAACCTGCATCGCGCAAACCCAATATCATTACATCGCTCGAACTAGATGCTGAGAAGATGGAGCAAAACAATCTCCGTTTTCAAGCTAAATATGCCGAAATAGAGAAAAACGAAGTTCGCTTTGAAGAAACAAATTGCGAAGAAGCCGACTACTTGCTGGTTGCTTTTGGCTCTACCGCGCGCATTTGCCTTAAAACTATAGAGCTTGCTCGCGAAAAGGGAATCAAGGTTGGACTATTGCGCCCTATCACATTATGGCCTTTCCCAACAGAAGCTTTGAGCAACTATGCCGAAAAAGTAAAAGGAATGCTGACAGTGGAAATGAATGCCGGACAAATGGTAGAAGATGTAAGACTGGCTGTTAATGGAAAAGTGAACGTAGAGTTTTATGGCCGTTTGGGCGGCATAGTACCTACCCCCGACAAAGTATTGGAAGCTTTGATAGAGAAAGTTGTTCAGAAATAATATAAATATAATAATAGGCCAACCACTTATGAGCCCAAAGGTAAAAAAAGTAATTTTAATTTTATTTCTACTATCAGTTATAGCAACTGTCATTACCTATTTTGCAACTGATAAAGAGATCACCTCTACTTGGATTGCTGGAGGGATTGCTGGTATGTTTTATATTATGTATCGATTTTCGAAATAGCATCAGTTTTTAAAAAAAAAGACTAAATAACAAAGAATATGAGTAACGAATCATTTATAAGTCCCGAAAACTTGGTTTATGCCAAGCCCGAACTAATGAACGACAACTATATGCACTATTGCCCCGGTTGTTCGCACGGTGTGGTGCACAAACTAATTGCAGAGGTTGTTAAAGATATGGGTATTCAAGAAATAACCATTGGTATTGCACCAGTTGGTTGTGCTGTATTTGCCTATAACTACATTGATGTAGATTGGCAAGAAGCTGCCCACGGGCGTGCACCTGCACTGGCCACAGCTACAAAAAGACTGCTGCCCGACAAGATGGTATTTACATACCAAGGCGATGGCGACCTTGCCGCTATAGGGACAGCAGAAACAATACACGCAGCAAACAGAGGCGAAAACATAGCCATTATATTTATCAACAACGGTATTTATGGTATGACAGGTGGACAAATGGCACCAACTACACTGCCTAACATGAAAACTGCCACCAGCCCCGAGGGACGAGACGCTACAACAATGGGAAATCCGTTGAAGATATTAGACCTATTGGCCATGTTAGATGGTGTATGTTTGGCAACTCGCCAAAGTGTACACACCGCTGCTACAGTAAAAAAAACAAAGCGTATGATACGCAAAGCATTCGAAAACTCGATGGCGGGCAAAGGTACATCTATTGTAGAAGTTGTTTCAACTTGTAGTTCTGGTTGGAAAATGACACCTGTGCAATCTAACAATTGGATGGTAGAAAATATGTTTCCAATGTATCCAATGGGCGATATTAAAAACGTGTAACTAAAGGACGAAATAAACATAAAAATATGGTACAAGAAATTGTAATAGCAGGTTTTGGAGGTCAAGGAGTATTATCTATGGGAATGATTTTGGCATACTCCGGAATTATGGAAGGAAAAGAAGTTTCATGGTTTCCGGCTTACGGACCCGAGCAAAGAGGAGGTACAGCCAATGTGACAGTAATTTTAAGTGACGAACGTATTTCTTCGCCAGTACTTAACAGTTACGATGTGGCCATCATCCTAAATCAACCCTCGTTGCTGAAGTTCGAGAAAATGGTGAAACCAGGTGGATGCCTTATTTACGATACCGACGGTATTCAAAACCCACCAACTCGCACAGATATCAACATATATAAAACAGATGCAATGGGAGAGGCTACAAAAATGGACAACTCCAAAGTGTTTAATATGATTGTACTGGGCGGCTTGCTCAAAACATCGCCAATGGTGAAACTCGAAAATGTAATTAGAGGTTTAGAGAAAGTTCTGCCCGAACGTCACCACAAACTAATACCTATGAACGAAAAGGCCATCTTGAGAGGAATGGAAATAATACAGCAAGTAAGTAAAGCTGACTAAAGATACGCTTAGATTTGAAATAATATTTTCATTGTTAAGCCGAGGCGAGTGAATCTCCTCGGCTTATTTTTTTGTAATGTGAACTATAGAATCAACCGTGTAAACTATGTTTATACCATGCTAACTTATAAATCGAAGTATTTGCTGCCCCATAGGCTACACTTGGTAAGCAACAAGCAGCTTTATTAAGCAGAAATAAAATATATTATTGCAAAATAGGCAATCATGAGATAAAAATCAGATTCGCTGAGGTAGATTTGGTGATCATGAGATGAAAATTAAATTCACTACAAGAGACTGCCTCTTCATGAGATAAATGTCAAAATAATGGCTGCAGATTCAACAGCCATTAGATGGAAAGTCAAATTCAAGACAGTAAATTTGACGATGATTGAGATGAAAGTCAAATTCACAACAGTAGATGCGGTTTTAATGGGAAGAAAGCCAAACCTAACACGCACAATTCAATTTAGATGACACAAACCTCAAATACCATATAGAGGAAAAGATTCTCATCTCATAACACTGAAATCGAATAGAAATGATAAAACTTAAGCCCCAAGGCGTAGCCTGTAAGATAGGCATACTAGGGTAGTTTTTATAATCACCGAAAGCTCTTTAGCACTTCATCTCCCAGCCTCTTTGCCTTAGAAACATCGCTTGGATTATTGGCATCCATTGGGTATTCATTTTTGTGAGGGAGCTCTAGCTCAAGGCCAATGGGCACAACGTTGGGGTTCTTTATTTTATCTTTGTTTACCATGTAGATATATATCCAAAACTCTTTGTTCCCCAATTTTGCTAATGCAATAAGACGCAAAGTTCTACCAGGTGACATTTTTGCTTTTTTACGTGGCAAGGTCTCTACTGTTTCTACAGTATCTACAACAACTACAGGTTCAATTGCTGCAGGCAAAGCCTCCTTTATAGGCTTGGGTATTTCGCTTTCTGCTACTCCATGTTCTGATGGTTTATGCTTTGTGAAGTAATAGTTGTAAGCAAAGCCAACCGAAAAAATCACAAACAGAGCTATTGCCACATCCCACCTCAGGATATATCTTCGTAACTTTCCCCTAGTTTTTGACTTCTTAGATTTACGCTTCTTAGAGATGTCAACAATAGACTTTCCCTTTGGAGATTTCTCTTCTTCGTCATCTAGCATACTTTCAACTGGAGTAGGCATGCCTGCATTGTATCCATGAGCAGGAGCTGAAGCTAAGGGAGACTCCAAAAGGCCTTCATCTTCCTTTTTTTTATCACCTTCTGTTGATACTCCGTCAACTATAACTGCTCCGATTGTCTCTTCTTTGTCTGTAATTTCTATTTGAGTTGTTTCTGATATTTCGGTTTCGTCATTGTCCTCATCAATTCTATCCTCATCATCGTCCTTATCAGATAATATATCTTGTGAAATACCCTCCATGAAAATGCCTTCGTTGAGTGGTGTAGTTTCGAAATGAGCGAATGGTTTGTTTACCAAAGATTTTAACAATTGCGATGGCATAAAACTAACACGCCGATGAGCAGGAATCACTATCTTCTCATGCGTATTCACGTCTATACTATCGCGCTCTTGTATATGTGTTAACTTGAATGTGCCGAAATCTTTCACTTTAACCAATTCGTGGTCTAAAAGGCCTTTTTCAATTAAACTAAATAATTCTACAACAAACTTATCTGCCTCATCGGTGCTAATTTTATTGTTAGCAACCAGAAGATCAACTATGTCTTGCATGTTTAATTTACGACTCATGGCATTACTCTATTTAAATTTTTCTTTAAGAACTGACGAGGGTTTAAAGGTTACAGATATTTTGGGGGGAACTAGGAAACGCTGTTGCGTTTGTGGATTGACAGAGATGCGTTCCGCTTTCTTTCGAGTTTGCAAAACTCCAAAGTTAGGGATAGAAATTGTGGCATTTTCCGCCAATTTACTGTTGAGCTGTTCAACAGTCTGTGCTAAAACTTCAGAAACTCTCACTTGTGTCCATCCTAATTGTTCGGAAAGCTCAGCAACAAGTTCTTTGTTTGTCATGATTTGAAATTTATAAGTTAGTAATTTGTTATGTTACACAGTTGTACCCATTAAGTCGAAAGGCATTGCCGAAGTAACTTTCACATTATAAAATGAACCTATCGACAAAGGCTCCTCTTTACTAATGAGCACCTCTCCATCTACATCGGGAGAATCGAACTCTGTTCTACCAATATAATATTCGGGAGTTTCGCTATCTATTACCACTTTTAGTGTTTGCCCTATTTTGGCTTCGTTCACTGCCAAGGCTATAGTCTCTTGCACCTCCATCAGTTTACTCAGCCTCTCTTCCTTCACCTCTGGAGCAATATGGTCTGTATAGTTTTTATCGCAAAAAGTATCCTCTTCGTGTGAATAGGGAAAAGCACCCAAGCGCTCAAATTTTGTGTCGTTTACAAAATCTAGCAACTCGTCAAAGTCTTGCTCTGTCTCTCCTGGATGTCCTACCATCAAGGTTGTTCGCAAATGAATGCCAGGAACTTCGGCTCTTATAGTGTTCATTAAATCGATAGTACCTTGTTTTGTAATATTGCGTCGCATCTTTGTGAGCATATTATCGCTAATGTGCTGCAATGCAATATCAAGATATTTGCAAACATTGTTGCATTCCCTAATCACTGGCAACAAGTCCATTGGGAAGTGAGCAGGATAAGCATAATGCAGTCTAATCCACTCTACCCCAGGTATATCTGATATGCGCTTCACCAAATGGGCTATCTTCATTTGTTTGTAGATATCCAATCCGTAGTAAGTTAAATCTTGTGCAATGAACTGAAACTCTTTCACCCCTTGTTTGACAAGATAGCGCACTTCTTCTTCAATCTCCTCTATTGGGCGCGAATTGTATTTTCCTGTTATAATTGGTATGGAACAATAAGAACATGTGCGGTTGCACCCTTCCGATATTTTTATGTAAGCATAGTGCGAAGGTGTTGAGAGCATTCTCTCTAAGGAGAGTTCTTGGTTGTAGGACTTACCCAAATCTGTAATAAGATTTTTCCAAGCAAATTTACCGTAAAACTTATCTACTTCGGGTATTTCTATTGTCAATTCCTCTAAATAACGCTCGGATAAGCAGCCCATTACAAAAAGCTTCTTCAGCTTTCTCATTTTCTTTTGTTCCGCAAAAGATAGAATCATATTGATAGACTCTTCTTTTGCATCGCCAATAAATCCGCAAGTGTTGATAATTGCAATTTCACCCTGCGGGTTGTCCGAATCGTGCTCAATGGTATATCCATTTGCGAGTAACTGACGCATCAGCATTTCCGAATCAACCAGATTCTTGGAGCAACCAAGTGTTACAACATCTATTCTATTTTTTATCATTCGATATATTTATGCTACTTCCTAAATTATTCTCCAAAGAGGGAGTCAACAAACTCCTTACGACGAAAGACTTGTAAGTCATCGATACCCTCGCCAAGGCCTATGTATTTTACTGGAATCTTGAACTGGTCGGAGATACCTATCACTACCCCTCCCTTGGCAGTACCATCTAATTTAGTGATAGCCATAGCTGTTACTTCTGTAGCTGCTGTAAAATGCTTTGCTTGTTCAAAAGCATTTTGTCCAGTAGAGCCATCGAGCACCAACAACACCTCATCGGGAGTATTGGGAACTACCTTGCTCATCACATTTTTTATTTTAGTGAGTTCGTTCATCAAGCTCAACTTGTTGTGAAGCCTACCAGCAGTATCAATAATTACAACATCTGCTTTTTTTGCTTTGGCCGAAGTAATTGTATCGAAAGCTACCGAGGCTGGGTCTGACCCCATCTTCTGATGTATAACGGGCACTCCCACACGCTCACCCCAAATAAGAATTTGTTCTACAGCTGCTGCTCTAAAAGTATCGGCAGCTCCTAAATATACCGACAGGCCTTTCTGTTTAAATTGGTGCGCAAGCTTTCCGATGGTTGTTGTTTTACCTACACCATTTACACCTACTACCATTATTACATAAGGCTTTTTATCTTGCGCAATGGAATAATCTTCTACATCTATACTGTTATTGTCAGTTAATAGTGCAGCTATTTCTTCGCGCAATATCTTGGTTAGTTCGTCGGTATTTAGATATTTATCGCGTGCAACGCGCTCTTCTATGCGATTGATTATCTTAATTGTTGTTTCCACGCCAACATCCGATGATATCAGAACTTCTTCTAATTCGTCTAACACACTTTCGTCCACTTGAGATTTACCAGCGACAGCGCGAGATAGTTTAGAAAAGATATTTACTTTTGTTTTCTCTAGTCCCTTGTCTAGTGTTTCTTTTTTGCCTTTCGAAAAAATATTAAATAGTGCCATAACCGACCAATTTTCAATAACCTATTAAGTAATTCACAACATGATACCTTTATTGGGTTGCAATAAAGCAAACATATCATCCAATACACAAAGCTACAAAATAGAAGACAAAAAAAATCCCTGCATAAGCATGCAAGGATGTTTTTATATATTATTAACCCCGATTATTTCTTGAAATAATCTTGAACTAGTTCGTTAGGTATCATTTCTTCTTGGAATGAGTAAGACCCAGTATCTGATTTTACCATTTTAATCACTTTCGTATGACTACGTCCTGATGTTGTTGTTCTATCGCGAAAACCTGCGACTGCTTTTTTTGCCATGGTTTATCTTTTTTACTTGATTTCTTTATGTACTGTCATTTTCTTCAACACCGAATTGTATTTTTTCAATTCTAGCCGTTGAGTTGTATTTTTTCGGTTCTTCGTCGTGATGTATCTCGACGTTCCGGGCATTCCACTTTCTTTATGCTCTGTGCACTCTAGAATTACTTGTACCCTGTTGCCTTTTGCTTTTTTTCCCATAATTAATGTGCTCCTATCAAATTAAGCATTAAGATATCCTTTGTTAGCTGCTTTCTTTAGTGCAGCATCTAATCCTACTTTATTAATGGTACGAAGACCCGCTGCCGATACTTTAAGACTTATCCAGCACTCTTCTTCTACCCAATATAATTTTCTCTTAAATAAGTTTACGTTGAATTTTCGTTTCGTTTTTGAATTTGAATGTGAAACGTTATTTCCAACCATTGCTTTTTTTCCTGTTATCTGACAAATTTTGGCCATGGCGCTATTGTTGTTATATTATTATTTCGTTTATATTCTGTTCTTTCCACGAAATCAGGGCGCAAAATTAGCCATATATTATTTATCTACCAAATAAATTGATAAATAAAATCAATATAACTAATATTGGAGGATAAATTCGTGTCTATCTATTCATCACCCATCTCAAAACTAATTATGAGATAGAAAGTTCTTTCTTTAAATCGTTATAGAGCTCATTTAAAAAGTACAAAGTTCCTTTTCGTAGATTTGTTTTAAATTCACTATCATCAGAATTAGAATTAAGCGCACCATCCGTAATCATATCCTCGGCAGAAGACAATTTTGGAAAAAAACTTTTACCTTTTTCTCTCACATTTTGATAAGTTATATCGCGTATAACCAAAACGCATCCTGCATTTGTAATATTAGCATCGAAACGATAATTCATCGTCGTTTTTTCGCGAACCCCTTCGCTATTTGCTGGCAACAGGAGTTCTACCTTCGAACTCACAGTAACACTTCTATCTTTTTCGTTAAACCTAATACCCGACAGAAGTGGATTTCCAGCATAGTTATCTTTACCCCATTTATAGAGCAACGCATAACTCTGATCTTCATTCAATCCCTGATGTGTATGTATAAATTGTTGGAAAACAACCTTGCCATTTACTTCGGGAATATTAGTAAACACATTTTCGAATTGGGATTGTGCATGTCCACCTACAATATAGGTGAAAACTAATCCTATTATAAATACAATTCTTTTCATCTTTTCTTGGTCCTAAATAGTTTAAAATCCTGTTCTTTGTAATGGATTAGACTACAAACGTAGGCAAAAGATTAATGTGATACAAATATCTTAAAAAAAATCGGTCGTAATATTTTATTTATCAGCTAAAAACCTTTACTTTTGCATCTCCAATTTTAAACCCTTTTTATTTTATATATAAAATGTCGAAAAAACAGAGTCAAGCAGGTGCTGAGAAGAACTTAGAGAATATCAACGAAGCACTCACAAGCACAGAGCAGTTTATAGAGAAAAATCAAAATGCCATCATGATTGGCTTAGGTGTTGTAATAGTAGTAGTGTTGGCTGTTCTAGCCTACCACAACCTATATGCAAAACCTAAAAACGAAAAAGCGCAAGCAGCAATTTATAAAGGAGAGCGTTATTTTCAAAATCAACAAGATTCCTTAGCTCTTTTTGGGGACGGAAACGATTACATCGGTTTTGAGGAAGTAATAAATCAATTTGGTGGCACCAAGACTGCCGATTTAGCTAAAGCTTATGCAGGCATCTCATACAGCCGCTTGGGCGACAACGAAAAAGCCCTCAACTACCTAAACAAATTTAAAGGTGGCGACAAACTGATCACACCTGCCATAACGGGGGCCATTGGCGACGTATATATGAATTTGGACAATAGCGATAAAGCTGCTAGCAACTTCGTGAAAGCTGCAAAAGCTGCAGACGACAATATGCTTTCTCCTATCTATTATAAGAAAGCAGGATTGGCCTACCTACATGCTCAAAAATTTGATAAGGCAATAGAAACATTTCAAATGATCAAGAAGACTTATTTGAACTCGCCCGAGGGGCAAGAAGCTGATAAGTATATTGAGCAAGCAAAACTACTGAGTAAGTAATAAGTCATTAATTTAACATTGCAATAAATACTCATGTCAACACTTTTAGAAAAGACCCAAGCACAAGACACCCCTCTGCCTTCTGGTGAAGACAAAGTGGTTGGTATTGTAGTTTCTGAGTGGAACACTCCAATAACCGAAGCCCTATTAAAAGGTGCAACCGATACGCTCATAGCTGCTGGTGTGAAAGAAGACGATATAATTGTTGACTACGTTCCTGGAACTGTAGAGCTCACATTTGCAGCAAAAGTGCTTATAGAGCAAACATTGGCGCATGCAGTAATAGTGTTGGGGTGTGTTATTCAAGGAGACACACGCCACTTTGACTACGTGTGTGATAGTGTAACTCAAGGCATAACCACACTCAACTTACGATACGATACACCCGTTATATTTGGCGTGCTCACAACCAACAACTTAGAACAAGCCCAAGCCCGTGCTGGAGGCACGCATGGCAACAAAGGCGAAGATTGTGCAGTAGCAGCACTAAAGATGATTGCATTTCAAGAAAAGTATAATATATAGTTTTTTCAGACATTGCGAAAGTAGCTCAGTTGATAGAGCATTAGCCTTCCAAGCTGAGGGTCGCGGGTTTGAGCCCCGTCTTTCGCTCTTGCGGAATTAACCATTTAAGCGGAAGATTATAAAACATTCTGAAACACACCGTTGAATAAAATTCTACGGTGTGTTTTTGTTTTATCAAGATTGCGATAACAATAATGGGTCTCTGCAAATAATACGGCTTAGTATCCACAAAAGCTTTCTCATTGCACTCATTTGCACGTACATGTAGCCACACCAGCTACCTCTTCACCAACTATACACAAACATATGAAGTAGTAACTACGCTCTGTAACCCTAGAATGCAAGTAGTCGTTCTCATTACCTCTGTGCAATAACACTAATTGCTTATTATTTCAATCATCCCTCGTATGCAATATCATACTTCACATGTATTTAAATCCTTGGGGCCCACCTCATCGTAGAATTTGCATATAGGAATCATATAAACGTGCTCTAATACTTATAATCCCCGCATGGGAAACCTCCTTCTGAGTTCTCAGATATAGAATCCCCGAGCAGGAATTGCACATCTGAATGCTAGGATACAGCACTCCTTACCAATGATTGTCTGTCTGAAATATAAGGCCTAAGATTACCCCATAGGAATTGTAGATCTGAGAAGTAGAATATACAATCCCCACCTTGTAAAAACAGCGATAGAACATCGGTTTATATCTTTGCTCCGTGTAATTGAAGCGAAAGACATCACGCAGCAGTATAATATGAAGTAATAATTGAGTAATACCACACAAGTCTTCATGATTGCACCACTCTAAAAGAGTACATGCACATCGATACAAATAAATAAACTGTGCAATTATAAAAAAAAACATCTGCCTTAGATACAACTTCATGCAAATTGAAGAAAAACAACAGGTAATAGTTTATTGTGAAACGAACCTATTGTACCAGAGACTATAAATAGCATACCAAAGATGGACATTCTTGTTTTTGAAACAGTGAGTGAGATTCTTTTCGAATAAAATTGTACCTTTGCGCCCTCAAAGTTTAGAAGTATTAGTTTAAACACTTTTATCAACTCTATATATGCAGGTAAATTATTGTATATTTGAACTATAGAGGTAATTCAAGAGAAACGGAATAGACTGATAACTGAGATGTTGTAGGAAATATGTCAATTACCAATTGCCCTATTCAGCTTACTATCCCTCTCATTTAATTAATAAGAATAGAAAAAAGTAATCCAGAAAAACGGATTGCTTTTTACTAACATATATTTTTACATCATAAAAAACCTCGTGTCACAAAAAATAAAACAAGCCCAATACCGCGACTTTACTACAGGCAGTATCTCGCGCCAACTGACAAAGCTAGCCTTGCCCCTAATGGCTACAAGCTTTATTCAAATGGCATACAACCTGATTGACCTTGCTTGGGTCGGCCGCTTGGGTAGTGAGTCTGTTGCAGCAGTAGGTGCAATGGGCATGCTTATGTGGATGATACACTCCGTTGCACTTTTTTCTAAAATAAGTGCCGAAGTTTCTATTGGGCAGTCCCTTGGTATTAAACGCTTTGATAAAGCAGCCATCTATGCTTCGCATACCACAACCATCGCTATAATTCTTGGAGCAGTTTTTTTTGCTATTTTTCTATCTGCACCCTATCTGTTTATCGATTTCTTTAAACTCCCTACCTCCATTTCGGCAGAAGCAGCAGATTATTTAAGAATCATATCGTTCAGTATTCCTATGGTGTTTATGATTCTAAACTTTTCGGGCATATACGTTGGCTCAGGACGTAGCGACATTCCTTTCTATTACAATGCTGTAGGTCTCATTCTCAATATTGTCATCGATCCATTGTTAATCTTTGGCCTTGGCCCAATTCCTGCGCAAGGATCTAGCGGAGCAGCTTATGCCACTACATTCTCTCAACTGATTGTGCTCATCCTATTTGTATGGCACCTAAAAAAAAGAGAAGGCATATTTGGCAGTTTTCCCTTCCTCACCACTTTGAAGGCGAGTTACACCAAAAACATCATTAAACTAGGCTTGCCTGTAGCTGCAATGAATATATTTTTCTCTCTCATTAATATGAATTTGGTCCGTATTGCATCTATTCATGGTGGACATTTGGGTGTGACCAGCCAAACCACTGGAGGACAAATAGAAGGCCTTACATGGAACACAACCGAAGGGTTTGCCACGGCATTGGGTAGCTATGTAGCACAAAACTACTCAGCAAACAAAATGGATAGGGCAAAAAAGGCCTATGCCTTTACACTAAAACTATTGTTATCGTTGGGAGTGGTTCTTAGTGGAGCGTTTATATTTTATGGCGCAGATATATTCTCTATTTTCGTTCCAGAAAAGGATGCCTACCTAGCAGGGGGAGATTATCTATTAATATTGGGTATTTCTCAAATATTCATGATGCTAGAGTTAACCACCCAAGGCATGTTCAATGGCATTGGTCGTACTGCCCCTCCAGCAATTATAAGTATGACATTCAATGCCATTAGGATTCCTTTAGCTATGTTTTTAGCATCAAGCATGGGAGTGACAGGTGTGTGGTGGGCTCTCTCTATTACCACTATCTTTAAAGGAGTAATATTAACTGTTTGGTATCAAATGGTGCAGAAAAAAATAATAAGCAGATAAACTAAGTACACACAAAGAAACGATGAGCTTAATACCCTGGCAAAAACAGACCAATATCATTTACAGGCAGATTGAATAGATTGGCCACGTAACCGTTTACCATCTTGCCCGAAAACATATAAAAGCCTGACGAGAAACCTCTATCGCTTTGTGCTAAACCAATGATTCCGCCGCCATTTGCCATTTTCATAAACAATGAAGAGAATATATTGCTCAATGCAATAGATGCAGTGCGTGCTACACGCGAACTAATACTCATTTCGCAGAAGTGGAGCACCCCGTGCTTTTGATACAAAGTAGGAGCACCAGGAATGCAAGCTTGCATTGTTGTCTCGAAACATCCACCTTGCGCTAAGCGCAAATCTATCACAATGGCTCCTTGTTTCAATTCCGTTATCAAATCTTCAGATATTCTATCACGGTGCGGCTTGTTGATATATTCCATAGCACCAATCAACACATCGGCAGAGCGAAATGTATTCCTCATTACGTTGGGCTGCAGTGTAGAGGTAAAGAGCGAACGTCCAAGATTGTGTTCCATCAGTCGGAGCTTATTCACATCATTGTCAAACACCTTTACCATTGCCCCCAATCCCAATGCAGCACGAGCAGCAATAGTGCCAGCTACATCAGCTCCAATAATTACCACTTCGGTTGGCGATACACCAGGTACACCACCCATCAAGATACCCTTGCCTCCATTGGCATTGCTCATCAATTCGGCGGCAAGTGTTATGGCCGATGCACCCTCTATTTCGGACATAGCAGTGGCAAAGGGCGAAGACCCAGCATCATCGTAAACTAAGTCGTAAGCAAGCGCATTAATTCTTTTGGCTGACATGGCCTCCAAAACGGTTGATGACAACATTGGTTGTTGCAGAAAAGAGAAAACTGTGGCACGAGGGCGCATCATCCTCACTTCGTTCAAAGTGGGAGGCGATATCTTTAAGATTAAGCTTGCTTCAAAAACCTGCGCCTTCGAATCTACGATATGTGCACCCGACTCAGAATAGTACCTATCGGAATAATTGATTGGAAGACCAGCACCCGACTCAAGAATAACTTTGTGACCTTCGTCAACTAAAAGAGCCACAGCCTCGGGTGTGAGCGCAAGACGCTTTTCGAACCGTGTGTTTTCTTTGGGTATGCCAATAGTGAGTGCCGAATGGGTTTTGTTTACTTTCAGCAGAAATTCTCTTACTACAAATGAAGTAGCTTTAAGTGGTGGGTATATCATATTGGAGGAATAGTTTTAAATAAGTTCAACTTTCAATGAAGCGCTCGCAACATTTCTTTTATGCCGATTATAGTCTCATTTACATGATTGTGAGACACCAATTGCTCTGTATGGTAAGTTAGTTTTGCTTTTGTGTAAAACTCCTCGCGCTGCGCCAAATGTGCTGTCACAAAATCTTTCAACTCCTCAGGAGATTTGTTATGAATAATGGGTCTAACATTTTTTGAAGCCAACAAACGCTCTACCAATTGCTCTACCGAAGCTTTCACATAAACCGTTACACCCTGCCTGTTCATCACATCCATGTTATTGAAGAAACAGGGAGTGCCACCGCCAGTAGAAATCAACACGTTGTGAAAGGTTGCAACTTCGCGCAACATTTCGCGTTCTATGATTCTAAATTTATCTTCCCCTTTTTCGGAGAAAATTTCTTGTATGGTTTTGCGGTATCTGTTTTCTATATATTTGTCTAAATCAATAAACTGAACATCCAGCTCCTTACTCAATAGTTTGCCTATCGTTGTTTTACCTACTCCCATATAACCAATTAAAAAGACTCTTCTCATATACTAACTTATAATAAAGGGGTAAATAAACGAACGAACGACTCTTTGAAACGCATCCAAACGGGTCGTTTCAACCATTCGCGTAGCACTATGACGGTAGAGTTGTTCTGGTCTTCTACAAATATCTCCTTAGCGCGTATTGCTGTGGCTTGGTTATATATAAAAGCCTCTACTTCTAGGTTTTGCTCAAAACTGCGAACATCAAAGTTGGCAGATCCAATCATTGTCAACGAATCATCTATCACCGCAAGTTTTGAGTGCATAAAGCCAGGTTCATAAAAATATATTGTTACTCCTGCCATCATCAATCTTTTGAAATACGAGCGGGAGGCAAGCTGCACCAAAAGCGTATCTGATCTTCGCGAAACCATTACCCTCACATCAACTCCTCTTGTAGAGGCTGCAATAAGAGCTTCAAACAAACCATCGGGAGGTATAAAATAAGGAGTTTGAATATATATGGAAGATTGGGCACCAAATATTGCCTGCATAAACCCTTGCATGATTTCTCGGTCAGAACTATAAGGACCACTACTTACAACCTGCGATAGATTATCGCCAAAGCTCTCGAGAGCTGGAAAATATTTTCGAGCAGTAATGAGCGATTTACTCACTAGAAACCAATCTATCAGGAAAACAGATTGAAGCCCTTGCACTCCCTTGCCCTCTATGCGTATGTGTGTGTCTCTCCAGTTTCCCCACGAGGGGCCGTTGATATATCTATCGGCAACATTCATGCCACCAATATATCCAATTTGTCCATCAATGACTACTATTTTCCGATGGTTGCGATAGTTGACATGCGAAGTGAACATGGGAAACTTTACTTTCATAAATTGCTCTACCTCAATACCGGCCGAACGCATTTGCTCATAAAAATTTCTTTTTATTTTCCATGAACCTACACCATCAACTATGACCCTAATCTTTACACCCTGAGCCGATTTTTTAATAAGTAAATCTTTCAACTGGTTCCCCACTACATCATCATCCCAAACATAATATTCTATATGAATGTGTTGCGTGGCCTTATCAATATCACGAAAGAGGGCATCAAACTTATCTCTACCAGCTACAAAAAACTCTACAGAGCTACCCTGCAACAAAGGTGCCTGATTTGAATTGCGCAATAGCTTTATAAGTTCTATATGCTGCGATGGATAATTAATTAATTCAGAAGTAATAAGCTCAGCTAGTGGTCGGGTCTTAATCTTTGAGTACATTCGTTTGCACATAAAGCGCCGCTTTGTATAGTCTTGCCCAAAGATTACATACATAACAAACCCTATAATTGGGAGAAAAATCAGCACCATTATCCATGTAATAGTTTTGATTGGGTTTCTGTTTTCTGAAATAATTACAATGATAACCCCAATTACTGTAATTAGATATACAACTTCTGTTATGCGAAAAAGGATGTGGTACATATCATTGGTTTTTTAACGATACTTCCCTTCTTCTATATCTCCCAAAATATTAAGATAAGAATGGTATCTACTTTCACTTATATAATGGTTTTCTACAGCTTCAATGACTGCACAATTAGGTTCGTTTATGTGCATACAGCTATTGTAGAAACACTTGTGAGAAAATTTAAATATCTCTGGAAAGTAGTGCGACACCTCTTCTTTGGTCATGTTCACGGTGCCGAAACCTTTAATGCCAGGAGTGTCAATAATGAATCCTCCATCTTCTATCTCTATCATTTCTGAAAAAGTGGTGGTATGCATCCCTTTGTGATGGTAGGACGATATATCGCCCACTTTACGATTGTCATCATCGCCAGTAACTACATTTATAAATAGAGACTTGCCCACTCCCGAGTGCCCAGCCAGCAAACTCACTTTATCTTTGATGGTGTTTTTGAGTGCTTGCACACCAATGTTATCTGTAAGAGATGCTTTCATACAGGTGTAACCAATGGTTTGGTATAGATTGATAAGCGCATCGGCATATTGCAAATCATCTTCGTCGTACAAGTCAATTTTGTTGAAAACAATACAAACGGGAACACTGTATGCTTCGGCTGCAACCAGAAATCGATCGATGAAAACCGTGGTCGTTTCTGGCGATTTCACAGTAACAAATAGCAAAGCCTGATCTATATTGGCTGCTAGTATATGAACTAGCTTAGACAAATTGGAAGCACGCCGGACTATATAGTTTTTCCGATCGAATATTTCAGTAATATATGATACATTGTCGGCGTTGAGGTCTATCTTCACATGGTCGCCAACAACCACAGGGCTAGTACTACGAATTCCTTTTAGTCGAAAATTACCTTTAGCTCTGCACTCAATATCTAGTCCGTCATCTGTGCGAACAATATACGAATTGCCCGTATTTTTAATTACCAATCCTTTCATGCATTCAAATAAAAAAGGGAAAGAATGTGCTTCTTTCCACTTTATTGTTTATTTATACTGTAAGGATTTCCTTCTCTTTTACATCGAAAGTATCATCAATCATTTTGATATACTTATCGTGTACCTTCTGGAAAGCAACCTCTACACTTTTTCCTGTATCTTCGGGCAAACCATCCTTCACAGCCTTCTTAATTGAATCTATTCCCTCGCGACGGAAATTGCGAATACTAATTTTTGCATCCTCTGTTTCTTGTTTTATTAGTTTCACAAGTTGCTTGCGTCGGTCTTCTGTTAGTGGAGGAATACCCAATCGTATTACCTCGCCATTGTTTTCGGGTGTAATGCCCACATCAGAGTTCATTATGGCTTTCTCAATTGGTTTCAGCATAGATCGTTCCCATGGCTGTATTACAATTGACTTTGCATCGGGAGTAGAAACAGTGGCCACACCGCTAAGTGGCGACATGGTTCCGTAGTATTCTACCATCACACCATCAAGAATACGTGCATTGGCTCTGCCCGCACGAATACGCGACAATGTATCTTCGAGAAACACAAGCGTGGCTTGCATTTTCTCTTCTACTTCTTGTTCTAAAGCTTGAATGTCTATCATTGGAATATGTTTTTATGTGTTCTAAACAAAAATAGGTAATTTAATTGACAATATAAACTAAAAATACAACTTTACTTTGTGCTACTGCTAGGATAAACGCGGGTGCCAATATTTTCGCCCATGATTACTTTCTTCAGATTGCCAATCGTGTCCATATCAAATACTACCAGCGGCATGTTGTTTTCTTTGCACATAGTAGTAGCCGTAAGGTCCATTATTTTGAGATTACGATTGTATATCTCATCAAACGAAATTTCATCAAACTTGGTTGCAGTGCTATCCTTTTCTGGATCGGCAGTATAGATGCCATCCACACGGGTACCTTTGAAGAACACATCGGCCTCAATCTCTACAGCACGCAAAACCGATGCTGTGTCGGTTGTGAAAAAAGGATTGCCAGTTCCCCCCGAAATAATAGCTACACCACCCGTTTCAAGTGTTGCTATAGCTTTCCATTTGGAGTAGTACTCGCCAATGGGCTCCATTCTGATAGCTGTATATACTTGGTTCTTTTGCCCCATAGCAGAAAGCGACGAACTCAGTGCCTGACTATTGATGACAGTGGCTAGCATTCCCATTTGGTCGCCTTTCACCCTATCGAAGCCTTTAGTTGTACCGCTTAAACCACGAAAAATATTACCGCCACCAATAACTATGGCTACTTGCACACCCATGTCTGCAATTTCTTTTATTTGTCGGGCATAGTCGTCCAATCTATTTTCATCGATGCCGTATTGTTTGTCTCCCATGAGCGACTCGCCGCTCAATTTCAGTAAAACTCGTTTATATTGTGCCATAGAAATAAATTTTCTTGTAAATAATCTTCGCAAAAATATTAATAAAAGTTCGTATTATAGAATTGTTGGCAGTGCGATGTTGAAACAAGTTGCAAAATGACCCTAAAATAGGTTATTCATCAACCCCATCCTCCACAAAAGCAACCTCTTTAAAAGCATAAGTTCTCTCCTCTTTATCGGCGCAGGTTGCTAAGACCAAATGTCCAGAGGGCAATACTGTTTTGATGGTTGCTTTGAAGCGGCCATTATTATCTGCAAACCAATACTCACCCTCTTTACGATACAAGTATTGCATGTATTCTTGTTCTATGGGTACCACCTCGCCCTGCTCTACCAATTGGTAAAGCGTAAGCAATTTGCTGTGCAGCAAAGTGAGCAGCTTCTCCCTATCCAACTCATAGCCTGTTATCTGTTTCATAGAAACAGGGTTTGGCAAGTGCTTGGGAAACACGTTTTCGTTTACATTTAGCCCAATACCAACAATGGTATAATCTATGTACTGCCCCATCAAACTACTCTCTATGAGTATGCCTGCAATTTTTTTCTCGTTCCAGTAGATATCGTTGGGCCATTTAATGGTTACGCTATCCATATACTTATCGAGTAGCTTTTTTAGTGCCAACGACACAATGCGCGAAATAATAAATTGATCTTTTGCCTTCATTCCCTGAGGATAGAGTAGAAAACTCAACAACAAGTTCCTCCCCTTGCCCGAATACCATGCGTTGCCCATCTGTCCACGCCCCTGTGTCTGGTATTCCGACATTATCACAGACCCTTCGGGCAATGAACTCTGCTGCTGCATTAGTTTCAATTCTAAGTTGGTGGACGATGTTTCGTCTAACCTTAGCACAATCCTTTCACCCTTGGGCTTTTCCATAATATTCTTGTTGCTTTTTCTTGGGCATCTTCTTCACCACTTCGTCTATAGAATGATGAATCCATTTCTTTATCTCCTCATCGGGCATATCTCCCGATAATTCTATGGAGTTCCAATATTTCTTGTGCATGTGATAGGCTGCTTGCACACACTTATATTGATGTCTGAGTGCAACTGCTTTATCCGGATCGCATTTAAGCGATATCGACTTCACTTCTGCCTCTAGCGGAATCAATGCAATCATCTTTCCCATCAACTTCAACACCAGTGTTACCTCATCAAAAGGAAAAGTTGCTTCTACTCCCGCAATACTAGTACAATAATCATACACCTCTTCTATATTCATATAAAACCAGAATTGTAATTCCTTTCAGATTAGCCCTAATAAACCAGCCTAGCATCACCTAGAAAACGGGCGACATAAAAGCATCATCTATATGCTCTATCTCGAAAGCCTTGCCATCCCACACAGCCGATACGATATCAAATCGTGCAGGTTTATCAATATCGTTGAGCTTCAAATATAAATCGGCAGCCTCAACAATGCGCCTTATTTTGGTTTTCCCAATAAAATCTTCGGGGTTGCCCCATTGACGCGACGTGCGCGTTTTCACCTCAACAAAGATGATATACTCATCATCCTCGGCCACAATATCAATTTCGTGACGATGCATCCTCCAGTTTCGTTTCAATACTTTGCAGCCCTTACTCTTCAAGAAAGTGACAGCTGCTTGCTCCCCTTTTTTCCCAAGTTCGTTGTGTAGTGCCATAGTTTTACATTAAGTAGTATCAATTTTACACATTACTCATTGTGTAAAAATACAAATTATAGGCAAGAATACTTTATTTAAGCGATAATTTTTCGTTTTTTTGTAAGCGAGTAGGTTTCTCTATTGATTTTTGCAATAGATTGCCTACTATTACGTCTTATTGCCCCAAAAAAAGTGGGCTTATGAAACCTACAATGAAAAGAGCAAGTAAAAATGGTAATGGCGCCAAGCGACAACTCCGAACCAAAAAGATTCACTTCATGGTGAGCGAAGAGGAGTATGCACTCATAAACTTCTACCTCAAGAAATATAAAATAACGAATCGGTCGCAATGGTTCCGCAGGCTAATGATTGGGAATATACTGAAGCATTGCGAAGAAGACCACCCTACACTTTTTAATGAGAATGAGATGCGTAGGTGAAGGTAGCACGCAAAGGGTTCTCGCCAAGACGCAAGGGCGCAAAGAGGCAATATTTGCAGAGAGGCATAAATATTAAGGATAGAAATATAGTCTAACTGAAAGAAAACAAATATCAAAGTAAAGTAGCAAAGCGAGAATAAAACACTCTGAGAGAAACAAAACAAAAACCCCATACAATTATGCTAGACGATACCTATTTTATGAAACAAGCCCTCTCCGAAGCCAAACAAGCTTTCGAGAAAGACGAGGTACCCATTGGGGCAGTTGTTGTTTGCAACAACCGAATAATAGCTCGTGCCCACAATCTTACCGAAACCCTCAATGATGTGACGGCTCATGCCGAAATGCAAGCCATAACAGCCGCAGCCAACGTGCTCGGCGGTAAATATTTGGATGAATGCACTCTGTATGTGACCATAGAACCCTGCCCCATGTGCGCAGGTGCACTAGGATGGGCACAATTGCAGCGCGTGGTGTATGGAGCTGCCGATAAGAAAAGAGGCTACACACAGTTTTCGACAAAGGTGTTGCACCCCAAAACCCAAGTTGGCTATGGCGTGCTAGCAGATGAATGCGGAGAGTTGATGAGGTTGTTCTTTGAAAAGAAAAGATGAAACCTTCATCCTCTCTTATTGAATATTAAAAACAGATTACTCTCAGTTGCAACCTTTTTTAATCTGCTTAAAACAATCCACTATTCACACCGCCATCAATCTGTATGGTAGTGCCAGTAATGGAGCGTGCTTGTTCCGAACACAAGTAAGCAACCATATCGCCCAATTCATCGGGACTCATAAATCGTTTGTGCGGAAATGACGACATCACTCCCTGTTCGTATTCTTGTGGCGAAACGTTGGCAACGTGCGACTCCTTTTCCATCAATTCCGTAATTCTATCGGTACGGAAGTAGCCAGGACAAACATTGTTGATGGTTATGCCCTTGCCCATAATCTCTTTGCTAATGCTTTTTGCAAAACTCACTACGGCAGTCCTGAATATATTGGACAACACCATGGTGGGCATTGGTTCTTTCACACTCACAGAGGTTATATTAACGATGCGGCCCCACCCTTTCTGCTCCATATAAGGAAGGCACAGCTTTATCATCCTAATGTTGTAGCGCAACACGGCATTGTAGGCCTCATCAAAATCAGCAATAGAAACTTCGCGAAACGAACCTGGAGCAGGTCCACCCGAATTATTGACAAGAATATCAATTCTGCCAAACCTATCGATTGTCTCCTTCACTATCCGCTCGTTGTCTTCCATTATCGACATATCCACACGCAAAGCGAGCACTTCTACACCAAAGCCTTCTATCATTTTCCGTGTTTCGTCTAGTGCTCTTTGCCTGCGAGCACATAGTACTACGTTTACACCCTCTTTTGCAAGCGACAAGGCACAGGCCCTTCCCAATCCTTTACTGCTGCCACCAATAATTGCAACTTTGCCTTTCAATTTGTAATCCATAATTATATACTTTTGTATGTATAACAAAGAAATGAAGCGTTAGTTTCAGAATTTCGGGAGCAGATAACTACACAATGGTGCTAAATTTGTATATTTGCACCTTATATTCTTACAACAAACTCATTAGAGTCAAAAAAAATTATATCACACAAGTTCGCTGCCCGTGGCATCGACTTTGCAATTTGCAACCAACATTATGTCAAAACAATTCAAACGCACGCTCATTACATCGGCCTTGCCCTATGCCAATGGGCCTATCCACATCGGACACCTTGCAGGAGTGTATGTTCCTGCCGATATCTATGCTCGCTACCTCAGATTGAAGGGCGAAGAAGCACTTTTCATTGGAGGATCGGACGAACATGGTATCCCCATCACCATCACGGCACGAAAAGAGGGCGTGACGCCACAAGACATAGTAGATCGCTACCACACATTGATAAAAGATTCGTTTGAAGAGTTTGGTATTACGTTCGATGTTTACTCGCGCACCACGTCTGATATACACAAAGAAACGGCATCGGACTTCTTCAAGACACTCTATGACAAAGGGGAGTTTATAGAACAAGAGACTGAGCAATACTTTGACGAAGAAGCACAGCAATTCTTGGCCGATAGATATATCACAGGTACCTGTCCGCATTGTAAGAACGAAAACGCTTATGGCGACCAGTGCGAGAGCTGCGGTACATCGTTGAATGCAACTGACCTTATCGACCCAAAATCGGCCCTAAGCGGCGCAGTGCCCATTCGCAAGAAAACCAAGCATTGGTATTTGCCTCTGGACAAGCATGAAGCATGGTTGCGCCAATGGATTTTGGAAGACCACAAAGAATGGAAGACCAATGTGTATGGACAATGCAAATCGTGGCTAGACCAAGGGCTGCAACCCCGTGCAGTGAGCCGCGACTTAGATTGGGGAGTGCCTGTGCCCGTTGCAGGTGGCGAGGGAAAAGTGCTATACGTGTGGTTTGATGCACCTATTGGATACATATCTAACACCAAAGAGCTCCTGCCCAACGATTGGGAGAAATGGTGGAAAGACGAGGAGACAAAAATGATTCACTTCATTGGCAAAGACAATATTGTGTTTCATTGCATTGTGTTTCCGGCCATGCTGAAGGCCGAGGGCTCATTCAACTTGCCCGAAAATGTACCCGCCAACGAGTTTATGAACCTCGAGGGCGACAAAATATCTACCTCGCGCAATTGGGCAGTGTGGTTGCACGAATATTTGCAAGACTTTCCTGGCAAACAAGATGTGTTGCGCTACGTGCTGACGGCCAATGCACCCGAAACAAAGGACAACGACTTCCTCTGGAAGGATTTTCAGGCCCGCAACAACAACGAATTGGTGGCGATACTAGGTAACTTCATCAACAGAGCACTGGTTCTCACACAAAAATATTTCGACAACAAAGTTCCAGCGTGTGGCGAGTTGACAGACTACGACAAAGAAACCCTCGCCAACTTCAGCGGCATAAGAGAGACCATAGAAAAGGATTTAAACAACTTCAAGTTTCGCGAATCGCTAAAAGATGCCATGAATTTGGCACGCATTGGCAACAAGTACTTGGCCGACACCGAGCCTTGGAAGACCTCCAAGACAGATATGGCACGCACAGCCACCATCTTAAACATATCGCTGCAAATAACGGCCAACTTGGCCATTGTGTTTGCACCCTTCTTGCCGTTTTCGGTAGCCAAAATAAAAGAGTTCTTGCATATCGACGAGCTTTTGTGGAATCAATTGGGCAATATGGACCTGCTTCCCGCTGGGCACGAGCTGGGCAAATCGGGGTTGCTATTCGAAAAAATAGAAGACAAGGCCATAGAGCAGCAAGTGCAAAAGCTTATGGACACCAAAAAGGCCAACGAACTAAAAGAATACAAAGCCCAACCCGTAAAAGCAGAGATTGCTTTTGACGACTTCAGCAAACTCGACCTACGTGTGGCAACTGTGCTAGCGTGCGAGCGTGTGCCCAAGACCGACAAGCTGCTTCGCTTCTGGCTCGACGATGGAATTGACAAACGCACCATCCTATCGGGCATTGCGGCCTACTATCCCAACCCCGAAGAGCTAGTGGGCAAGCAAGTTTGCTTTATTGCCAACCTTGGGGCACGCAAAATGAGGGGTATCTTGTCGGAGGGCATGATACTTTCGGCCGAAAATGCAGATGGAACTTTGTCACTGATTGAACCATCAAGCGTGGTGTTGCCAGGGAGCCAGATAAATTAAAGAGGAGGACTTAAAAACAGAGACACTCCCCGGCAATAATTCCATGTATATAAATGGAATTTGTATCTTTATCAAGTAAAAACTTATAACCATCTAAACAACACAACTATGCTCACAGCATATTATTTAGAATGGGCAAAAGATGTAGGCAGCGACTGCTTGATGCGATAAGAGCTACTTTCAAAACAAAATCAATCACCATCACTGTGGAAGAAACCGATTGCGATGAGGAGCTAACCGATGAAATGAAGGCCATTTTGGATGAACGCTTGCTGGAAGATGAGAGTACTTATTTAACTGAAGAAGAACTTTTAGACGGACTCAAGAAAAAGTATGGCTTATAATATCGGCTTGTGCGCATTTGCAATGCAGATGTTGCTTTAGCAAACAGGTTTTCATCCTACTTTTCTAGCTTTGCTACAGACTTTAATTAATTTTCCATCTCCCGCATCCCAAAACATACAAGATACACGTAAAAATCAATCATTATTGATACAAACTACAGCATTTCTTCGACGAAATGCTGTTGTTTTTTATCGCATAAGCACAAAACAGCGTTGCAAAGCATATATGTAATTTCGCATAGGTGCAAAACAGCGTTGCAAAGCACCTATGTAATTTCGCATAACCACTAAACAGCGTTGCAAAGCACCTATGCAAAGCAATAATGAGGCATTTCTTCCAGATTTGGTGGCAAAATCAATGTTACCCGCCTTTGTTCTTGTTGGCAAACCCACCAAATTGCACAATTCTCACAAAGAAACTCTCATTATCCTAAGGCTTTAAAAGAATAATCTTGTAATTTTGGACATTCAACAAGGGATTACACTCACAAACAACAATTTGTTTCGATGAAAGATAAAGCTGTTTTCAAAAAAGCGCTGCCCGACTTGCTCGTGTTGGTAGCATTCATACTTATTTCGTTTGTTTACTTTTCGACTGCCGTGATGGATGGTCGCAAACTATCGCAACACGACTCACTGGCCGCCATAGGCCAAGGTCAGGAGTCGCGCGAGTACATGGAGCAAAACGATGGCGAGCGCACCCGCTGGCAAAACTCCATGTTTGGCGGCATGCCCACCTATCAAATTGGGCCAACCTACAACTCTACCCAACCAATTGATGTAGCAAAGAAAGCCTACCAACTCTTTCTGCCCAACTACGTATATCTGGTATTTATCATGATGCTGGGTTTCTACATCCTTATGCGTGCCCTCGGGGCAAATTATCTGGTGAGTGCCCTCGGGGCAATTATATGGGCCTTTTCGTCGTACTTTTTCATCATTATTGCCGCAGGCCACTTGTGGAAATTCATCACCTTGGCCTACATTCCGCCCACCATTGCGGGGATGATTCTCATCTACCGCCAAAAATATTGGACGGGTGCTTTTCTTGTCATGCTTTTTGTGGCATTCCAACTTTCATCCAATCATATTCAGATGAGCTACTATTTCATGATTGTGATGATAGCCATTGCCCTGGCCTATTTCGTGGAAGCCATTCGCAAGAAACAACTGGGCGTGTATGCCAAATCTACGGGTGTTCTAATTATAGCCGGATTGATAGGTGTGACAGCCAACATTTCGTCGCTCTACCACACCTACGAATATAGCAAGGAGACAATGCGTGGAAAATCGGAGCTCTCGCACCACGGTGCAGAAAACAAAACCGATGCAGGACTAGAGCGCAGCTACATCACGGCGTGGAGCTACGGCATTGGCGAGACTTTTACCCTATTGGTGCCCAATACCAAAGGCGGGGCGTCGGCACCTTTGTCGCAAAACCATATTGCCATGAAAAAAGCACGACCCGAATACCGCGAAATCTACTCCCAAATTGGTCAATATTGGGGCAATCAGCCAGGCACATCGGGCCCTGTGTATGCAGGAGCAGTGGTGATGATGTTGTTTGTGCTGGGTCTCTTCATTGTGCGCGGGCCCATGAAGTGGGCCTTGCTTGGGGCAACCATTCTGTCCATCATGCTATCGTGGGGCAAGAACTTTATGGGTCTCACCGATTTCTTTATCGATTATGTGCCCATGTACAACAAGTTTCGCACCGTTTCGTCTATACTTGTGGTCGCCGAGTTCACCATTCCCCTACTGGCAGCACTGGCAGTGAAAGAGATGGTGCAAAAGCCACAGCTATTGCGCCAAAATATGCGCCCACTCTACTATAGTGTAGGCATCACAGCAGGAATTGCACTTCTTTTTGCAATAGCACCTCGCCTATTCTTCTCATCCTACATCCCCGCAAGCGAAATGCAAAGTTTGCAGTCGCTACCGGCCGAACATATACAGCCCATCTTGACCAATCTGGAAGAAATGCGCATTGCCATGTTCACCACCGATGCTTGGCGCAGCGCGGCATTCATACTGGCGGGTGCTTTTATGCTCTGGTTGTTCATCAAGAATAGAATCAAAGCGCAGTGGCTGGTTGTGGCAATACTATTGATATCGTTGGTGGATATGTGGCAAGTAAACAAGCGCTACCTCAACGACGCCATGTTTACACCTCCCACTCAAAACCAACGAGCATTTACCAAAACACCCACCGATGAAGCCATTTTGCAAGACCCCACCCTCTATTACCGTGTACTGAACCTGGCAACAAGCACCTTCAACGATGGCATCACCCCCTACTGGCACAAAACAATTGGCGGCTATCATGCCGCCAAGTTGCGCCGCTACCAAGACCTCATCGAGGTGCACCTATCGGCCGAGATGAATGCTTTGCACAACGAAATCATAGACACACAAGGCAATTTAGATACTATTGCCAACTCAAACTTCCAAGTCCTCAATATGCTCAACACAAAATGGGTCATTATGCCCACCCAGAGCGGGCAAACCCTCCCTATTGAAAACCCCAATGCCTTTGGCAATGCGTGGTTTGTAGATAGTGTGGTGTATGCTGACAACCCCGACGATGAGATTGATGCCCTAGGCGAAGTAAACTTGCACACCACAGCTGTGGTGAACCAAAACCAGGCCCATGTACTGAATGGTTTTACTGTTTCGGCCCACCATAAGCTCTCTACCATACAACTCACAGACTATGCTGCCAACAAACTCCGCTACCAAGTGGATGCAAAGAAGGATGAGTTGGCCGTTTTCTCCGAAATATACTACCCCAATGGTTGGCAAATAACCATTGATGGCCAACCTGCCCAAATGCTGCGAGCCAACTATACATTGCGCGCTCTGCCCATACCTGCGGGTAGCAAAACGGTAGAGTTTTATTTCAACCCTGCCAGCATAAAGGTTACAGACGGCATTGCGTATGGCGCAATATTGTTGATGGTGCTAACAGCGGGGGGTGGAGTTTTCTTTTGGAGGAAGAGGAGGAAAGAATAATGGACAATTGACAGTTGACAGTTGACAATGATGTGAGGTATCGGGTATGAGGTTTGTGTTATGAGTATGTGGTAGTGACAATAACCAATGTCATACTGAACGGAGTGAAGTATCTGCCACAATAACTGCAGACTTTTGTAACAGATTCCTCACTACGTGTCGGAATGACAAAAGGAATTATAGGGCTTGGGGTTTACAATGCCCGTGAAAATAGCCCTGTCATACTGAACGGAGTGAAGTATCTGTGTAATCACCTTGGCTCTTCAACAGATTCCTCCCGCTGGTCGGAATGACAATGGCAGTTGGGATAACATTACTATATATCATCATTTAGAAACTTCCAGTCAGGATTGAAGGAGGTAATTAGCTTTTCTTTCTTCTCGCGTCTCCAACCTTTCAGTTCCTTTTCTCGTACAATAGCTTGATTGACATCTTGAAATAGCTCATAATAAACAAGGTAGAAGCAGTTATACCTTTTTGTAAAAGAACGCGTTTGTTCTACAGGGTGTTTGTGCTCATAAAGTCGCTGATTTATGTCATTTGTTACACCTATGTAGAGTACAGTTTTGTTTTTGTTGGTAAGTATGTATATAAAATAGTTGTGTGTGCCGCTTGTTTTCATAATTTGA
>CAYVLC010000003.1:0-42611 GCA_964452155.1 uncultured Dysgonomonadaceae bacterium
AAAATCAAACCAATTAAGTATCTGGTGATAATCTTATCCCGAACTCACGTTATAAGACTAATTTTATTGCAAACGCGCCAACCTACTTTTCTTGAAGCCTCATCCAGGCCGCAAAAAACGTCATTTCTGTAGTGTCAAGAAATTTGTATAACACCTTATAGGTAGATTCATCAGGGTTTTTCTCCATTTTCTGTAAAGCTTCCTCTCTTTTTGATATTGTAATAAAATCATCAATCTTCACTTCTCCAGTTTTTAGAAACTGACTCAGGTGAGATGCTATTGTACCTTCCTTTAGGTTGCGCAATTGGGCTATCTCTTCGATAGTTTTTCCGTCTGTGTATAGCTCTAAGCTCTCTTTTTGGCTTGCCCCTTTCACCTGTTTTGGTTTTTTCTCTACCTCCTTTTTAGGCGAAGCTGTTATTTCATGCATGCGTGACGAAAGATTTTTCTCTTCACAATATTTTCTTATCTCTTCCAAAAAGTAGCTGCCATATTTTTCTACTCTCACTTTGCCAAAACCATATATCAAGAGGAAGTCTTTTGGGGTTTGGGGCAGAAAGTCGGCCAGTTCTTTCAACGACTTTGTACGTGCTACAATATACACGGGCAGATTGGCTTCTTCGGCCAGTTGATTTCTAATTTCAGTCAAGCGCTGCATCAAGTCGGGATGAATGGATATGTTCGTCTCTGTCTTGCTTACGCCATAGGTTTGCAATTTAGGGAGTTTGACAACTAGGTACTTACGCCACTTAAAGTAGTTTTCAATAGTAAACTCATCTTTTAGTTTAGATATAAACTCTTTCTTCTGTGCTACCTGCGTGTATATGTTTAGCAAGTCTTCGTCGTATGATTTAGCAATAGATTTATTGTCGGTATAGGCAGGTGAGTCGGCTATTTGATCTAGCAGAAACTCCAGTTTCTCTTCAAAATATTGTGACGATGCAGTAAGTCTCTCCAGGAGTAGGTCTTCGTCAATAGGCGAGCTGTTTAAAATATTGCCGAGCTGTGCCGAGAATTTATCAGCTACCTCTTTTATCTCTTTTGTTTGATTGGTTACTTCGGCTAGGAAAGAGGTAGTTTCGTCATTAAAAGACGCCCCCGCTTTGTTAACATCAATTCTTAAGTAAGTAATTACTTTTTGTAGTGAACTGAAATCGAATAGCTGCAAAAGTAATTCCTTACGATATTGAACTTGCGACTCTTTCAATTTTTTGTTAAGTTCGTCGGCTTCGTTCTTGCGAGTAGAGAATTTTAGAATATTGGCTTCATTGCGCATGCTATTCTCATTGATCTTGCTTTTTAGCACTATTCCCTCCAAAGTTCTGCAGCGACTAAGGGCCACATATACTTGGCCCGGGGCAAACGCATCTCCAGCATCAATAATTGCTTTGTCAAATGTAAGGCCCTGACTCTTGTGAATAGTAATGGCCCATGCGTGGCGCAATGGCATCTGTGTGAAGCTACCTGTACGTTTTTCCTCCAGCTCGGTTGTCTCTTTGTTTACTTTGTAGGTCATGTTTTCCCAAGATGTAGGCTCTACATATATTATATTTTCTTCATCGGCACATTTCACCATTACGTAGTCGTTGTCTATATAGGTTATCTCGCCTATCTTACCATTGTAGTATCTGCGTGGGTTTTCGGTATCGTTTTTCACAAACATCACCTTAGCACCTTTTTTTAACTCCAAATCTGTCTCAACTGGAAAATTGCTGGGAGGGAAGGTTCCTTCTATTGTTGCAGAAAAAGTATAAGACTTTCCTTCTATTTTTTTTAGTTCTGCACTGTTTATTAAATCAGCTTTGTAATTATGGGTCGTAAGTGTTACATAAGGTGCGTCTTCTTTTGGCACAAATGTAGGATTGTAAGTGCTTTGCAGTTTACTTAGCGACTCGGGAGTGAGTTTGTTTTGCCTCACTTCGTCTAGAATCTGAATAAAGTCTGCATTCTTCTGCCTAAATACCTTGTTAAGCTCAATATATACTAGGGGGATTTGTTGCATTACATGGCTATCGAAAAAATGTACCCCATTGTAAAAGTTCATCAATATTTCCAATTCATTGCGCTTTGCCACTGGCGATAGTTGGTACATATCTCCAATAAAGACTACTTGCACTCCACCAAAGGGGGTGTTTTCTCTATGTCTGTAATGTCTCAATATAGTATCTATAGCGTCTAGTACATCGGCGCGCACCATGCTTATTTCGTCTATAACCAATAGTTCCAACTCGCGCAATATCTGCTGTCTGTGGCTCTGCATCTTCATTTTGCCTATCAGTTCTTTGCGTCCAATGGCAGTGGGGGTAAATGGGGCAAATGGCAATTGAAACAAGGAGTGAATGGTTGTGCCACCAGCATTTATAGCAGCAATGCCTGTGGGTGCTACCACAGCAGTCTGCTTCAGACTTTCATCTTTCAGTTTTCTGAGGAAAGTGGTTTTTCCAGTGCCTGCTTTTCCAGTAATAAAAATTACTTGGTTGGTTTGCGTAGCAAACTCATGTGCTAGTTGGTAATAGTCGGACATATCCTGATTTTATTGGTTTACTTAAGCTTTTTCTGTGTCAGTTGTTTTATAATTACTACAAATATGTAATTTTGCATCTAATTTTGATTGTGTATTTTTAGTTTTTCGCATACAAAAAACTAAGATAGCTGTTTTTAGTTAAATGAGAAAGATATTGGACAGATTAAATATTATATTACTTCGGCATTGTGCAAAAGTGTCTTAGTATTTATTTGCAATAGCTTCATTTAAACATGAGGTAGATAATTTGAAAGACGCGATGACATTCAAAAATAGACACCTTTAATGAACTACTGCAGTTGTCTTTTCTGTTTTCATAGGCTAAACTTATAAATAGGAGTATTTACAACTATTTAGAGTTCACTTCTTAAGCAAAAGTTGACTTTATGAGTTGGAAATCAAATCTGCTGCCGTAGATTTGGTAATTGTGAGATAAAAATGTAAATCACAGTCGTTTATTGACTAACATGAGAAGAAAATTAAATTTACCACTATAGATTCCGTTTTTATGAGAGGGGACTCATATTCACTACCATTTATTTGGCAATCATCAGATGAGAAGTCAAATTTTCCAGTGTAGATTGAACGATTGTGAGATGAAAATACAAACCTACTCCCGTAGATTTGGGAATCATGAGATGAAAGTAGCATTCACTATGGAGGGTTGAGTTTTCATGGGGAGAAAGTCAAATTTACTGCATATAATTCGATTTTCATGGCGTAAGACTGAAATCTGACGTAGAGGAAGAGATTTTTATTGAAAAGATACAAAACGGTCTTAGAGAGACAATATAAGGGTAACTAAGAACAGGTAGCCTCTTCGTGTCCATGCCCCATGTTCTTTAATCCTTGATGAAAGGATTCTTATTAGGTAGAAGTATATCTGGAAGCTAAATGAAAAAGTTCCAAAACATTTGTTTATTAATTAAACAATGTTTTGGAACTTCTATTTTTTTTGAGGTACCTGGCGGATTCGAACCGCCGTACACGGTTTTGCAGACCGTTGCCTAACCACTCGGCCAAGGTACCGGTGCTTTTGAAAAGCGGTTGCAAAGATACTATTATTTTTATATTAAAAGAAATATAACTGATTATTTTGTATTTAAAATATGCGTTATCTGCTATATTCATAGCTTTTCATTATGAGAAAAGTAGCCTGAAAGCCTCTTCCACCTTTCGTACTGTCTCAATCTTTATAGAAACTTTAGAGGTGAAACCTTTTAGGTTATTGTCTGGAATAATGATGCGAGAGAACCCCAACTTTTCTGCTTCAAAGATGCGTTGCTCAATCCGATTGACTGGGCGTATCTCGCCCGATAAACCAACCTCGCCTGCCAAACAAGTGTCTTTTGCAATAGAGATATCTAAACTTGACGATAGCACCGCGCTAATGACAGATAGGTCCATACCAGGGTCGTTTATTTTGAGTCCGCCAGCAATGTTCAAGAAAACATCTTTTTGTGCCAATTTAAAACCTGCACGTTTCTCTAAAACAGCCAGTAGCATGTTCATCCTACGAATATCGAAGCCAGTAGCCGAGCGTTGCGGATTTCCATAAGCAGCAGAGCTAACCAATGATTGAGTTTCTATCAAGAAAGGGCGAACCCCCTCAATGGTTGCAGATATAGTTGCTCCACTTAGTTCTTCATGATTTTTGGTGAGTAACATTTCCGATGGATTGCTCACTTCGCGCAGTCCCGATTGAATCATCTCGTAGATACCCAATTCTGCAGTACTACCGAAGCGGTTTTTTATGCTCCGCAATATTCTGTACATATAGTGCTGGTCTCCCTCAAATTGCAGTACTGTATCTACAATATGTTCTAGCACCTTGGGCCCTGCAATGCTGCCATCTTTGGTGATGTGTCCAACCATTAGTACAGGTACACCAGATTGTTTAGCAAACTTAAGTATGGCACTTGCACACTCACGCACTTGCGATATGCTCCCTGGAGATGACTCCATGGAGTCTTGATACATGGTTTGGATGGAGTCGATAATTACCAACTGGGGGTTGGTATTCTTTATGTGTTCAAATATTTTATCGAGATTGGTTTCGCATACAATTAAGCAGTTATCATTGTCAATATTAAGGCGTTCTGCTCTTAATTTCAATTGTCGTGCACTCTCTTCTCCAGATATATAAAGCGATTTTATGGATTGTAATTTCAATATAGTTTGTAAAACCAATGTGGACTTACCAATACCAGGTTCGCCACCAATGAGAACCAACGATGCAGGCACTAATCCACCCCCTAGCACTCGGTTCAGCTCCTTGTCTAGCATATCTATGCGAGGTTCTTCGTCGGCTCTTATATCTTTTAAGAGTTGTGGTATGTTTTTTCCAGTCGAAAAGGAACGGGTATCTTCTTGTTTTGCCGCTGCTCCATCTTTGCGTATCAACTCTTCTACATAAGTACTCCATTCGCCGCAGGCAGAGCATTTGCCCATCCATTTTGGAGACTCGTTGCCGCAATTGCTGCAAAAATATACCGATTTTAGTTTTGCCATACTTTGTTTTTCTTCTTCTTCTAACAAAGGTAATCATAATTATCAAGTCGTTTAAGAAAGAATATTTTAATTGATGGTTTTTCTATACTTTTGTATAGAGAACTATTTAAGAACCCATTTTTTCAACTCAACTATGTCTATTATAACTTCACTCATATCTAAATCTCTTAATCTTTCAGTAAAAAATGTAGAAAGCACCATCAATCTTTTGCAAGAAGGTGCTACAATCCCTTTCATTAGCAGATATCGTAAAGATGCTACTGGTGGAATGGACGAAGTGGCTGTAGAAAACATCAAAACATTGAACGAAAACTACAAAGAACTTCAAAAGAGAAAAGAGTTTATCGTAGATACTATCAAAGAGTTAGGTAAGTTGACTCCTGAGTTGAGCGAGAAGATTCAGAACTGTTGGGACAAGATAGAATTGGAAGATATATACTTGCCATTTAAACCCAAACGACAAACTCGAGCCGAAATTGCACGTAAAAAAGGATTAGAAGAATTGGCTACTTGGCTAATGATGCAGCAACATGATTCGCCAATTGACAAAGCTATAGCTTTTATCAACACTGAGGTGGAGACAACAGGAGATGCACTAAAAGGAGCTGCAGACATAGTGGCAGAATGGGTAAACGAAGATCCTCGTGCACGCCAAGAGGTGAGAATAATATTTGAGAGAGAAGCCGAGATAACCTCTAAGGTGATAAAAGGAAAAGAGGAAGAAGGAGAAAAGTACAGCGACTATTTTGATTTTACTTCACTCCTGTCTCGTTGTCCATCTCATAGGCTTTTAGCCATTCGCCGTGGCGAGTCTGAAGGCTTCTTGCGTGTATCTATTTCTGCTGACGATGATTATTGTATAAATAGATTGAAACAAAGATTTGTAAAAAACTCATCTGAAGCTGCTACCTATATAGAGGCTGCAGTGATTGATGGCTACAAACGATTGATGAAACCATCAATGGAAACAGAGTTTGCCACCCTATCAAAAGAGAAAGCAGATGAAGCAGCTATTGCTGTTTTTGCAGAAAATATGCGTCAATTATTATTGGCTCCACCATTAGGCCAAAAGCGAGTACTGGCTATCGATCCTGGATTTAAGAGTGGCTGCAAAGTGGTCTGCTTGGACCAGCAAGGCAATCTGCTACACAATGAAACTATTTATCCACATCCGCCAAGAAATGAATTCTCTAAAGCTGGCAATAAGATAGTAAAGTTGGTTGCTACTTACAAGATCGATGCCATATCTATAGGTAATGGCACGGCAAGTAGAGAAACGGAACGCTTCATTACCAACCTTCGCTACGATACGGAAGTAAAAGTGTTTGTGGTGAGTGAGAATGGAGCTTCGGTGTATTCAGCTTCCAAGATTGCACGTGAAGAATTTCCAGATTATGATGTCACAGTGCGTGGTGCCGTTTCTATTGGGAGACGGTTGTGCGACCCTCTGGCCGAATTGGTAAAGATAGACCCAAAAGCTATTGGAGTGGGGCAGTACCAACACGATGTGGATCAGGGTAAGTTGAAAAAGTCGTTGGATCAAACGGTCGAAAGTTGTGTAAATCTTGTGGGTGTAAACTTAAATACAGCCAGTAAGCATTTGTTGGTATATGTGTCTGGGTTGGGTGAGACTTTGGCTCAAAATATTGTTGACTATCGTACAGAGCATGGTGCTTTTGAATCTCGCAAACAGCTCATGAAGGTGCCTCGATTGGGTGCAAAAGCTTTTGAGCAATGTGCAGGATTCTTGCGCATTCCAGGAGCTAAGAACTTGCTAGACAATTCTGCTGTTCATCCGGAGAGTTATCATCTGGTAGAGAATATAGCCAAAGATTTAAAATGTACAGTCATAGAACTGATCAACGATAAATTGCTGAAAGAGAAGATAGATGTAAAAAAATATACAACAGATACTATAGGTATTGAAACTTTGAACGACATTCTGCAAGAACTCGAAAAACCAGGGCGTGACCCACGTAGCAAAGTGGAATCTTTTGAGTTTAATGAGGCAGTCAAAACTATCGATGATTTAAGTGAAGGCATGGTTTTGCCTGGTATAGTTACCAATATAACTAACTTTGGATGCTTTGTTGATGTAGGTATTAAAGAAAATGGGCTGGTGCACATTTCAGAAATAGCCAATAGGTTTATATCAAACCCAACCGAAGTGGTTTCGCTACATCAGTATGTGAAGGTGAAAGTGATGTCGGTTGACACTGATAGAAAGCGCGTTCAGCTCTCTATGAAAGCTGTAGAGGAGTAGCCCCACCTATTGGACTTTTTTTTAAACTCTACTCTTCTTTAAGAGGTGTATTTTGCTTTAAATGGAAACTTTTTCTGTGTACCCAAGTAATGCCATACTTTTCAATTGCTAAGCGATGCGCCCGTGTAGGGTATCCCTTATTTTTATCCCAATCATATTCAGGAAATTCGTTGTGAATTTTTTTCATGTAATCGTCTCGGTAAGTTTTTGCTAAAACAGATGCGGCGGCTATAGACATGTACTTGGTGTCTCCTTTCACCACGCATGTGTGTGGTATATTTTTGTAGGGCTTAAACTTATTGCCATCTACCAATATATGTTGAGGTAGGAGTTGCAGTTTCTCTATTGCACGGTGCATGGCTTCTACCGATGCCCATAAAATATTTATCTCATCTATCTCTTGCGGTGTACATCTTGCTACTGCAAAAGAAGAAGCTTCTTGTTCAATAATTGTACGTAATTCATTGCGCATTTTTTGGGATAGCTGTTTTGAATCGTTAAGGGCATCACATTTAAATCCTTTTGGTAGAATTACAGCAGCTGCAAATACAGGACCCGACAAACAACCTCTTCCCGCTTCATCGCATCCTGCTTCTATCATCCCCTTTTGCATGTATAAGGATAAGGGTTCTTTTTCCTGTATTTTTCTCATAGTTCTATCTCCACAAAATTATCGGCGGGTGGAAAGTCGAGTTCGAAAGTTGAGAAATCTGCATTGTTATCTCCCACTAGTTTGTTTAGTTGCTCAATCATTTGCAGCATCTCTTCATCTATTATTTCGTCGCCCTTCATGTGCATCATTTGCATTTTTACAAGCAAATCAATCATTGCATTTTTCATTTCGCTTGCTATTGGTAGCGACATCGATTCAATTTTTGACTGAGCCACACCATGGGCTATCTTGAGGGTCTTTTCTTTGTATTTTTCCTGGAGGTTTGTCTTACCTGCTATGGAATCTACAAAAAAGCTTTCGATACTAAGTGTCTTGTTTTGCAATTTCATCAATCGGTAAGGGAAAGGATACCCTGCCAGACTACCTGTCTCTATGTCGTAGATTTTGTTTCCTTGTGCCGTGGTGAGTCGTGTGATATCGTTTGAATGGAAATGGCCTGTAAAGATTATTTTGAGTCCATTGTTTGCCAATATTTCGGCATTCCCCTTCCAGTTGTCTATCAAATAGTTGGGCATAAGAGAAGATTGATAGGGCATATGTTCTACCAAACCATGGTGCATCATACCCAACACCAAAATGTCTTTCGAGTTTGCTTCTTCTAGTATTTCGATAATCCATTTCATAGTTTGTGGATGTATCCTTCCAGCCGAAATAGTTGTAGTAGTGTGTTCTTTATATTTGTTGCTATCTATAGCCAGCAGCCAAGTGCTATCATTGAGCTCTGCTAAATAGCTAAGCGATGCGGAGTCGCGGCAAGTAGCTTTGGCATAGCCGAAGGAAGCGTATATTTGAGTAAACTCCGGTGCAGATATGCTAGGGGTAGGTATAGGTGTAGCTCCAATATATGCTTTTGCATTTGGCACATTCACATCATGATTGCCTGGAACTACAAAAATGCGGGTACCAATATCTGCCAGAGGTTTTAATTGGGTTGTAAAATCTATATGGCTATCGCGTTCCCCATGATTAGTTATGTCTCCAGTTATGAGGAGAATATCGGGTTGATAAGCTTTTATTTCTGAAAGCACTTGAAAGAGTACTTGGTGGAGATCTTCTATGTATCTACTTGTAGTAGTCTCAAAGTTTTGAAGTGCTGCACCATTTTGTGCTATTTTTTTTGAGAGATAATGCGTGTCGCTTATAACAGCAATTTTAAGTGCTTGCTGGGCCGATGAACTCCACGTTAGAAGAATGAATAGTATAAAATATATTTTGCGCATAGAGAAGAGATTTGTAAAATGGAAATTACGCAAATATAAAGATTTATCTTCACCTTTCAGCAAGTAAGTTATAAGCAATGCAGATTATTATTGTTGAGCAAAAAGATTAGGCATGTAGAATTCGTTCAATTTCCTCAACATTAGAGCGGAAAGTTTTATCTACATCTATTAAACCTTTCACAGTGTTGCATGAATGAAGTACTGTTGCATGGTTTCGTTTACCAATGTGCGACCCAATTTGAGCAAGGGACAGTTCCGTGTATGCTTTGGTAAAATACATAGCTACCTGTCTTGCTTGCACTATTTCGCGTTTGCGCGATTTAGATTGGATGAGGTCTCTCTTGATGTTGAAATAATCGCAAACAACTTCTTGAATTTTCTGCACAGTTATTTTCTTCACTTCAAATTTAATGCTTTGCTCTATTACTCTGCGGGCGAGTGTGAGGTCAATTTCTGTGTCATTAATAATAGAGTGAGCCATTAACGAAACTACAATTCCTTCTAAGTCTCTCACATTGTCTGTTACATTTTCAGCAATGTAATCAATCACAGGTTCTGGAATTTGGAGACCATCAGCCGTAATTTTCTCTTGTAAGATTATTTTTCGAAGTTCTTTCTCGGGGCGTTCAAGGCGAGTGGTAAGGCCCCATCTAAATCTAGTTAACAAGCGCTCTTCAACACCAACCATATCCATAGGGGCACGATCAGATGTCATGATAAGCTGCTTGTTGTTTTGGTGTAGATGATTGAATATGTGGAAAAACGTGTTTTGCGTTTTTGTAAGTCCCGATAGTTCTTGAATATCATCGATAATCAGAATATCAATGCCCTGATAGAAGTTGATAAAGTCGTTTACTGTATTAAAACGAGTGGCATCTGTATATTGCACTTTAAAAAGGTGAGCCGATAGATATAGTACTTTTTTTTCTGGAAATTTCTCCATTATTCTTGAGCCTATAGCATGGCACAAATGTGTTTTACCTACACCCGAACAGCCATGAAGGAAAAGAGGATTGAATGCCGTTTTAGCAGGATTGTCGGCAACAGCCTCTGCTGCTGTGCGAGCTAGTTTATTACTATTCCCGACAAAAAAATTATCGAAGCTATACTTTGTGTTTATTTGTGATTCAAATTCCTGTGGCTCAACCCTGTTGAAGGGGCTAGGAACTTTGTTAGATTGTGTGTCTGTAGGTTTTGGGTATGTATGCTTTTTCGATTCCCCTCTTATTTCAACTGCAGTGTCGCTTGCTGAAGCTACAACAACGCGATAGTTCAAAATTGTTTTTTCACCCATCACACGATGAAGTGTTTGCTGTATGAGGTCTATGAACTTCTCTTCTAAGTATTCGTAGAAAAACTGACTAGGTACTTGTACTGTAAATATATTGTCTTTATAGCTAATAGGTATAATAGGTGCGAACCAGGTATTGTATGCTGGTGCAGATATATTATCTCTGATAATTTTGAGACAGTTATTCCATAAACTTTTGTAATCAGCTTTCATTATATAGGGTTGCGATGATTTTGTTAGTTGGTGTGATTTCCTTTATTCTTATGCAAATTTTGCGAAAATAATTGACAAATCAAAATCAATTGTTCCTCTTCAGATTTGTAAGTCCAACAGTTCTTTAGTAATCAATGAGCTAATTACATTAGATTAGCAGACAGCTGTTTGTGAACTTTATCAACTATCTTGTTGCTGATATAGAGAGAGATACAAACGTTATCAACAAAAGTTACACGGCTTTTAGAAAGCGGTAAAATTTGCATGTAAGTAGTTTTATAGTCAGCATTTAGTTCGAAGATAATCGGAAATCCTTATTTACAAGAATTCTAAATAAAGAATCCTGAGTGTGTTGATTGAGAAATAAAAACAGGTTTTAGCAAATATTTGTAAGAGGGCCTTGTACACTCTTTGTTTCTAGCATCACTGGTAAAGTTGTATTCTAAGAGCTTTATTTTGCTTTTAGTATAATGTATATATTTATTTTTTCACATTGAGCTTAAAACTCTAAGTGAAAAAATAGTTGTTGCTTCATTTTTTATGAGTTCTGTTATTTTTTTAGAATAGTCTAAGCCTCACACTCAGGTATTTCTCAGGATTCTTTCTGATATCTTCTAAAAGTTGGGTCGCACTATTTATGGTGCTTGTCAAGCTGTCATGAAGTTGGGTGTCATTGGTCAGTTTTCCGAGCGAGTTGTCGGGGCTTGTTAAGCTTTCAGATAGAAGCTTAAGGTTTATGAGTGTAGAGTTTAGTGTGTTGAAAGTTTTTTGCACATTTATTTCAGCCAAATCTTCGCTTACTTTTTTGAAGTTTGTAGAAATCTGAGCAAAGTTATTACCTATTGTTGGCATATCATTTTCAAGATCAGCCATTACTTTTTTCAAGCTCACACTTGAGGTCTCCAACTGCTTCATTGTTTCGCTCATAGATTCTATTGCTGATATCCATGAAGGGTTTGTTGCAATGGTTTGAAGTGCTATTGACACAGAATCTAGTCTCGACATTATAGAGTCTGTTTTAGGTATTACACGCGCCACACCATCCATCAATCCTACTGCTCTAGTTCCAGTAATGGTATCGCCTGGTGATAAATATTCTGTAGTATATGGATTGATTAATAAACTTACTGAAGAACTGCCTAAGAAATCTGAGCTAAATTCAAGTTTGCTTCCTTTTTTGACTCTAAATCCTTTGTCTAGTCGTATCTCTACAGCCAAATCCAATGAGTCATTGTCCATCATCTGTATTGAGTTTATCAATCCTACTTGATATCCATTTACAAGAATAGGGGAAGATACGTTGAGGTTGTTTACGTTATCAAATACCGATATATAGGTGTTTTGTTTCCTAAAAATATTGACACCTTTCAGAAAATTAATGCCGAAAAAAATCATAACAATGCTTACTAAAAAAGCAATCCCTATTTTTACGTTTCTACTCCATGCTTTCATATTAAAATTGTATTTGTGTTCGTTTATAAGAAGCTCTATTTTATTCGTAATCCATCTTTGAATTCAACAATAAAGGCATCTTTAAATTTTGTTTTTACTTTTCTCAATAAAGATAATATTTCATTTTCGCTCATAGAGCTTCCATGTGTGTATTTATAGATGCTTCCATCTTTGTAATATTCTACAGGATTTAATCCCTTAAAAACATTTGCATTTGCATTATATAATTTAGATGAGGTCAGAAACTGTACTTTATATTCTATTTCCGAGTCATACTCATCTTTAGTATAAACATCTGTGCTAGGAGATGAGGGGCTACTCGAATTTCCCAAAACGGTATATTTGTTTCTCTTATCGTATTCTTTCTTGTATTCAGTAAAGGCGTTATAGATTGCATCTACTAAAACGTTCTGACCATGTGCACTGTTTAAGTACTTCTCTTCGGCACGATTAGATATGTAGCCTAGCTCAATCAGTGCACTAGGCATACTCGTTTCTCGTAATACCAAAAAACCAGCTTGTCTTACATTTCTATTGGTTCTTTTTGCTCCATTTATAAGTTCATGTTGTGTAAGTGATGCAAAGTTGAGACTTTGTTCCAAGAACTTATTCGACATAAATTCAAAAATTATATACGATTCTGGTTCTTTTGGGTCGAATCCTTGATATTTGGTCTCGTAATCGTCTTCATATTCTATCACAGAGTTTTCTCTTTTAGCTACCTCAAGGTTGTCTTGACTGCGGTGTAGTCCTAGTATGTACGTTTCTACACCTTGAGGCGATTTTTTCCTTCTGTCTAAAGCATTGCAATGTAGAGAAATAAACAATTGAGCGTTTGCTTTATTGGCAATCTTTGGGCGTTCATTTAGAGGGACAAACTTATCGGTTGTGCGTGTATATATAACATTAACATCGCTGTGGTTGGTGTTGATTTTTTTTCCAAGCTTTTTAGCTACACTCAGCACTATATCTTTTTCTTTAGATATAGCTCCAACTGCTCCCGGATCTTTCCCTCCATGCCCTGGGTCTAGTACCACCGTAAAGGTTTGACTTCTTTGTGCTAAAGAAGTACTAACAAAGCCCATGAGAAGAAACGGGATAAGAATTGCTAAAATGAATGAGTTCTCTCGTTTCATGATCTCTTTTGTTTTTACAAAAATAATTATAATAATCGAATAGCTACCTTTATTTTGCTGCAGATATAAGAAAAGTGCACATTACGATTGATTTTAACCTATGTATGAACAAGAAAAAACCGCATTTTTATAGAAAAAAGTGCGGTTTTCAACTATATTGTATTTTTATACTACACTAGTCCATTAGTTCAGATAACTTTTGATCAAGCTCTTCGCCTCGCAAGTTCTTTGCAATAATCTTACCTTCTTTATCTAACAAAATTGTGTGTGGAATACTTTGTATGGCATATAATTCTACTACTTCGCTTTCCCAAAGTTTAAGGTCAGACATTTGAGGCCAAGTCATTTCTAAATCCTTAATGCCTTGAATCCATTTGTCTTCGTCTTTATCAAGCGACACACCAACAATCTCAAAACCTTTGTTTTTGTATTTTTTGTATGCATTTACCACATTTGGCATTTCGTCGCGACAAGGGCCACACCAAGAAGCCCAGAAATCTACAAATACATAATTGTGTTTTCCCACATAATCTGACAAAGAAATATATTCACCTTCGGTATTCTTCATGGTGAAGTCGATATAATCTTTACCAATTGCAACAGCTTCCATTGCTGCAAGCTGATCAACAATACGTTTTACATTCTTTTTTGCTTTATACTCTTCGTTTGTCAAAGCAAGAATCTCTTTTTGTTGTTGAGTGTCAAACATCCCCGACGTAGTTATGAAGATGTATTGGCCTAGCTCATTATCGATATTGCTCTTTACGAAATCAAAGTTCAAAACCTTTGCTTGGTCTGCAATTTTTTCGTAAGCCGATGATAGTTCTTTATCTAGATCATCAGTCATATTGCCTTCTGCCATAGCACTATTATACTGATCAGATAGTGAGCGAATTTTGGAGGTCAACTTTTCTTGCTCCAAATTAAAATTGCTGTAAGCATCATTAATAGAGGTTCCAGAGATGTGAAAGACCGAATCGTATGTTACATTAATTATCCCTGGTTCGACCATTACTATTGATCGAGCCCTCTTTTCGTTTTCTCCAAACGTTATGAAACGCAGTGCAGAACTTTCTGTGTTACCTTTAATTTTGAATTTTCCTTTTGCAATAAAGGTCGAATCGACAGTTACCATCGCATCGTCTTCTATCGCTACCAGATTTACTTGCTGTCCTTCATATATAGGGTCTGCTACAGACCCATTAATGGTATATTCTGATTTGTTTTGGCAGGCTGCAAAAATAACAGCTATTGCACTCAAAAATAGAAATTTTATCATTGTAATCTTTTTAATGTTTAAAAACCTATCGCAAAGATAGATATAAATAAATTATTAGAATTAATTTGGTTCTTTTTTTTAGATGGTATGCCACTCTTTTATCTTAATAAAAACAAAATGAACTACAGTTTTTTAAGTACGCGTGCATCATTTACTATTTTAGTGGTAGAAAAGTAAATATCTTTCTCCCTTTTTTAATAAATATCTCGTATCTTTGAAATAAAAAGTTTTAAGCTATGAGCCATTTAGTATCCCCTTCTTTGCTGTCAGCAGATTTTTTGCATCTTAAACGTGATGTTGAAATGCTCAATAATAGTGATGCCGATTGGCTGCACTTAGATGTAATGGATGGTGTGTTTGTTCCAAACATATCGTTTGGATTTCCGATTATGAATCTATTGAAAAGCATTACCAACAAACCACTAGATGTACATCTAATGATAGTGCAACCCGAGAAGTTTATTGATGAAGTAGCTGCAATGGGAGCACACATCATGAATGTGCACTATGAAGCCTGCACTCATCTTCATCGTACCATTCATACGATTAAGGACAAGGGGATGAAAGCCGGTGTAACACTCAATCCTCACACGCCTGTAGCCTTGCTCAAAGATGTTATTCAAGATTTGGATATGGTGCTTCTTATGTCTGTAAATCCTGGATTTGGAGGGCAAAAGTTTATAAACAACACCTTGTCGAAAGTAGATGAATTGAAAAATCTAATCATTCAAAAGAATTCTAATACGTTGATTGAAGTGGATGGTGGTGTAGATTTGGAAACAGGAAGGCTCTTAGTTGATGCAGGTGCAGATGTTTTGGTTGCTGGTAGTTTTGTATTTTCATCAGAAAATCCACAAGAGAGAATCCACCAACTCAAAATGTTGTAATAGTGTTTTAGCTTTCCTTCCTAAAACACTGTTTGTAAACAAACTGTGAAAAACGTTTCATTATATCTACAATGGGGCAGACACCGTTTCTAAGAATTTTAATTCCTGTTATAAGTGGTATTCTTTTTTGTAAGTTTATCTCTCCATCAGCTAATCTGTTATTTGTAGGAGTAATTGGGTTGATAATTGCATTGGCTTCTTTTTTTGTACCCAATAAATATGTTTTTACTCTCCGCTGGCTCTTTGGTGCAGGTCTTATGCTATTTATTTTCTCTCTTTCTACTCAGTTTTATCAGTACCGTTTAGCAAAGGTATCCTACGATTTACCTCATACAACAGCCTCTTATATTGGAGAGATAGTAGATCTACCACAACAGAAAAAACGTTCTGTGGCTTGCCAGGTGCAGTTAACCTATCCTGCCGATAAGAAATTAATATTGTACTTAGAGACTGATACCAATAGTCTGCATCTTTTGCCTGGCGATGAAATAGCAGTTCAGGCCCATGTAAAACCTTTCAAAAATTTAGGAAATCCTGATGAGTTCGACTATGAACAATTCATGCATAATAAAGGCTTTGTTGGAAGTGCTTATGTGAGTTCTATAAATTGGACTAAAACAGGGCATCGTAGTTCTTCTGTAAGAATCAAAGGGCTTCGTATAAGAGCCAAAATATTAGACATATACAAATCTTTTGGTTTAGACAATGATGCCTACTCATTTATCTCGGCACTCACATTAGGCTACAAGGCAGATTTGACTGATGATATGATAGGTGCTTTTCGTGCCTCTGGCACTTCGCATGTATTGGCAGTAAGTGGTTTGCATGTTGGCATTATCTATATCATTATCACGTTTTTCTTTTCCTTTCTTGGCAAGCGAGGGAAAGCCAATTTTATAAAGCATTTGCTGGTATTGCTCTTTTTATGGGGATATGTTTTCATTACAGGTATGCCTGTGTCAGTCCTTAGAGCAGCTGTCATGCTGTCTCTTCTTTCTGTTGGCAATATGCTCAACAGGAAGGGTCTCACTTACAATACACTTGCAGTGGCTGCTTTTTTCACGCTAATCATTAATCCGTTTTATCTTTTCGATGTAGGGTTTCAGCTAAGCTTTGCAGCTGTAATTTCAATTTTGTTTTTTCAACCAAAATTGTCAAAACTATATGCACCCAAAAACAAAGCATCTGAATATATTTGGGGCTTGTCCACAGTTTCATTCGCTGCTCAGTTAGGTGTATTTCCTTTGGTTCTCTATTATTTTGGCACATTTCCCACCTATTTCTTTATAACTAATCTTATAGTCTTGCCTTTAATTGGTATTATCATTTACTCAGCAGTTTCTCTTGCTTTTCTCTCTCTCTTTTCCTTTTTAGACCACGCGTTCCTTCAGATAATATCTAAACTACTCCTTCTATTTATGCAGTTTTTCATTAAAGCTATATTGTGGGTTGTTTCTTTTTTCGAATCGCTGCCAATGGCTGTTTTAGAAGGCCATCATATTTCTACGCTACAGCTCTACTTGATTTATGCACTATTAATCTCGCTTTCGCTTTTCATTATTCGTAAACACGCTCTTTTGCTTATTTCATTCCTAGTTTCAGTGACACTGCTATTAATCATTAATTCCTTTTCTTTTTACAAGCAGCCCTTCAATCAGTTTGTTGTGTACAATAGCTATAGTGAACCCGTTATGGGATATAGAATAAATGGAGAAAAGATTGCCTTGTCAGTATATTCCAATCAAGCTATTTCGCATCCTTCGGCAAGCATTGTTTTGCTTACAGAAAATTCATTTAAATCCAAAGTTAGCAACTTGGTGCTTCCTGTAGATTTTCTTATTTTAGCTTCCGACAATAGTTTTTCGATCACAGAACTAATCACTTTTTTTCAACCAAAAGAAGTTGTTGTGGATGCTTCTATTGGTAGATTAACAGCAGAGAAAATAAAGAGAGAATGCAGTAAACTAAATATAGCTTTTCATGATATTTCTAATTCTGGCGTTTTCTCAGTAAATTTTTAGTATTTTTGCATCTTATCAAAACAGCAATTCAACCGCAATAGCAAATAATAAATTACATGAATATACCCTTGTCACTTACTCCTTTGATTGGAGAAAATCAGTTGCTCCAGACCAAAAAACAGATTGAGGGAGCTCAGAAAATTGTTATCGTTACTCACCTATCTCCCGATGGAGATGCAATGGGCTCTTCTCTTGGTTTATATCATTTCTTGCATTGCATTGGCAAAGATGTAAAGGTAGTAGTGCCAAATGCATTTCCTTATTTTCTGAAATGGATGAACGGAGCAAAGGATGTTGTTGTGAATACCTACATCCCTCAGGTTGCAGAGAGCATGATTAGAAATGCTGATTTAATTTTTTGCTTAGACTTTAACACCTTAAAGCGAATTGGTGTTTTAGGTGAGCATGTTGAGCAGTCGGCAGCAAAAAAAATACTGATAGACCATCACCTCGATCCTGATGAGAGCTTTGATGTTGTTATTTCTTATTCAAAAATTTCATCTACTGCAGAGATTGTCTTTAGACTCATAACCCAATTGGGCCATTTTGATAAAATATCAACAATAGTTGCCGAATGTATCTATACCGGTATGATGACTGATACAGGTGGATTTACATATAACTCGAACGACCCTGAGATATTTGAAATTATTAGTTTGCTACTAAAGAAAGGGGTAAATCGCGACCTTATTTACAGAAATGTTTTTAACAACTATAGCGACCAGCGCTTCAGGTTGCTTGGTTTTACATTGTCTCAACGCATGAAGATATATCCTGAGCACAAAGCATCGCTTATATACTTAACATTAGAAGATCAAAAGCAATTTACGCTTAGCAAAGGCGATACAGAAGGTTTTGTAAACTACCCGCTTAGTATCAAAGATATTTTGTTTTCTGTCTTTATTCGTGAAGACGACGACCTCACAAAAATATCTCTCCGCTCGCAAGGCAATTTTCCTTGCAACGAGTTTGCAGCCGATTATTTTAATGGTGGCGGACATCTTAATGCATCTGGAGGTGAGTTCTATGGTTCAATAGATGATGCCATCTTATTATTCGAAGAAGGCTTAGAAAAATACTCTGAGATGCTACATAACGCTACTATTTAGTGTTTCAAACTTGATTTTAAGAATAGATAATAGATTAAGCACACTAAAATACCACAATATTAAGGTGGAATGATTATTTTTGCACTTGATTTAGTGGATAATATACTATAAAAAAGAAATGAAGAAAATTATTATAGCCTCTCTTATAAGTATTGTTGCAATTGGAATGATCTCTTCTTGCAATAAAAGTAAAACTTATGCTCAACGTTTAAACGAAGAGAAAAAAGTGATTGAACGCTTTATAAATGATAATGATATAAAAGTGTTGAGCGAATATCCAAAAGATAGTGTTTTCAAATCAAATGAGTTTTATTTTGATGATTCCTCAGGTATATATTACAACGTAATAGACTCAGGCAACGGTAGAAGAATTAAGGGAGGAGAGGAGTTTTATATCCGTTTCAAAGGGTTGAAATATCTTGCACATTCCGACACTTCAACTTATTCAAACACAAATAGCTTGCAGCCCGAAATATTAGTCTATGGCAATACCTCAACTTATGCATCCACTGCTTGGGTGGCACCTTTGCGGGTAGTGGGCAATCGTGCAAAAGTGAAAATGATAGTACCTTTTAATATGGGCTTTTCTAGTGATCAGCAAGGATATAAAACAGCCTACTACGAAGAGATTGATTATCGATTCGAACAATAACGCACACAAACACAACACACAATTAAAACCAAAATTTAATGTCGCTAATAAAATCAATATCGGGTATTCGTGGCACAATAGGTGGTAAAGTGGGAGAAGCTCTTACGCCTGTTGACACTGTCAAGTTTGTGGCAGCTTATACTACATATATCAAAAAAACAACTCAGCGTAGTTTGACAAAAATTGTAGTTGGTAGAGATGCACGCATCTCAGGAAGTATGGTACACAAATTGGTAGTTGGCACGTTGATGGGGATGGGGTATGATGTTATCGATATTGGTTTGGCTACTACTCCTACCACAGAGATTGCTGTGCCAAAAGAAAATGCCAGTGGAGGCATAATACTTACCGCTAGTCACAATCCAAAACAGTGGAACGCACTAAAGTTGTTAGACTCAAACGGTGAGTTCTTGAATGCAAAAGCGGGAGCAGAAATTCTAGCTATTGCTGAGGCGGAAGATTTCTGTTTTGCCGAAGTGGATGATTTAGGAACAGTTACAGAAAAAGATTATTTAGACGCTCACATTCAAGATGTTTTAGATTTAGAACTTGTAGATATTGAGGCTATAAAGAGAGCCAATTTTAAGGTGGCTATAGATTGTGTAAACTCCGTAGGCGGACTGGTACTTCCTCAACTTCTTAGTGCCTTAGGTGTAACTGAAGTGCTAGAGATTCATTGCGAACCTCACGGAAACTTTGCTCACAATCCAGAGCCACTTCCCGAAAACTTAACCGATCTTGCCGATGCTATCAAAGAGCAGCATGCAGATGTTGGTTTTGCGGTAGATCCAGATGTGGACAGACTAGCTATTATTAGCGAAAACGGAACACCCTTTGGTGAAGAGTATACTTTGGTAGCAATAGCAGATTATGTTTTGTCGCATACCCTAGGCAATACTGTTTCCAACCTAAGTTCTACTCGAGCTTTGCGCGATGTTACTCAGAAGCATGGTGCAACATATACTGCTGCTGCTGTAGGCGAAGTAAATGTGGTGACTATGATGAAGGAAACTAATGCTGTAATTGGTGGTGAGGGCAATGGCGGAGTTATATATCCTGCATCTCACTACGGGCGCGATGCCTTGGTGGGGATAGCGCTTTTCTTGACACATTTAGCTAAATCAGGTAAGACAGTAAGCCAATTACGTGCTTCTTATCCTTCCTACTACATGTCGAAACAAAAAATTGATTTAACACCCGAAGTTGATATCGATGGACTTCTTGCGGCTGTAAAAGAGAAATACAAAAAAGAATATATTATAGACATTGATGGTGTGAGAATAGAGTTCGAGGACAGATGGGTACATCTGCGCAAATCAAACACCGAGCCTATTATACGCATCTACACCGAAGCTCCATCTGCACAAGAGGCAGCTTTGTTGGGAAGGCAAATAATAAGCGACATAAAGCATATTGTAGGGTAGTAAGATTCTATATCTTTGCCCTTGAAACTATACCGTAAAGCTTAAGCCAGTATCTAATTGGAGGGTTTTACGGTTCATTTTTTTTACTGATTTATGAAAGAGAAACTACTTGCACTAGAAGATATTAGAAAAATACATCCTATTTTCAGGAAAAAGTATGGAGACATGCTGGCAAAAATAGGGCTCAAAATATCGGGATTAGACAATGTAAACAAAGTGTACGATCATTCAAAACATCTTACAGGTATAGATTTCTGCACTCATCTACTCGATGGATTAGAAATGAAAAGGACTGTAAGAAATGGCGAGATTTTAGAGAAATACAAAAATCAACCATTTATCACGGTTTCCAATCATGCTTATGGGCATGTAGATGGCATTGCATACATTGAAATGGTTGGTTCGTACCAACCCAATTTCAAAATGATGGTAAACTTTCTGTTAGGAATGATTGACACCATGTCCGATCATTTTATCACTGTGAACCCTTATAACCCAGATGTGTTTAATAAAGTATCAAGTCTGAGTGGTATAAAAGAATGTATAGCTCATTTGAAACAAGGAAATCCGTTAGGGCTCTTTCCTGCAGGTGCTATTTCTAACCTTATCAGAAAGAATGGGAAATGGTCAATAGAAGATAGAGACTGGCAACTATCGGTTCTAAAGTTGATAAAGTTTGCTAAAGTGCCCATCATACCAATTCATATTTCTGGTAGAAACTCTTCGTTTTTTTATTCGTTGGGTTTGGTGGATTGGCGATTGCGTAACCTTCGACTTGGACACGAACTATATAACAAGAAAGGTAAAGAAATAATTTTTACAGTAGGAGAGCCTATTACATTGCAAGAGCAAAACAATTATTCTGAACTTGAGTTATTTGGAGGTTTTTTAAAAACTAAAACCTACGAACTGAATAATTCCAAATAAATTCTTTAACTTTGGATTAACTTATGTCGCTGTAAAGCGATTTTTATATCTAACAATATTCTATGTCTAAACAGACTATACAACAAATAAAACAGCGTTTCGGTATTATTGGGGTGTCCCACGAATTGGAGCGTGCCATAGATACTGCTCTTCAGGTAGCACCCACAGACTTGTCTGTTCTTATTACTGGTGAAAGTGGTGTAGGAAAAGAAAATTTTCCTCAAATAATTCATCAATACAGCAGAAGAAAACATGGGCCTTACTTTGCTGTTAATTGTGGCTCTATTCCAGAAGGAACAATAGACTCGGAGCTTTTTGGACACGAAAAAGGATCGTTTACAGGAGCTACTGCCAATAGAAAAGGTTATTTCGAATCGGCCAACGAAGGAACTCTGTTTTTAGATGAGGTGGGGGAACTTCCTTTGTCAACTCAAGCTCGATTATTACGTGTGCTTGAGACTGGTGAGTTCATTAAGGTTGGGTCTTCTAAGGTGGAGAGAAGCAATGTAAGAGTGGTTGCAGCTACCAATATGAACATGATACAAGCAGTTGAGAAAGGTAAGTTTCGTGAAGATTTGTATTATCGTTTAAACTCTGTCCCTATTCGTGTTCCCTCGCTTCGCGACAGGAAGGATGATGTGCCACTACTTTTCCGCAAGTTTGCAGGAGATTGTGCCGAAAGGTACATGATGCCTCCCATTACACTCACCGAAGAGGCTAAGGAGTTGCTCAAAGCTTACAGATGGCCAGGCAATGTGCGCCAATTAAAAAATATAACCGAGCAGATATCAGTTATTGAGCAAGAGAGGGTTATTACAAAATCTATCATGACACGCTACTTACCTCAACATGAAGTAGGAATGTTACCAGTGCTTGCATCTCAATCCAACGATAGCGATGGACGTACCTTTGCCAATGAGAGAGAGATACTCTATCAAGTTCTATTTGATATGAAGAAAGATTTGAACGACCTAAAGCAAGTAGTAAGAGATATGCTCTCAAAAGAATCAAAGATGCAGACATCTGCCAAAACAGAAGCTTATGTAGACAGTTTGATGAGAGACGAGCCAATAAATCAAATTCCTATTAAGTACAGCAAGAGTTTCCTGAAAACTCCTTTTGCAACAGACCAAGAAGATTTAGAGGATAAAGACGATGTGCTAGGAGCCTCAGAGTATCACTTTGACAGAGAGGACGTGCAAGATGCTGTAGATTTTGATGACGACCATCACCATAGTGAGGAAAAACTAGACACAACCGACTATGACAACAACAGTAATAATGAAGAGCTAGATGCTGCAAAGTTAGCAGAAGAGATACAGTCACTTCAAGATGCTGAACGCGACCTCATTATAAAAACCTTGAAGCGCAATGGTGGAGTTAGGAGAGCTGCTGCAAGAGACTTGCAAATTGCAGAACGTACTTTGTATCGGAAAATTAAAGAATATGACTTAGATGATCTATAAACTATTTATGAAAAAAACGCTATATTTCGTATCGCTAATCTTGCTTTTAAGCTCTTGTTCGTTATCGTACAAATTCAATGGAGCTTCAATAGATTATGCTGTAACTAAAACAATACTGATATCCGACTTTCCTAATCAAGCGCCACTTGTGTATCCACCTTTAGAACAACGCTTCAATGAGGAGTTGAAAGATTTATTCACACGAAGCACACGTTTGCAATTTGTGCGACAAAACGCCGATTTGGAAATGGAGGGAGAAATTGTGGGCTACGAGCTTACTCCCCTTGCAGTGCAAGAAGACTCCTTTGCATCAGAAACAAGGCTTACTCTCACAGTGCGGATGCGCTATAGAAACAACAAAGTAGAGGGCCAAGATAGAGAGGAAACTATTAAAGCCTACCGCAACTTTCCTGCCGATAGGATGCTTACCGATGTGCAAGACCAATTGATTGTTGAATTAATAAAAGAGATAACAGATCAGATCTTCAACTCTACTATGTCAAACTGGTAGGAGGTATTAAAGATTAGAAAAAGGAATATAAAAAGATAGGTAAATTTAACTGTGGAAAAAGAACTGTTTTACGCATATTTAAAACAAAATAAGCAGCTCAACAACAAGTCATTGAGTCAATTGAAGCAAGTGTTGCAGAAGTATCCTTATTTTCAGACTGCAAAATTAATGTTGCTAAAAAACATGCAAGAGAACCATCATCCCGAGTTCGCAACCCTACTAAAGGATGTAGCTGTTTCGTGTAACGATAGAGAAAAACTCTTTTACTATTTAAATGATGATCGCTATAGCCGCTTCTTTCCAGATGAAGAAAACAAAGCAGCATCTGGAAATGATAGAACTGAACTATTGCTTAACTCCTTTCTTGCATCTATTGAAAAGGAAGATGCTGAAGAACCCCATAACTCAAAAACAGACAATCATTGGGAAGAAGATTCAATCATTTCTACCGATTATTTGGCCTATTTAGAGAAAACTGGTGCAGCTGAGAATCATCTCGATGATACTGAAGAGGCACAACCAATGAAACATCAGCAATTAGTTGACAGATTTCTGGAAAAATCTTCGAGATACGAAGATTTATTTTCAAGCAAAAATAGAGAGAAAGGGGATAAGCAAAAACCTACACAAGAGGTTGATAATCTATTGGATGACGATACCTTCCTGACCGAAACATTGGCACAAGTATATATAAAACAAAAGAAATACGAACAAGCTCTTACAATTATTAAAAGGTTAAGTTTGAATTTTCCAAAAAAAAGTATTTACTTTGCAGACCAAATCCGTTTTCTAGAGTATTTGATTTACAACGATAAAAACAAAAAACAAAAATAAAAAAATGTATATCTTTATCACAATTTTAATTCTGATTGCAGCTGTTTGTATGATCCTTATAGTTTTAGTACAAAACTCTAAGGGAGGTGGTTTGGCTGCCGGATTTTCTTCGTCAAACCAGATAATGGGAGTTAGAAAGACAACAGACTTTCTTGAAAAAGCAACATGGGGATTGGCTATAACAATTATTGTTCTTAGCATCTTTGCAGCTAAATATACTGTTCAACGGGGTACATTGCCTCAATCGCAAGTTGAAGTAGAAATGCCAGCACCGCTTAACCCCTCTACAGCACCTGACGTTAATCCAAACATGCCAATACCTGCTCAGCCTGATCTGCCAGCAGAGTAAAACCCAGATTGGATATTAAAACAATACAGATAAAGGAATCGAAGTTGACTCGGTTCCTTTGTTTTGTTATACCCTATTATATCTTTTAGAACACAAATACTATAGTTCTATGTAGCTAAATGTTTAAAAAACACCTAATTGTGACAGTAGGATTTTTGTCAGAGCCAAAGTTTACATCTAGTCTTAGAAGGTATTATATTATTAAACAAGGTGCTAGTTTGTGGTTTTACATAGCTTTTCAAGCATCTTGATTTGCCAATATATAGAGGAGCCCATTTGAAAAATTATATATGCAGGTCTAAACTTCTAAATCTCGTAGTAGAATAAATCTTTCAAATCATTGTAATTTAATTTTTTGGCCAATTCGTATGCGTTTTCGTAGCATGCCATTCTATAGTAATTCAGTCTATTGAAAGAGCCAAGTATGCTTTCATCTTTTATATCTTGAGCAATTTGATGCGTTGATATCTCTTTTAAATTCTCTATCATTTGTTGCGCTACAGAGTCTGTTGTATTGCCTGGGTTTATCATTTTTGCCTGCAAAGCTTCTCGAAGAAGATCTAGCTGTTTGCTAGATTCTTTGCCCAATTCCACAGCTATTTGTAGTAGGTCGGGGTCATTTATTTCTTTTTGCACTGCCTCATATATCTCTGTGCACTCTTTTTCAAGGGCGTAAAGATTTTTGAATTCACTGTTGAATAAGTCGGATAAAGTTGTTATTGTTGTCATGATAAAAATTGTTTTTCTGTGTTGTGTACTCTATATGCAACAAGCAAGTAGAGGTTATGTTTAAATCTTTTGGTCTGTTTCTTTTTTTGCAACAACGTTTTTGAATACTTTGGCTCCAATATATATATCTATCTTATTTACCCATTTATAATGCACTACAAGTGAAAAGCTGCTGGATATCTATATGCATTTACACGAACTCTATGATAGAATTGTTTAGTGGTTTAACAAGCAAAATTAAGACAGGCTCAGACACGTTAGTACATTTTAAAAATGTATCAGTGCTTGAGCCTGTCGTAGCTTTATTAATGATTGTGCTTTTATAGTTTATTTAAATACAAACATTCTTTCTTCCATTGGAGCATGCGCTTTTTCACCTGGTTGGCCAGCTGGCATACCAAATGGCATTTGTGCTACCAGCACCCAATCTTGGTTGAGGTTCCACTGCTTTTTCACAGCATTGTCAATAAGGGGGTTGTAGTGTTGTAACGATGCACCTAACCCCACACTTTCTAATCCCATCCATATCAGATTTTGAACAATTGCCGATGAGTGCTCACTCCATAGAGCAAACTTGCCTGGTAGAAAAGGAAACTTTGCTTGCAAATCTTCTACAATAGTATGGTCTTCGAAGAATAAAATTGTGCCATACCCATTAGCAAAGGAACTGTTTATCTTTTCTTCGGTTGCCTTGAAGGCCTCTTCCGATTGGCTTACCTTTTTCAATTCTTCTTTAGTTATCTCCCACATTTTTTTGTGATTGTCACCTTGCAAAAGTACCACTCGAGCCGTCTGTGAATTGAATGCTGATGGAGCATAGAGTAGCACATGCTCAATAATTGATTGTATCTCTTCGTCAGAAACTGGCGAACTGTTTTGTAGTTGATAGTATGAGCGTCTGTCTTTGATTGCGTCACTTAAATTCTTTTTCATAGGTTTGTCTTTTTTGTGTTAAATGCAACATGTAGTGTTGATTGTTTTTATGATTAAATTAAACACCACTCGCATATAAAAGTTCAATTGCTATTTATTTGAAGCTGATTCTTCTTTACGGAAGAATAGAATTTATTGTGGTGGAATTACTTTCATAGTCGTGTCTAAAAAATTATAATTACAAAGAAAATACTTTCAAATATCATTATAGAACAGTACCTTTGAACCCTTATCATAAAAAATAAAATGGAAAAACAGAAACGACAAAAAAATACAAGAGTAGTAGAGAAAACAGTTATGGTGGCCGATATAGGTAAGATGCCACCTCAAGCACGTGAGCTAGAAGAAGCTGTTTTGGGAGCATTGATGCTTGAAAAAGATGCTTTCTCTATTATAAGCGATATCCTTAAAACTGAGAGTTTCTACGAAGATACTCATCAGGCTATTTTTGGTGCAATACACAATTTGGCTATGCAGCAAAAACCGGTTGATGTGTTAACGGTGGTAGAAGAACTGAAGCGAAGAGGTGAGCTGGAGCAGGTAGGTGGTGCTGTGTATGTAGCGGAGCTCACTGATAAAGTGGCATCGGCAGCTCATGTGGAGTACCACTCACGTATTATAGCTCAGAAATACTTAGCGCGTCAGCTCATCGCATTTTCATCTGATGTAGTGAATCAGGCTTTCGATGAAATGGTGGATATTGACGATTTGATGCAAGAGACAGAAAGCAAACTCTTCGAGATATCTCAACGCAACGTAAAGAAAGATGTAATACAGATAAATCCTGTTATAAAAGAAGCTCTAGCTAACTTAGAGATTGCTGCCAACAGAGAGGATGGATTGAGTGGATTGCAATCGGGCTTTAAGAAATTAGACGAATTTACATCGGGTTGGCAAAAGTCTGATTTGGTCATTATTGCTGCTCGTCCTGCAATGGGAAAGACTGCATTAGTACTATCGATGGCAAAAAATATGGCGGTAAATTTTAAATATCCCATTGGTGTGTTCTCCTTGGAGATGTCGAATGTACAATTGGTAAACAGATTGATTGTAAATGTATGTCAGATTCAGGGTGAAAAGATAAAGAGCGGACGCCTTGACGATTACGAGTGGGAACGATTGGATAGTAAAATAAAAGAACTGTATGATGCACCTATTTATGTGGACGATACTCCCAGTCTATCTATATTTGAGTTGCGCACTAAAGCGCGTCGTTTGGTACGAGAGCATGATGTGCAGATACTCGTTATAGACTATTTGCAGTTGATGAATGCTAGCGGTATGAACTATGGTAGCCGAGAGCAAGAGGTGAGTATGATTTCGCGTTCGCTAAAAGGATTGGCAAAAGAGTTGAATATACCAATAATTGCCTTATCGCAGTTGAATCGTGGTGTAGAAAATAGACAAGGAGAGGGTAAAAGACCCCAGCTGGCCGACTTGCGGGAATCGGGTGCTATTGAACAAGATGCCGATATTGTATGTTTTATACATCGTCCGGAGTATTACAAAATTACTGAAGATGAGCATGGTTCGACCGTTGGATTGGCCGAGATTATTATTTCGAAACACAGGAATGGTCCTACCGGAATTGTTCGTATGAAATTTGAGAACGAGTATGCACTCTTTAAAGATGAAGAACCACAGTATGCAGAGTTTACATCGAGTATGAACAGACGTAATGTGCCTCCTCACGAAAGTTATCCTGTAGAAGCTCAAGGCAATTATCCAAATAACAACGAAAATCCTTTTTAGCGATGATAAGAAACAAACTCAGGTATGTTGTAATTGCCGCAGCTTTTCTGATGGTGTTGAGTTGCAATTCTGTAGAGAGTGATGCTAAGAAGGCCGCATCGCTTGTAAATAAAAGTATAGAACAGTCTCGTGCGCTAAAATTTGAAGACGCCGAAAAAACTTATCTCAAAGCGCAGGAGATTTTCAACAAATACACTAAAAAAGATAAAGCAGCAAAGTTTTTTGAATATTATGCCGAGTATAGAGACAAAGTAAAAAAACAAAATGCAAATTAAACTAATTCAATGCATTGGCAAGCAGAATAATATGTATTTTTGAAGTTTATAACAAGTTACCTTGAGATGGATAACAAAAAGATGAGGGCCATCTTTAAGCTCTTTATTTAATAATATAAATAGAAAACATGAATAGAATATACTTAATCATACTCTTCGCAACATGCACTTTGTGGGCATCAGCTCAAGGTTTTCCTTATCCAAAAGTGACTATAGATGGTCAGGAGTTTTACAACTATGAGGTAAAACCTGGTGAAGGATTATTTTCTATATCAAGAACATTTGCACTACCCATTGATCAGATATTGAAGTATAATCCATCAGCCAAAGATGGCTTAGTAAATGGGCAGAGATTGAATATACCTATTCCTCAATCTACTCAAAAACCAGTTTTGGACCAGAATTCTGTTTTTTATCATAATGTGGAGCGAGGCGAAACAGTCTATTCGTTAGCCGCCATGTATAACACTACCCCCGAAGCTATTTATAACTTGAATCCATCGGCACGTTCTGGTATTGCAGTAGGGGCTGTTTTGGAGATTCCACAACGAAAAGAAATTAGCGATGTAAAAGAAGAGAACTATCGATATCACACTATTTCGCCAAAAGAAACTTTATATTCTGTGTCGCGCACTTATTCTCTTTCGCCGCAGGATGTTATTGCTGCCAATCCGGGTTTATCGATAGAGACATTTCAGATTGGCAAAACTATAAGGATACCGTTTTTTGAGTCGAACGAAACTTTCTCATCGTATGCTGGGCCCGTGGTAATAGAGCAAACACAACACAAGGTGAAGCGAGGCGAAACATTGTATAGCATTTCTCAAAAATATGGTGTGACTGTAGCGGAGTTGGAGAAAGAAAATCCTGGCATTACTACCACCGAATTGAGCACCAATAGAGTTCTGATGATACCCGTAAAGAGGTTTGACCAAGAACTTGCGCGACAAGATGCAGCTAATGAATCGCGTGCAAATGTTCTTTTATCAAAAAGAAAAGACTTTGAGAGAATAAATGTGATGCAAGTGGGACTACTGATGCCTTTCTTGGAAAAGAATAGTGGACAACAAATTCGTATTCAAGAGTACTACGAGGGCTTTTTATTAGCCGTAGAGAAGCTCAAGAAGCAAGGCGCCAACCTTGAGCTTTATGTGTTTGATATAGGTGAAGAAAAGAATACCAAAAAGCTCGAAAGCCTTTTGACAACAATGGAAATGCAAAACCTAGACCTTATTGTTGGAGGTGTTTCAGATGAACAAATAAAGATTCTATCTGATTTTTCAAAATCAAAAAACATTAAGTATGTCATTCCATTCTCATCAAAAAATGCAGAGGTGCTAAACAATGGCAATATCTTTCAGGTAAATACTCCACAGGCAAAACTATACACAAAAGCATCTCAAGTGTTTGTAAATAAGTTTAACCAATCTAATATTGTCTTTCTAAATACTGCTGATGACGATGCAAAGGATAGTTTAATAACTATCATGAAAAAAGATTTGAACAATAGGTCTATCTCGTATAAGACGGTACTTATTTCCGAATCTATGAATAGAGAACTAATTCCTTTATTGGATGAAACAAAAGAAAATATCTTGATACCTGCATCTGGTGATATAGGTGTGCTGGGCGAAGTGTTAGGAACACTGAATGGGTTGAAGGAAGCAAATCAGGGATTAAGCATCTCTTTGTTTGGTTATCCTGAGTGGCAAACTTATGAGCAAAATTATCTGAAAGATTATCATCACCATGGCACTTACATGTACTCATCTTTCTATGTAGATAATGATGCCAGGGAGACAATAGATTTTAAGCAAAACTTTAGGAAGTGGTATAAGAAAGACCTCCAAAAGACCTATCCTCAGTATGCAATGTTGGGGTACGATACAGGACTCTATTTCTTGACAGCATTGCACAAACATGGTAGGAATTTCGAAACAAAACTGAATTCCATATATATAGACACAGTTCAGTTTGCATTCGACTTTGAAAGAGCTAATAACTGGGGTGGTTTCATTAATACTGGGTTATATTTGGTAAACTACGATACAAATTCACGCATCATCAAATCAAATCAGAGCCGATGAATTCTCAATTAAAATATTTAGTGTTGTTTGTGTTGCTATATGCAGCAACTACAATAGTGCAAGCACAGCAGAATGATCTGTTTAAGCCTCAATTTTCTATTGGGGTGGGAGTGGGGCCAATATTCTCTACTGTCGATTTTGAGCCGAGTGTTCCACAAACTACCCTGCAAGGTCTTTCGGGTGGAGTATCTATAAAGTATATTTCAGAAAAACATCTAGGTGTACTTGCCGAACTAAACTATACACAACGCGGATGGACAGAGGATTTTAGTGAGTTTCCCAAAAATCCTGATCACGCATACTCGCGAACACTTAGCTACATAGAGCTGCCGCTGATGACGCATATATACTTTGGCAATAAAGTGAAGTTCTTACTGAATGTAGGACCTCAACTTAGTTACATGTTTGGTGAGAAGGCTACAATGAATGATGCATTGTCTAAATATATTACCGAACAACGAGAAAAGGATCCAGCTGCACCTATTGGTTTGCAATATGAGCCCGTCGAGAGTAAGTTTGACTACGGTTTGTTGGCTGGTGTGGGCGTTGCCTTTGATACTGGAGTGGGTAGCTTCAATTTAGAAGGGCGATACTATTTTGGATTGGGCGACTCATTCGATAGCAGTCGTAGCAAAGCTGGCAACTTTTCACGCTCTGCACACCGCTACTTTGCTGGAAAACTCACCTATTATTTCTTCAGTTTTTAGGGATCACTATCAAAATGGTCTGTTTTAATTAACTCTTCATTTCAACCAATACAATAACAGGTTGCATTGGAGTTCTAGATGCACTCTCAGCTCTATTATCAAGTTACTCTATGGTGCATATCTTTTTTCTATTGCACAGTGCACTATAAATATATAAACTTATATGGTGTTTGTAAGTATCATATCTGCAGAGGCTTAAAGAGCTGTAGTGCTCGGTTTTTTCTTTCCAAAGAGGCGCACATCAATAAAATAGCAATTACTTCGCTAGGTTTTCATTCACACAATATATTCTTTTAAATAAAAGTGATACCTTTGTGAACCATTAGATATGAATGTATGTTCATGTGTCTATGAGATCAAAGAAGTTATGGAAATAGATAAGGAGAACTTAGAAAAGGCAGCCTATATATTGAAGGCTTTGGCACACGAAACACGTTTATGTGTGTTAGTTCACTTGGCAGAGCACAAAGAAAAATCGGTTTCCGATTTGATGTTAGAGGTAGGTTGCGAACAATCTCTTTTGTCTCATCATCTCACCGATTTAAGAGCAAAAGGGATACTAAAATCACGGAGAGATGGACAGAGAAGCCTCTACTCTATTAATAACGATCAAATAATACCACTCATAGAGTGTCTTTTAAATTACTGTAAGTAGAATTATATGAAGAATTTTTTATCAAAACATTGGCTCAAAATAGTTGGAGCAATAGTTGGAGCACTGGGGGGCTATCTCTACTATGTAAAAGTAGGCTGTGTGTCTGGCACTTGCCCCATTACATCTGATCCTACCAATAGTACATTGTATGGTGCTCTTATGGGATACCTCCTGTTTAGCTTGTTTGTCAAGAGCCCTAGGAAAGAAACTATAGAAGATAAAATAGATAAAAGCTAAAATTATATGAAGACAAAATTTGCAATTATAGGTCTGCTATCAGTATTTATTTTAGCAGCGTGTACAAACACAAATAAGGAAAACAATCAAGGAACAAATTCAAAACAATCAAATATTAATATGGAACAAAAAACAATTAACTTAACAAAAGCCGAATTCTTAACCAAAGTAGCCAACTACGAGCAAAGTCCCGAAAAATGGGAATATCTAGGAGACAAACCCTGTATAATAGATTTTTATGCAGACTGGTGTGGACCATGTAAGATGGTAGCTCCTATATTGGAAGAATTGGCAGAAGAGTACAAAGGCGAAATTTATATCTACAAAGTAGATACAGAAGCAGAGCAAGAGTTGGCTGCAGCTTTTGGCATTCGTAGTATTCCTTCAATACTATTTTGCCCAATGGGCGAACAACCACAAATGGCGCAAGGCGCTCTTCCTAAAGATGGCTTTAAACAAGCAATCAACGAGGTATTGTTAAAGAAAAGCTAAAACAAATTGAAATGGACAACATGTTTATTGAAAACAAAAGCAGATTTGACTTAGACCAAACAGTCTTGAAGTTGACTGAAGTAATTAGTAAAAGCGATTGGAAACTGATTCACACGCACAATTTGCAACAATTAATGTTGGGTCACGGACACGAAGTATTGCCAGCCAAAGTGATGGAAATATGTGCACCTCAATACGCAAACCAATTACTCTCGTCTGACAAAGAGCGTGTTTACTCAAACATGATGCCATGCAGATTGTCTATATATGAGAAGAGCGATGGCCATACCTATGTTTCGAGAATGAACGTTGAGGTTTTTGCATCTTCGCTTGGAGGAGTGGTGTCGGGTGTAATGTCTAATGCTTTCCAAGATGCTGAGAAATTTATTGCTCACATCGTTGAGTAGCTCTTAGAGGCCAATCTATACTATCAAATATAAAAATACGTTTCATTTATGGAGCGTATTTTTTTATTGTGGCAGTTCGTAGTATTCAATTCAATGGTTTTTGTATTTTTGTTGTTGGTACAATAATTTGAATATCATTTAAGCATGCGACAATGAAAAAACTGGCTATTACAAATGCTCTTTTACTGTGCTCGCTATTTCTTTTATTTTCCGAAAATCCTAAAAACAGACTCAACGTGAAAGAATACATATTAAGCAATGGTTTGACCGTTTGGTTGAACGAGGACATCTCTCAACCAAAAGTTATAGGAAGCATCATAGTAAAAGCAGGAGCCAAAGATTCTCCCAATACTGGTCTTGCTCACTATTTTGAGCATATCATGTTTAAAGGTACCGATAAGATTGGTACTGTCAACTATGCGCAAGAGAAAATATGGTTGGATTCTATTTCTGTAAAGTACGACGAGTTGGCCGACACAGCTGACGAAAAGAGACGTTTGGAAATTCAAAAAGAGATCAACGAACTTTCTGTTAGAGCTGCCGACTACGTTATTCCGAATGAATTCAATAGGCTCATTTCGCAATATGGCGGAACAGGATTGAATGCTGGTACATCGTGGGATTATACCATGTATTTCAATACCTTTTTGCCCCAATACATGGCCCAGTGGTGTGAGATAAATAGCGAACGGTTGATAAATCCTGTCTTTCGCATGTTTCAGAGCGAACTAGAGACTGTGTATGAAGAGAAAAACATGTATGCTGACATGTTGGGTAGCCAAGCTGCAGAAAAAATTATCGAAGAGTTCTTCAAGCCACACCCTTATCAATATCCGATAATTGGAAGCACGGAAAATCTGAAAAACCCTAAACTATCTGAAATGGAAGAGTTTTTCGACACCTACTATGTAGCTAGCAATATGGGCTTGGTGTTGAGTGGGCACTTCGATGCTGACGAGGTGTTGCCTATTCTTGAAAAAACTTTCGGAAAGATTAAAGACGCAGTGGTCGAGAAGCCGAAAATAGAAATGCCTGCAACTATAAATGGAAAGGTCGATTTTACAGCAAAGATTCCAATTCCGATTGTAAAGGGCAATGCGCTGCTGTGGCGAGGTGTTCCGTCTAATCATCCCGATGAAGTTGCACTGAATTTGGCGGTCTCTTTGTTGAGTAATGAAAATAAAACTGGCCTGCTCGATAGGCTCTCAATCGACGGCAAGTTGATGATGAGTGCAGCTCTCCCACTAAGTATGAATGATGCTGGTGTAATAGCACTGTTGGCAATACCTAAAATACCTTTCCAAACTTATGGTTCGGCCCAAAAGCTTGTTTTTGAAGCAGTGGAGAAGGTGAAGAGTGGCGACATCTCAGACCAGATGTTTCAGAGCCTAAAGTTGGAGCAACAGCGCAACTACATGCTAGAGCTCGAAAGCTTGGACAAGCGCAATGAGAAAATGATAGAAGTGTTTGCAAAAGGACTCTCTTGGACAGACTATCTGGAACTGACAAACAAAATTGAGTCTATTACCAAACAAGATGTGATAGCGGTTGCCAATAAATATTTTACGGATAACTATTTCGATGTAAAGAAGAAAACAGGAAGATACCCGAGTAATAAAATTACTAAACCACCGTTTAAAGCCATCGAAACAACTAATAGAGATGCAGAATCTGACTACAGCAAATGGTTGCAAACAATAAAGAGTACAGAATTTACACCGCGCTATCTCCACTTTGCCAAAGAAGGAGCTGCAACAATATTGGACAACAACCAGCTCGTCTCTTTATATCATACAAAGAATGAGATGAACAAGGTGTTTGATATGACTATGAAATTCGAAATTGGCAAGCAGCAGCTACCCATACTTACTCCATTGGTCTCTTATTTAAATTATGTGGGTACAGACAAATATACTGTTGGCCAGCTCAACGAAAAATTGCAACAGCTAGGTAGCACTTTAAGATTTGCTGCTAGCACCTCTCAGTTTACTATCACTATTTCGGGTTTCGACAATGCATTCGAAGAAACTTTCGAGTTAGTCACTCATTTTCTTGCAAACCTGAAAGCAGATAAATCGAAACTTAAGATGTTGGTAAAAGAGAAGAACATAGAAGAGAAAGCCATAAAGAAATCGTCTGACGAATTGGCCAAAGCCATGGCCGAGAAAGTGAAATACGGAGACAACTCTAAATACCTCAACAGCTTGTCGAAAAATGAGTTGAAGAAACTATCTACCGAAGATTTCTCGCTTGCTCTGCAAAGAGTATTGTCCACCGAAAGCAATTTTCATTATACAGGTACCTTGACAAACAAAGCAGTATCGCAGGTTGTGAAGCAACACTTCCCAATGCAAGGAGTGAAAGAGAAATCAATGAATCCTACTTTTAGGGATGGGCAAACTTACTCCAACACAAAAGTGTTTTTCTTTCACGACTCCAAAGCTACGCAAAGTATTGTGCAAGCCTACATACCTGGGCCAAAGCAGAAAGCAGTGCAAGACAAGCACCTCTCGCAACTATTCAACACCTACTTCGGATCGGGTATGAGCTCACTCATGTTTCAAGAGATTCGAGAGTTTCGTTCATTGGCCTATCGAGCTAATTCATCCATCGAAAATCCTCCAATAAAGCTGAGTGATAGCGCCATGCTCTTCAACATGTTTCTTTCTACCCAAGCAGACAAAACTACCGATGCATTGCAAGCACTGCAATCATTGCTGGAAGACATGCCAGTGAGTGAAAAAAGACTGGATGCTGCCAAAGAGCACCTCATAAACCAAGCGCAGAGTGCCTATCCCAACTTCCGTGAAAAGTCGCAACAGATAGCCCACTACAAGCAACAAGGTTACACGCAAGACCCCAACGAACTATTGGTAGATGAGGTGTCTGGCATGAATTTGGGCCATTTGGAGCGTTTCTACCAACAAAACATACAGGGCAAAACGGTAGTATATATCGTTATTGGCAACAGGAAAAAGATAGATATAGAAAAGCTTCAACAAATGGGTGAGTTTGAAGAGATGAAGATGGACGGCTTTTTGAAGTAGATTCTCACACTCCTTTAGACAGTTCAGAAAGCTGTTTTGTCGGATAATGCGTAAAGTATCTTTTTATAAATCTGATAGTTATCGGCAACTACTACATCTATCTTACAAATCGAGGTACTTGTTGCCATTTAGGTTGCACTTGAAAAGCAAAAAATAGCTTTATCAGGCAGAACTTAAATCCGCCGCTGTAGATTAGTCGTTTATGAGATAAAAATCAGATTCACCGCCGTAGATTTCTTGCCCATGAGATGAAAACCATATTCACCACGGCACATTTCGTTTTCATGAGATAAATGTCTTATTCACCGCTGTAGATTGTACGATTATAAGATGCAACGTCTCATTCACCACGGTAGATTTAGCGATGAATGAGATGAAAACTGAATCTACCACGGTAGATTCAGTTTTAATGAGAAAGAGGTCAAATTTACCGCTGTAGTTTCAGTTTTCATGACATAAACGTCAAATCCTACATGGAGGAAAAGATATTATCTCTTGTAAGCGAAATCTCATGAAAATGATAGAGATACTCCCACTATTATTTACGTTTTCAGGGTTTTTGTAGATGCAATAGGTCTAGCTGAGAAGGAATAGTGCAATCTATTTCCAGTAATAGTCTCCCCCCCCCCGCAGACTAACTCTTTAATTTAAAATCTCTCTATGATCTCTATACACATACGGCTATTGTGATAGGGGCACTTCCAGATGCCAGCTTTGTCTTCTTTTCTGTTTATTGTACCATCTTGCAGCACACTCCAATACCATTCGCCACTTTTCCAATCAATTAGATTATCCTTTATGTAGCTCCAACAATGTAGCGCTTTCTCTAAAGAGTCTTCATCGTTGTAGTACTCGTAATGATTCAAGAAACCAACAACTGCCTCAGACTGTACCCACCAATGTCTTTCGGTATCGGTATGGCCAGTTTTATTGTTTTTCTCATACACCATACTTCCATCGCTTTCCAACCCTTCTTTGGCAGCCCTCACTATATGAGGAACTATTGTAGATACTTTCTGCAGGATGTCGCTCTCCCCAAGCACCAGTGCTGCTTCATGCAAAAGCCACGAGGCTTCTATATCGTGTCCGTAAGAGATTATGGTGCTTTTAGAATTCCAATTCGTATCAAAGTATAGCTTCAAGTGGTGTGTTTGTTGGTCTATGATCTTATCCATAAACAGATTAATTAAGTTCTTCAATTGCGTTTTCAGCCCGTCATCTTTCCATACTCTGTAGAGATTGGTGTAGGGCTCTAAAATATGCAAATGGGTGTTCATTGTCTTTTGCTCGTTCGCATCTTTGTCGCTCAGGCGCATATCCTGGCTCAATTGCCAATCTTGAGTGAAGGCTTCTAAGTAACCATTGGCTTCGTTATCAAAACTGTATTCTTCAATTGTTTTATACAATTTTACCGCATAGTCTAGCGCTTCTTTATCGTTGGTGGCACGGTAGTATTCGCTGAGGCCATATATTGCAAAGCCTAGTGCATAGATTTGTTTTTTTGTTTCTACAGGAGTGCCTCTATAATCCAAAAGCCAGTAAACTCCACCATGCTCTTTATCGTAGAAATACTCTATGAGGTAGTCCTTTGCTCTTTTGGCAATTTGCAAATAAGGTTCGTCTTTAGAGATACGATATGCCGCCGAATAGGTCCACAAAATGCGGCCATTTAAAACAGCCCCTTTGGGAGCATTGTGTTCTACAACCCCCTTGCCGGTTATGCGTCCATAAAAACCACCATTCTCACTATCCACCATATTCTTTATCCAATAGGGTAGGATGTTATGTTTGAGCGTGTCTTCAACTTCAGTTTTTAACTGAGCAACTTTTTCATTCATATATCTATCGGTTGTTTTTATTCCTATTTATTTCTTCTCTCTTCTAGTTGGCTCACAATCTTCACCATTTTCTTTTCGCTCAATGGATACATTGAGATGAAGATAACAGAAAGCAAGGTGCCTGCAGCTGGTAGTAAGCTCATAAACATTTTAATGCCATTCAGGGTTTCGGCACTTTGCACTTGGTTTGCTTGAAAGCCATAATAGGCCAATAACCAACCTGTGAGAGCACTACCAATAGCCCATCCAAATTTTTGACTCATAGATGAGGAGCTAAAGATAAGGCCTGTGGCTCTGTTGCCAGTTTGTAGCTCAGAGTAGTCGGTACAATCTGCATACATTGACCAAAGTAGTGGGAATATGCTTCCTGCACAAATACTTATCAATACTTGGAAAACGAAAATTAGTGCAAGTTGTTCTTTTGAAAACCAGAAGAAAATTACACTCAATATAGATGCAATTACCATTGCGCCCAGATAGGTGTTTTTCTTTCCAATTCTATTGCTAACAGGTGCTGCCAGCACAACACCAATAATATTTGCTGCTTGGCCTACTGCAAGATAAAGCCCACTCAGTACAAACGAAAAACCAAACAGCGAAACATTTGTAAATGACTCTTCAACAATAAAATATTTAAAATAATAGACCGTTGCACCATCTCTAATAGAATTAAATACGAGTGCCGAAATTCCTGCTCCTAAGAGAATCCACCAAGGTCTGTTTTTAGCTAAATCTCTGAGGTCTTCTTTTAGTTTTGCTTGTTTTTCTTTTATTGGTTTCACTCTTTCTCTTGTGAGAGCAAAGGTGAGAACAAAAAGAATCACACATATAACTGCTATTATACCTACGGCCATGGTCCAGCCACGTTGTTGGTCAGCAATATTGGGGCTGTTGCCACTAAACATATTTACAAACGGCATAAACAATAATAGCGCAATAAAACTGCCAATGTATGCAAACGACATTCTGAAAGTGGCCAATGTGTTTCTATCTTTCGGATTGGGACTCATTACTCCCAACAGCGATGCATATGGAACATTCACAACCGTGTATATACCCATCATTAGTGAGTAGGTTACATAAGCATAAATAATCTTTCCGGTCATACCCAACGATGGGGTGGTAAATGTGAGCACGCCTATAATGCCAAAAGGAACGGCTCCCCATAATATATACGGCCTAAACTTGCCCCATTTGGTGGTTGTTCTGTCTGCAATAGCACCCATTACTGGGTCGCTTAGCGAATCCCAAATACGCGTTACCAAGAACATCGTTCCCACAACTGCAGCAGGCAATCCGAAAACATCTGTATAGAAAATCATTAAATAAGAGCCAAATAGTTTCCAAAACATAGACGATGCCATGTCTCCAAAACCATATCCTATTTTTTCTTTCAGTTGTATCATAAGATTCTAAATTTACTGTTTTTTTAAGAGAGATAGGTTCTTTTCAATTTGTTTTTTCAATGTTTCTACAGCTGCTGCAGACGAAAAACCATCTTGGGGTGTGTGCAGACAATAATCTACTAATCTTTCTATGCTCGATGTGGCAACGTGCAAGCGCGTATCAGACGAGGCATAATAAATATAAACCTTGCCATCATCGTCGGCTATCCATCCGTTACTAAAAAGTACATTAGACACATCGCCAACTCTTTCTATACCCTCGGGTGCCATAAAATACCCTCCGGGCGATGCAATCAGTTCTGATGGATCAGACAGCGAGGTCATATAAAGATACAACACATACCTTAGTCCCGCAGCACATGCCCTTACACCATGTGCCAGATGTAGCCACCCATGTGGTGTTTTTAGAGGCGCCGGGCCTTCTCCATTTTTTACTTCTTTGATGGTATGATAGTAGCGTCTGTCAATTATTTTCTCTTCCAATATCTCTGCATTGGTAATATCGTCAACCAATGCCCAACCTATTCCTGAACCGCTTCCTGCATCTATAAAACCATCTTGAGGACGTGTGTAAAGTGCATATTTTCCATCCACAAACTCCGGATGCAGCACAACGTTGCGTTGATGGCTTGCCGATTTCAAATCGGGCAATCGTTCCCAATGTATCAAATCTTTTGTACGAGCAATGCCTGCTGCAGCTACTGCCGACGACAAATCGCTTTCGCTTGCTTGCGGGTCTCTTCTTTCTGCACAAAACAGACCATAAATCCACCCATCCTCGTGTTCTGTGAGGCGCATATCGTAGGTGTTGGTGGTAGGATTGCTTGTCTCGGGAATAGTGATAGGATAATCCCAAAAGCGGAAGTTGTCTATTCCATTGGCACTTTCAGCTATGGCAAAAAAAGATTTCCTGTCGGCTCCTTCCACTCGCACAGCCAAAAGATATTTACCTTTCCACTTTATTGCCCCAGCATTCATAACTGCATTTACACCAATTCTTTCCATAAGCAAGGGATTGGTCTTTTCGTCGAGGTCGTATCTCCAATGTATGGGTGTATGGGCTGCCGTGAGAATAGGATTGGCATAACGACTATACCAACCATTGCCCGTAATTGGTTTGTTTTCTTTCACAATTAAGGCGTCGTGCTCCTTTATTAATTCTTTTGTTTTTGAGTTGAATGAATTCATACTTGTTGATTGTATTAGTTGTATAAGTTTGGAATATCTTTAAGAAAAAGAGTCTTTGGGTTGTTGTAAAATTTCACAAAATCGTCTGCAGACTTTTGTCCTGGATAGGGTGCATAGTAGTGATTGGGGCGTTCGTATGCATTGCGCCAAGTGAGTACATAGCTTATCGGATAGTTTTCGATAGCGGGCAAAAGAACTCCTGTCCACCAATTTGCAATAGGTATAGCTTCCAAACCTGTTTCGGTTAGTGCTATTGGTTTGTTTCTTGTTGCACCCTCTTTTTCTAAATAAGATAATATGGTATTTAATCTATCTTGATACTCTTCTGTACCTTTTTCACCATTGTGATGATAAATGTCAAGCCCGAGTAGATCTACATATTCATCTCCGGGATATCGCTCCATGTAAACATCCGAAGTTCTATGATTATCAGGCGAGTATGAGTATAATAAATTATCCACACCTTGTTCTCGAAAGAAATTGTAGGTAAACATCCAGAGTTGCTTATACTCTTCGGTAGTGCAATTGTCTTGACCCCACCAAAACCAGCTGCCAGTGTGTTCGTGCCATGGGCGCAGTAGGATGGGCACTTTTACTCCATCTTCTGTAACCAACGAGGCAAAGAAATTTGCCCCCACTTGCAACCACGATTTAAACTTATCGTGATTCACTCCGTTTGGAAGAACAGATGTAACTACACCTTTAGTCTCTACATCCCAAGAGTCTCCTCCTGTTACAGGATTGTCCATGTGCCAACTAATAGTTATCATTCCGCCACGGTTGTACTGTTTTATAATTTCTTGTCGCATGGTGTCGAAATTTATATTATCGAGACTTTTCTCACCACCCAATTCAATTCTTCCAATCTCAAAGCCCATCACTGCTGGATAATCTCCTACAATGCTTTTCACATCAGACCTATCGCTATCGCCCTTCCAAGTTACACCATACAAAGGGTCGTCTTGATGGCCAAACATAAAACCTTGAGATGGAATTTTGATTAAATTAGTAAGAAGATTTTGAGTTTCTTTTGTACGGGTGTAGGTAAAAGAAGTATCAGCATCGGCATTACTTCTGTTTTGTTTCTTTCCACATGCTATAAGTGAAATCAAAAGTGCTAAGCTCGTAAGTAAAATAAGGATTCTCATGTTGCTATTTTTTTTTAGTTTTTACAATCGATTTTGAAGCTGATAGCTATCGAGTCATCTTCAGATTGTTTTTTCTACTTTATTTCGAAACAAAAGTATTGCAAATAAACAAACATTTTGTTGCATTATTTATCTTTTGTTGGTACTATAATGATAGGCTGGTTGAATCGAAAATAAATCTGTTTTAAAATGCTTGCATATCAAAGGGACTGTTATATGGAAGGTTACGTTCCACTATGGCACGATTATTAATCTAGCATTGGCTTTTATTGTTATTGTTTTAGAGAGCGAAACTAATACTTTTTTCCATAGCAAGTTGCGGTGCCTCATTCTTTATTTAAGATAGATAGTTGTAAGCTATATGATACAATAAGTTTATAATGTGATAAAATAACACCACATTTTAGACCTGTCTTATTATATCTTTGTTGTCGATGTTATGCTGTGGGTGGTACCTATATACAAAGTATTACACAGTCTCCCCCCCCCCAAAAAAAAAGTTTTGCCATGTCTGCACCCTCATAAAGTATAAATCTGTATTTTTTCACCCTTTATGACCCTCATTTAGTACAAAAAATATGTTTTTGTGGCATCTTCACCCTCATAAAGCATGAATTTGTCTCTTTTCATCATAAATGAGCCTCATAAAGCACTAAAATTCTGTTTTTCGTCTTAAATGAGCCTCATAAGGTCCGAAATATTTTATTTTCTCATAGATGAGCCTCATAAATTGTGATTTCTCTGTTTTTTCTCATAAATGAGCCTCATCAGGTGCAAAATTATTTTTTTTGTCATAGATGAGCCTCATAAAGTACGAATCAGAGTCTTTTTGGAGCAGATGAGCCTCATAAAGCACTAAAATTCTTTTTTTCCTCTTAAATGAGCCTCATAAGGTCCGAAATATTTTATTTTCTCATAGATGAGCCTCATAAATTGTGATTTCTCTTTTTTTTCTCATAGATGAGCCT
>CAYVLC010000003.1:42711-44323 GCA_964452155.1 uncultured Dysgonomonadaceae bacterium
CGAAATATTTTTTTTCATCATAGATGAGCCTCATAAATGGTGTTTCAGTGCTTTTTTGTCATTTTTGAGTCATAATGGGGTTCTATTTCCCATTTTACTCCATTCTTGACTTTCAGAAATTGGGAAATTAAATTTTCTTAGCGCAGCAGACCCTCTGAAAAGGGTTAAATTTGTTTTTCTCTCTGACTTCTCTCTTGTAAGAAATTGAAATATAAACATTCTTCGTCATTTATCAACACTTACAGTACTTTAGGTGGTACGATTATGTGTTTACTAAAGACCTTTTGCTGCTACTGGAGCTAAAATGCAGCATGCAACCCTCTTCATCTTTATTTTAAACTAATATTGTTTTTTTAAGCATACCTTTATCTCCCAAATTCAAGGTCGTGTATCCCTCTCGCTGTTTGGCATAGCAACTCTAATAAATTGAGCACTCACTTCCTTTTTAATCACTAAAGGAGAGCCATTCTATGTGTTGCTCGTTGCATCTTGTTGGCCCATTGTTTACCATTGTCCGATATATCTACTCTATATTGGTAAGTGTAAATTGTATATTTAGGATAGATTTCAATTGTCGAAATTTGTTCGGTTTTCTTGTAGATCAACTATGATCCATTCTTGGTTCGCTTTTCATACTATCCACAATGTGCCATTGTTTTCGTCAATAGCATAAGCAACTTTTTGTTTCAGCACAAAGTACTGCAATTCATTCGTGTTTTGCTGTCTGTGTCATAGTGTAATTGAACTCTAGTTTGAATCTGTGCAAATTTTACTTGCTATTCATCATACATTTTCAAGCGCTTTACATCTTCTAAGAAGAGCGATAGGTTATCATTTTTGAATTCGATAAAATCGTTCTTAGCGTTTGCAGAACTTTCTTTGTTGGGTATAAACAAATCGTCTTGAGAAGATTTCCAAGGAGCATTGAACCAACTCAACACCCACGCTATTTTAATACTGCTACCTGCTTCTTTAATTGGTTTCAAAATAGTATTTGTCCAAAAGTTGGGGTTTTCGTTGATATACTTGTTCTTTCCCACCTCCGACAATACAGCAATTTTATTGTGATCTATACTGAAGTTGGTCAATTCGATTAGTTTTTGCTGTGTATTGTAAGCATTCGTATCGTATATATCAACGCCTACAATATCCACATAGCTATCTCCAGGATAATATGCTGTGTCGAATTCTTTGTTTGGCGACCAAGCAAATAGCACAAGGTTTGTCTTGTTTTTTATATAATCAACCGTGAGCCTATAGAAATCTATGTACAATTGTTTGGAGTGATTGGTTGCTGCCGAGCCCCACCAAAACCAGTTACCATCCATTTCATGATACAGTCTCCAAACTACTGGAAAGTTCAAATCGTTGTTTATGATATCTATCACCTCGTCTATTTCGCTATAAAACCATGCACGCGATTGGTTCAAATCGTTTACAATATCATATAGTAGGCTTTTATCTTCGGCAGTGGTGATATTTGACATGTAGATAGAATGATCATTTTTGCTTTGTTGATGAAAATCTAGTGTCACCACAGCTCCGTTATTAAATGCATATTTAGCTTCGTTTATGTGCATTTCCCGGTCGGCTGCCGTTTTGTAAAGCATGT
>CAYVLC010000004.1:0-39456 GCA_964452155.1 uncultured Dysgonomonadaceae bacterium
CTTTCACCTACAATGTATTTGCAGGCCTTTTTGGTAACAGCCTCAAAAAAAGGTATAATCCGTACGACGAAGACAGAATGATAGAGAGAGTTGCCGTATTGGTGGAACAAGGTGCTATATAGTATGGGATGTGTATATGAGGAGTGGTTAATGTCTTAATCCATCGTTATACTGAGCGGAGTGAAGTATCTGTTCAATATATCTCTACTCTTTCTACGGGTTCCTTACTACTTATCGAAATGACAAGGCTTGTTGAAGGGCCTTTTGCCATTTGGCCATGCAGAGGCACTGGTCAGAGATTAGCGCCAGCGAGATCCGTACTAAACTTCGTGGCCATCAAGCAGTCCTTCCAACACGGTTCATACTTTTTTCATGAAAACCTCTTCCACCACGTAGGATTTGAGGTTTATGCCATGAAAATCCAATTGTACGTGGTGAATTTGACTTTCTCCTCGTGAAAACCGAATCTACCATGGTGGATTTGACTTACCCCCTCATGATCGCCTAATCTACCGCAGAGGAAATGACTTTCATCTCATGACTACCGAATAAACAGCGGTGAATTTGACTTTTATCTCATGACTGCCAAATAAACGATGGTAAATTTAATTTTCATCTCATGATCTCCGAATCTACCATGGTGAATTTCATTTTCATTTCATAAGCGCCAAATCTACTGCGATGAATTTGATTTCTGACTGATATAGCTGCTTTTTATTTAAGAAATACAACCTAAATACCCATAAACAGTTCGATTTATAAGATAGGAGAATGAAAACATAGCTATAGTAGTTTTTTATAAAAATGATTTTTCTGTGAAAATTTTGCTTCAATAGCGTACTGTTGATATTTATAAAATCATCTATTTTCGTATTGTTCATTTTTTATGGTTAATTTTGTAGGCAAAAATATAATTAGGTTATTATTATGAAGCTAAAATTCATGCGTGAGTTTCAGCCTAAACTGATTGATTCGTTAAAGACATATACGAAAGAAAAGTTTATGGCTGATTTAATGGCTGGTATCATTGTTGGTATTGTAGCATTGCCACTGGCAATTGCGTTTGGTATTGCTTCGGGCGTATCGCCTGAGAAAGGTATCTATACAGCAATTATAGCAGGGTTTATTATTTCTGCTTTTGGAGGCACCTCTGTTCAGATTGGTGGACCAACAGGAGCATTCATTGTTATTGTTTACGGCATAGTTGAGCAATTTGGCATTCAAGGTCTTGCTCTTGCAACTGTACTTGCTGGTATTATGCTAGTACTGATGGGAGTGTTAAAACTGGGTACTGTTATTAAATTTATACCCTACCCCATTGTTGTAGGTTTCACGAGTGGTATTGCTCTCACTATTTTTTCTACTCAAATAAAAGATTTCTTTGGACTCACAACGCCTAAATTACCTGCTGGTTTTTTTGAAAAGTGGAACATCTATTTCCAAAACTTTTCGAGCGTTAATATATGGGCAACTGCAATTGGTTTGTTGAGTGTAATAATAATAATAGTTACTCCGCGGATATGGAAGAAGATACCTGGTTCATTGTTGGCCATCATTTTTATGACATTGGGTGCCTATCTATTAAAAGAATTTGCAGGAGTGAATGCTATTGAAACCATTGGAGACCGATTCTCTATAAACAGCTCATTGCCTTCAGTACAACCTATAGGAATTAATTTAGAGTCGGTGAGAATGCTCTTCCCATCTGCATTTACTATTGCCATATTAGGAGCAATAGAATCGCTGCTTTCGGCAGCTGTGGCTGATGGTGTTATTGGCAAAAAACACAACTCGAATATGGAATTAGTGGCGCAAGGAGTAGCAAATATTATTGTACCCTTCTTTGGTGGAATACCTGCAACAGGAGCTATAGCACGCACAATGACTAACATCAACAACGGAGGACGCACACCCATAGCCGGTATTATTCACTCAATTGTATTACTACTTATTTTACTGTTTCTTGGTGGACTCACCAAACATATACCAATGGCGTGTTTGGCAGGCGTGTTGGTAATAGTAGCTTACAATATGAGTGAATGGCGCACATTCCTTTCTTTATCTAAACAGTCTAAATCTACTTTGGCTATATTGCTTACTACCTTTGGATTGACGGTTGTGTTTGACCTTACTGTTGCAATACAAGTAGGTTTACTCTTATCTGTATTTACATTCATAAAAAGAATGAACGAAACTACACATGTATCTTTAACCACAGATAAATTGGATATTTCTAAAGAGATAGAGTCACACTCCGGAAACCTGGAAGACGAAGTATTACTCCTACCAAGGGGAATAGAGGTGTACGAAATTGATGGGCCATTCTTCTTTGGTGTCGCCAATAAGTTTGATGAGAAGATGCGTGAAATTGGTGATGACCCCAATGTACGCATTATACGCATGAGAAAAGTTCCTTTTATAGATTCTACAGGGATGAATAACCTGGAAACACTTTGCAAAAGTGCAAAAAAAGAGAAGATACAGATAATCCTTTCAGGAGTAAAAGACTCTGTATATGAGAAACTAAAAAAATCAGAAATTCCAGATTTGATAGGCGAGGAAAATATTTGTGCCAACATACACCTAGCTGTAGCACGAGCCACGGTGGTGAACAAAGAGTTAATAGAAAAAGAACAGATTAGACTAAAGAGCTTATAATAGCGTCGAAAAGAAGACCCTAGTCTAACACAAACAAGATTTAAGATATATGATAGATTACGACTCACTACAACTTACCGACTGGTTACCAACAACGAAAAAAGAGATGAAAATTCGTGGATGGGATTATGTAGATGTAATCTTTTTCACAGGCGATGCCTATATAGACCATCCTTCTTTTGGTGCTGCTGTAATAGGCAGACTATTGGAGCGAGATGGCCTGAGAGTGGCCATAGTGCCACAACCCAATTGGAGAGACGATCTGCGAGATTTTAAGAAACTGGGCAAACCTCGCTATTTCTTTAGCGTATCGGCTGGTGCAATGGATTCAATGATAAACCATTACACAGCCAACAAACGACTGCGCTCTAACGATGCCTACACACCAGACGGAAAAGCAGATATGCGACCCGATAGAACTACTATTGTATATAGCAACATTTTGAAAGAGCTTTATCCTGATGTACCCGTAGTACTTGGTGGCATTGAAGCATCGCTACGCAGAGTGACGCACTACGACTATTGGGATGATAAGCTCAACAAAAGCATACTGTGTGACAGCAAAGCCGACTTGCTAATTTATGGTATGGGCGAGAAGCCCCTGCTAAAATTGGTGAGCGAGCTACGCCAAGGCAAAAGCATTGGTACGCTACATGACATACCTCAAACTGCTTTTTTGACTAAAAAAGAGCTTGTTCCAACAAACACGTTTAAAGAAGAAGGGAGGCTCTTCTCGCATGAAGAGTGCCTGCAAGATAAACTGAAGCAAGCCACCAACTTTAGAATAGTAGAAGAACAATCTAACAGAATGCATGCAGCACGTATTGTGCAAGATGTGGACGACAATACCCTTGTAGTGAATCCGCCCTATTTGCCAATGACTGAGCCCGAGATAGACGACTCGTTCGATCTTCCCTACACGCGACTACCTCACCCAAAATACAAAGATAAGAAGATACCGGCTTATGAGATGATAAAATTTTCGGTAAACTTGCACAGAGGTTGTTTTGGTGGATGTGCTTTTTGCACTATCTCTGCCCATCAGGGCAAATTTATTGCGTCAAGATCCAAGGAGTCAATACTTAAGGAGGTGGACAATGTGATAAACATGCCAGATTTTAAAGGCTACTTGAGCGACCTTGGAGGCCCATCGGCCAATATGTATAAGATGCAAGGCAAGAAGATATCTATCTGCGAAAAATGTAAACGCCCATCATGCATTCATCCAGCTATATGTGCCAATTTGGATACAGACCATGGACCACTACTCGATATTTATAAATCGGTAGATGCTAAGAGAGGAATCAAAAAATCATTTATTGGTAGTGGTGTTCGCTATGATATGCTTTTGCACAGAAGCAAAAACGAAGCAACCAATAAAAATGCAAAAGAATATATGCACGAGCTTATATTGAATCATGTGTCGGGACGGCTGAAGGTGGCCCCTGAGCACACCTCTGACAAAACACTGAATATGATGCGGAAACCAACGTTCAAAGATTTCAACCAATTTAAAAACATCTTCGAAAAGCTTAACAAAGAACACGGAATGAAGCAGCAGCTAATACCCTATTTTATATCCTCTCATCCTGGATGTACCGAAGAGGACATGGCCGAGCTGGCAGTTATTACAAAAGACTTAGACTTCAAATTGGAGCAAATACAAGACTTTACTCCCTCGCCCATGACGCTGGCTACAGAGATGTACTACACCGGATATCATCCCTACACATTGGAACGTGTATTTACAGCTAAAACTGCCAATGAAAAATCAAACCAACGCCAATTTTTCTTTTGGTACGAAAGTAAGGTGAAGAAATCTATAATAGCCTCTCTGAAAAAATTGAACAGAAACGATTTGATAAAGAAGCTCTACCCGAATGGATAGTCAAAGTGTATGGATTGTGTGTGGGGGGAAGAGTGTGATAGGTGATAGGTGATTGACACTCAACGGCACAAATAAAAAAACCACAACAACAATATATATAGATTCTTGCTGTAACATAAAGACATTGCACATACAGTTTTACATGAAAAAATGGCACCTGCTTTTGGTATGCAATTTTGCCCTTATGCACTTTTTGGTACAATTATTGGTGAAACCTCACCCTCCTGCAACACTACACCTGAAAACCATTAGCAACAAAAAGAACCCACAAATAAACAACACAAATTTTCATATTTAACTAAAAACCCTCATTCCTTATGCAACGTTTTCTATTATTGTGCATCTAGTATATAAACGCGATACAATAAAAAAACCTTTTATAACTATTTGAACAATGAAAAAAGTAATGATATATACCGCATTATTGGTAATAATTTTGACAAGCTCTTTTTCCTGCAACGATAGCGATGGCTACTCTCTGAGCGAATTTAGAATTGGTATTGCAACAGTAATTCCTGAAGGCCAAATGGCCTATTCTCTTCTTTTGGACAATGGCGACAAACTATGGCCCGCTGCAAGCGATGTAATCTATAGACCTGAAACAGAGCAACGTGTATTTGTAAACTACACTTTACTATCTGATAAAAAGCAAGGTTACGATCACTTTATAAAAGTAAACGATATTTGGAATATACTTACCAAACCCGTCATAGACCTGACCCAAGAGAATGCAGATAGTATTGGCAACGACATGGTAAAGATGAATGATCTCTGGATTGGAAATCACTACCTCAATACAGAGTTCTCCTTCAACTATAGTGGAGTAAGGCCACATGCCATAAACTTAGTAAGAAACAAGATAAAAACTGTGGAAGATGCAGATAATGCTGTTGAGCTAGAGTTTAGACACAACTCTTATAACAGCCCCAGCAATACGCTGTATAGAGGTTTTGCATGTTTCGATTTAAAACCATTTAGAGTAGAAGGGAGAGATTCAATCCCCATTAGAGTAAAAGTAATAGATTGGGACGGTGAGAAGGAGTACGAATTGATGTATAAATACAACGAACTAAACAAAAACAACCAACTAGCCGCATTCCCTACTATAACATCAAACGAATATAAATAGTGTTTTCCACAAAAAAAGATGATCAAAAAAAAACATTTTTTGCAGACATAATGATTAAACCACAATGAAATCATTTTTTCTTATATGACTTTTTGATTTTCCAACAATCGGAATACCCCTGAGAAGGATTGTTCCGATTTTTTTTGCACATTATCGTAGTTGTAAAAGTAAATATGGTACTGCTAAATAGATTTATTACCTTTACCACTTGTAAGATATAAAGATTAAAAAAAACTTTTATGATTTCTTTTATAGGTGCAGGAAAGGTTGGTTTGGCTTTGGGACTATATTTTAAACAAAAAGGTTTTGAAATAGGTGGCTACTACAGCAAGACATATAAGCATGCAGAAGAGGCAGCTAGTTTAACAAAATCGGTGGCATATACCAACATAATGGAGTTGATGAAAAGCAGCTCTGTGGTATGGATAACGGCGTCGGATGATGCGCTACCTCTTTTGGCAAGAGAGATATCTCAACTAGCAATACCTCAACACATAAAAGCATTTATACACACAAGCGGTGTTTACTCAACCGATGTGTTGCAGCCTATAAGCGATGCAGGCTGCTATATCTATTGCGCTCATCCTCTCATGGCATTTGGACATGCAAGCGAGAGTGTTCTGCAACTAAATGATGCATACTTTACAATAGATACACCAACAGAAAAACTGAATAAAAACCAAGAGAACTATCTGATGCATTTCTTTGAAAAAACTAGCAACAATACGTTGCAAATAGATTCGAAGAAAAAAGAGTTGTATCATTGTGCAGCAGCTGTACTTTCGAACTACATGGTGACACTGCTAAATATGGCTTACGAAATGTTTGCAGAGACAGGGATGACTACAACCGAAATCAAAAAAGCTACTGCCCCCCTACTGAAAAGCACATTGAAAAACATTGCTGAAAATGAGCAGATGAGTAATGCACTCACTGGAGCCATAAAAAGAGGCGATGCCACTACAGTAGCCAAGCACATAGCCACACTAGAAAACTACATGCCGCACAAAACAAAGCTTTACAAAGAACTGGGAAAAGAGACAATGACAATGATTGAAGACTACAAGCTGAAAGATACTCTTTCGTAAAGATGAACACTGTACCTACAGTATTGTCATAAGAGCAATAGCCTTATCGATAATCTACTATTTACGAAGCCACACTTGAAATTGTGTACGAAAACCGAATTATTTTCATTGATTAAATATATGTTGTATTTTTGCAATCTCTAATGGTTTGTTTGTGCTAAATTGATTTGATAATGAGCTTTCTGATATCAATAATAATTATTATAATAAATAGAAAGGAGCAAAAAAAGAATAATAGCAGCACAACACAAAAAAGGTAAAACAGAAAATGAACAAGAAATTTACAATAAAGTCTTTTCAAAAAGCAAAAGATGACAAACGTCCTATAAGCATGCTTACTGCCTATGACTACTCTATGGCCAAGATATTGGACAGCGCGGGAGTAGATGCATTATTGGTTGGCGACTCTTTGGGGATGGTGGTTCAAGGACACGATTCTACTATATCTGTTACTGTTGAAGACATGATATATCATGCCAAGGCAGTGTCTCGTGCAGCACAACGAGCTTTAGTGATTGTGGATATGCCATTTATGTCGTACCACACATCGGCAAATAAGGCTGTGAACAATGCCGGAAGATTGATGAAAGAAGGTGGTGCTCAGGCCATAAAACTAGAAGGAGGCATAGAGTTTGTAGAAACTATTAGACAAATTGTGAGAGCTCAAATACCAGTGATGGGACATATAGGGATGACACCACAATCGGTACACATGTTTGGGGGTTTCAAAGTACAAGGCAAAAGCCTAAGCCAAGCACAAAAGATACTAGATGATGCTAAAGCTCTTGAAGAAGCAGGAGTATTTGCCATTACCCTAGAGTGCGTACCAGAAGAACTGAGCAAAATTATAAGCGAAACGGTAAATGTGCCAACAATTGGCATTGGAGCAGGCAAATATTGCGATGGACAAGTGCTTGTGATAAATGATATGCTTGGTATGTATAACAACTTTGTGCCTAAATTTGTGAAACAGTACGCTCTACTCTCATTGGGAATTGAAGAAGCAATTAAAACCTATATAAAAGAGCTTAATGACAGCAGTTTTCCCGAGAAAAAGCATACATTTACAATTGATGAAGAGGTTTTGAATAATCTGAATGTATAATCTGTTTCACACACACAAATTGCAAAATGGTTATAACCAATATAAAGACATTGAAAGAGCTCCTTGCTACTGCAAAGAGCAGATGCAAAACGATAGGCTTGGTGCCAACTATGGGCTTCTTGCATGAAGGACATCTTTCTCTGATAAAAAGGGCGCAAAAAGAGAACGATTTGGTAGTAGTGAGTATTTTTGTGAATCCTACACAGTTTGGACCCAACGAAGATTTCGAAACTTATCCGCGAAATATAGACCAAGACACGCATCTTGCATACGAAGCAGGAGCAGATATTATCTTTAATCCGTCGGTACATGAAATGTATCCAAAGGCAAGTGCTACTTGGGTAAATGTAGAGGGCCATATAACATCAGTGTTGTGCGGTGCTTCAAGGCCAACTCACTTTAGAGGGGTAACCACTGTGGTGAACATGCTGTTTAATATAGTAGGCCCCAACAGAGCTTATTTTGGACAAAAAGATGCTCAGCAGGTTGCAGTTCTCTCCAAAATGGTGAGCGATTTGCATATACAAGTAGATCTAGTTGTCTGTCCTATTGTAAGAGAAGCAGACGGTGTGGCACTTAGCTCACGCAATACCTACCTAAGCAGCGAGGAGCGACTGCAGGCTACCATACTGAACAAGGCACTGCAAATGGCCAACAATGCCTACAAAGATGGAGAGACCAACATTAAACTACTCACACAACTAATAGAAAACACGATAGCCACTATGCCTTTGGCTAAAATAGATTATGTGAGCATATATTCTTATCCATCTCTTGCACAAATAAGCAAAGTAGAGCAAACGGCTATTGCAGCTGTGGCAGTAAAGTTTGGAAATACCAGACTGATTGATAACGTTATATTAGAAAAAGAAGATAAACTATGCTACTAAATATGTTGAAAGCAAAGTTGCACAGAGGCACAGTTACCGAGGCAAATATAAATTATACGGGTAGTATAACAATAGACGCCTACCTCCTAAAAGAGGCGGGAATACTCCCCATGGAGAAAGTGCAAGTGGTAAATATAAACAATGGAGAACGATTTGAAACCTATGTGATTGAGGGGGAGTTGCACAGTGGTGGTATATGCCTCAATGGGGCGGCAGCACGACTTGTGCTACCAGGCGATAAGGTAATAATAATGGCCTATGGATTTTGCACGCAAGAAGAGGCTGAAAATTTAAATCCCAAGATTTTTATCCTGAATGACAAAAACGAAATACAACAAAGGATATGATTCGTATTGCCATAACGGCTGGTGGAACGGAAGAGACAATAGATGGTGTTAGGAAAATAACCAACATGAGCTCTGGCTCTTTGGGTTGGCACTGCTTAGAAGCAGTGTTTTCCTATATGCGCATGCACAATAGAAACGATTTTGCCGTGCACTATATAAAAGCCCCAAAAGCGGTCACAAAAACACTTAGTGCAGAGGATGCAGCTTTTGTTGATTTCACCAATGTAACAAACACCCAAAGCGTATTTGACAGCATAGACAGGCTAATGAATGAAGTAAACATAGATCTATTTATTCATGCTATGGCTATATCAGATTTTTCTTATGCATACTCTATTTCGATACCTGATTTGGCAGATGAGCTGCACCAAAGCATTGCGGCAGATAGATACATTTCGAAAGAGAAAGTTGAGGCAATTCTTACAAAACCAAAATACAGACATGATGCCGACGATAAAATATCGTCGCGCGAAGAGATAGCAATGGGCTTTAAAACCACACCCAAAGTAATTTCTTTAATCAAAAAGAAGAACCAAAACACCTTTCTTGTTGGTTTTAAATTGGTGAAACACAACAAAGACAACAACCTTTTGGAACAAGCCGAAAAACTAAGGGCAGCTAATAATTGCGATGCTGTGTTTGCAAATGAAACCTCGGAACTATCTGAAGAGGGTCATGCAGGAGTTTTGTTGTACAAGGGGGAGGTTGTGGCGCGCCCTATTGGTAAAAAACAAATTGCTAAGGTCATTGTTGACCTAGCACTTGAACATATAAGCTGAAAGAGAAATTATATAATTATGAAAAATATAGTTGTAGGTGTAAGTGGCGGTATAGCATGTTACAAAGCAATTGAAATAGTAAACCAATTGAAGAAAGATGGTTACAATGTAAATGTGATTATGACAAAATCGGCACAAGAGTTTGTGCGTCCACTCACATTTCAGGTTATGTCTGGTAATCTTGTAGTTACTGATATGTACGACCCAATAGACCATTGGGATACAACACACATAGACTTAGGTAAAAATGCCGATGTGTTTGTAATTGTACCTGCTACTGCAAATATTATAGGCAAAATAGCATCGGGCATTGCAGACGATATGCTCTCTACAACGGTGATGGTGGCAACATGCCCCATAATAATAGCACCTGCAATGAACACAGCTATGTATGAAAACCCTTTTGTACAAGAAAATATAAAAAAACTGGAGAAAAAAAACTATCATGTGTTGAAAACAAAAGAAGGGCTACTAGCTTGTGGCGATGAGGGAAAAGGAAAATTACTACCTTGGGAAGAAATAACACAGTACATAAAAGATATTGCAGAAAAAGAAAATAAATACTTGAAGAGCTGATAAGCTTGATTGCTATTTTTTTTCAGAAATTCGAAAAATAAAATCTACAATAAAATGAAACGGATACATGTATTGATACTATTGGTTATACTGATAAACAGCTACACACAAGCTCAAATTAACAAAGTTGCACTGAATGTAGGATACGAGTATATGCATAAAAGCAGTGGATACATGGGTGCAGAGTACCGTTTTAACAACAACGACCTAAAGAACAACCACGGACCCCTAAATGTAGGTATAGGTACGTATATGTATAGCAACAACAATGAATTTAGAATTGCACCAGAAATACATCTGAATAAAACGTGGAAGCATTTCCTCATTACCGAACTGTCGGCTTCTACTAAAAACTTGAAACCAAGCATTGGTGTTTCTGCTTTCAACTTAGCACGCTTTCAATTTGGTTATAGCTTCCCATTCGATAATTCAGACTTCAAAGGTTTCTATTTTGGGTTTCATATTTTAATTGGGCGTTCGCCCTTTTACGACGAAATCCGAATTTTTTAGTGCTTCTGTCACTGACTATAAAAAAACAGGACGCGTAGAACTCAAAATGGTAAATAATGATTTGAAAACCATCACAACAGATAGAACATAATAGTTGGTGAAGTACACCAACCTCACATACAGCTGATATACACAGAACCATAAACAAACCCACGTCTCACTTTTTAATTATAAATTACAAGACAAAAGTGTTCGTTAATCCAATTACTTTGAGTTTTTTATAGCAACTGACTACCCGTTGTTCTATTTTCGACGATATTTTACTACCTCTAAGGGTGCATTGCAAAAAAGGTCTCTGTTATTTAACTTACAAAGATATTATTGATGATGTTTTTATTTTTGAAACCAATATTAGCATCTGTTTAACCTGCATTATTCATCACTCCTTAAGTGTATATATATTATCTTGCATGTAATCAATAGTATATATATTATTTTGCTTTTATGTGGATGCCCACTTTTGGGCTATGTTCGCTTTTATCTTCACGCATCTGCTTTGTTCCAAACTCCTTGAAATAGTGGCCTATATCGGTGGAGTTCGAGGCCTAGCATCTACGTAAAGCTAAAAACGTGAATAATGCGGGTTAAATTGATTGCACAAGGAAACAATTGAAGAACAAGTCGCCTTCTACCCTATTTGCATAGGAAGAGAATAAACAATGTTCGTTTATTCACACTTTCTACTTCAATAGAACAAATAATAGAGCCATAATGGTACTTCAAATCAAAAAAAAGATATTGCTCTTGGATTTTATCAATTATAGCAGAAGATGCAAATAAATCTCACAAACAATAGAAAATAAAATGTGCTCATTCTTTGCTAATTAACTCGAATATTGTAACTTTGCATTCCGATTATTACAATAAATCACTTAAAAGTTTGATTGTGAGCTTTTTATTTGGCTATTTGTCCCTTAGCAAGACAAGTCATAACAGCTTATATTCAAACAATCTCAACAAAATTAAAAAAACATAAGAAAGTGAACACTTTAAGTTATAAAACCGTATCGGTTAACAAAGAAACCGCTCAAAAAGAATGGGTTGTAGTTGATGCAACGGGACAGACACTTGGTCGCATGGCTTCTAAAGTAGCAAAACTACTAAGAGGTAAGTACAAACCCAGTTTTACCCCTCACGTAGATTGCGGCGATAATGTAATCATCATTAATGCAGACAAAGTTGAGCTTACAGGAAATAAATGGACTGATCGCGTTTATTTGCGCTACAGTGGCTATCCAAGTGGACAACGCGGTACAACAGCTGCACAGCTATTTGCAAAAGGACCCGACAGACTTTTTAGAAAAACAATGAAAGGGATGCTACCTAAAAACAAATTAGGAGATGCTATCATTAACAACATGTATGTTTATGCAGGTGAAAGCCATCCGCATGAAGCGCAAAAGCCAACAAAACTAGATATTAATACACTTAAATAATAACAATGGAAGTAATAAATGCATTAGGAAGACGCAAAGCTGCTGTAGCACGTGTGTTTGTTCGCGAAGGTTCCGGTAAAATTGTTATCAACAAACGCGAGCTTGAAAATTATTTTCCTTCATCAATTCTTCAGTATGTAGTAAAGCAACCACTAACAACATTGGATGTTCTTGAAAAATACGATATCACAATAAACTTAGATGGTGGAGGTTATAAAGGACAATCAGAAGCTGCACGTTTGGGTATAGCCCGTGCCTTGGTGAAAATAAACCCAGAAGACAAATCAGCACTAAGAGCTGAAGGATTTATGACACGCGACCCACGTATTGTTGAACGCAAGAAACCAGGACAACCAGGAGCGAGAAAGAAATTTCAATTCTCGAAACGTTAAGCTTGTTATATACGATTTTTTATCGCTATATATATTGAGAACTCTAAGAGTATTTTTTATGATTCTCAACAAAAAAGCGTTTAGTATCTAAATTGAAAGGACATTACTTCTGTCTAAAGAAGTAATTTACTTTTCGATTCGGTTCAGAAAAAGAATGTAAACGAATAATTTATTAAAAAAACAATGGCAACATTAGAATTTGACCAATTACTTGAAGCCGGAGCGCATTTCGGCCACCTAAAGAGAAAATGGAATCCGGCTATGGCTCCCTATATTTTTATGGAGAGAAACGGTATCCACATTATCGATTTATACAAAACGATAGCAAAAACCGAAGAAGCAGCCAATGCAATGAAACAGATGGCTAAATCTGGCAAAAGAATCTTGTTTGTTGCAACAAAAAAACAAGGACAATCAATTATTGCAGAAGCCTCACAAAAAATAAACATGCCCTACGTTATAGAACGTTGGCCAGGAGGAATGTTAACCAATTTCCCTACTATTCGTAAAGCTGTAAAGAAAATGAGCAGCATTGACAGAATGATAAAGGATGGTACTTTTGAAACATTATCGAAACGCGAAAAACTTCAAGTAACACGTCAGCGTGCTAAACTTGAAAAAAACCTTGGATCTATTCAAGATCTAACACGTTTGCCAGCTGCTATTTTTGTTGTTGACGTAATGAAAGAACAAATTGCAGTGAAAGAAGCCAACAAGTTGGGTATTCCTGTATTCGCAATTGTAGATACAAACTCAGATCCTAGAGACATAGATTTTGTAATTCCAGCTAATGATGACTCATCAAAATCGATAGAGCTAATCTTGAATTACATTACAACATCGATACGCGAAGGACTAGAGGAGAGAAAAGTGGAAAGGGCTGATGCCAATGCTCAGGCTGAGCAAGATGAGCAAGAAGCTGGTGCACGCAGAGAACGCAAATCAAAAGCAGGAAAAAGAGAGCGTGTTGTAAGAAAAGAAGATACAAATGAAGAAACTCCTACTGCATCGTCTGACGAAGAAAGCAAGCCTGCTGAAGACGATAAAGTAGAAGAATAAAAAACACCCAAAACGAAAATAAACAATATAATTATATGGCAGTTACAATGGCAGATATCCAGCACTTACGCAAAATGACAGGTGCTGGAATGATGGATTGCAAAAATGCGTTAGTTGAAACAGACGGCGATTTTGATAAAGCAGTAGAAATAATACGTAAAAAAGGACAGGCAGTTGCTGCAAAACGCGAAGACCGCGATGCAAGCGAAGGCTGTGTTATTGCAAAAACTGAAAATGGATTTGCAGCAGTTGTTGCTTTGCAATGTGAAACCGATTTTGTTGCAAAAAACGAAGAGTTCATTTCTCTCACTGAGAAGATTTTGGATGTTGCTATGAGCAACAAACCTGAGACACTAGAAGAGCTTTTAGCACTTCCTTTAGAAAACGGAACTGTTTCTGAATTGATTACTGATAGAATTGGCGCAACAGGAGAAAAAATGGAATTGGGATATTACGAATATGTCACAGCACCTTCTGTAGTAGCATACATTCACCCAGGAAACAAATTGGCTACTCTTGTTGGGTTCAACAAGGAGAATGCAGATGCTAGTGTTTCTAAAGACATAGCAATGCAGGTAGCGGCTATGAATCCGATAGCAATTACTGCCGACGAAATACCTGATAAGGTAAAAGAATCGGAAATGAATATTGCTCGTGAAAAAGCACGTGAAGGTGGTAAACCTGAAAATATACTTGACCGTATTGCTGAAGGCGCATTACAGAAATTCTTTAAAGAATCTACTTTAATGCAACAAGACTACGTAAAGGATGCAAAACTTTCTATAGAAGAGTTTTTGAAACAAAGCGATAAAGAACTAAAAGTTACAGCATTCAAAAGAGTGTCACTCAACGTATAGTTTCTCTATCAGATACGATATACAAAAAAGCAAAGCGTTAGGATTGAAAAATCTTGACGCTTTTTTTGTGTAAATAGCAATAGCTAAAACTAATAGAAGGATATAGAATTAAAAAAAAATGAATACTATTGTAAGCCAATAAATTACATCATGCCCCATGTAATGACAAACTTTTTGTTTACTTCGTAATTAAGGGTAAAAGAGATTTTATCGGACGAGAAAGATTCGTAGGCTTTTATAACGCCTTTGTCCTCTATCTTGAAAGGATGTATGCGCAGGTGTTCTTTAAAGATGATTTCTGTAGAGTTCATTAGCTTATACAAAGTTTCTTTGGCACACCAATGTATAATAAGATGAAGGATGCGATTGCTGGGATCGATGTATTCATCGTCTGACATAAATCGTTTTTCTATCTTTAGAATCCGATCAGAATAGTTTTCAATATCTACACCCACTTTTTTGTGCTTATGAAGCAATACAACGGCATAATCTCTAGAATGAGATATGCTAATTTGATAAGAATTGTCTGACAAGTAGGGTTGTCCATCTGGTTTGTGTTTTACTGTCTTGTTGTCGTTGGTAAGGATTTGCAAAATTACACGAATAGACAACCACTCTAGCTCGCGTTTTTTTGATTTAATCGAAGAGAGATAGGTGTTTGCCTTTTCTTGATTCTCTGCCGATAGCATATTCATAAGCTCATCGCGAGTTTCAGTAATTTCCCAAATTCCCAGCAAACAATCTTGTTCTATGATTTCTTTTCTAACTAGCATCTACTCTATATTTACCTCAAAGGTATAAAAAACAAATTATATACTCATACCAACTTTCACTAATCTAGTGCAGTGTGAAAGGTAACGACATTAAAAAAAAGGCAACTCTATGCTGAAGTATATAAAAAATATACTCAGTTAATCTGATTCGACAGGAGGTATATACCTAACTTTCACGATACGCCGCTTGCTCACCTCTTCTGCCTGAAACGTATATTTATTGTACTTGAAGTATTCTTTTTGCTTTGGAAATGTACCATTGAGTTCCAAAATTAAACCAGCGAGGGTGTCAACATCTTCTAGAATCTCATCAAAATCTCTCTCGGGTATGTTTACAACACGCAAAAAATCTACCAATGGGGTTTTACCATCCAATAGGTATGAGCCATCAGACTGAAGCGTATATAGAGGTATCTCCTCATCGTACTCGTCGCTTATATCTCCAACTATTTCTTCAAGAATGTCTTCCATAGTCACTATTCCGGTTGTGCCACCATACTCATCCACCACTATAGCCATGTGATTTTTGTTGGTTCTAAACTCTTCAAGCAATTCGTCTATACGCTTATTGCCAGGAACAAAGTATGCAGGACGAATGAGAGTTTGCCACTTAAAACTATCTGACTTACTAATATGAGGCAATAAATCCTTTACATACAATATGCCCCTTATCTGATCTTCGTTGTCTTCATAAATTGGTATGCGAGAAAAGCCAGCATCTTTAATAAAGTTGATAAGATTTTTGAATGAGCTATTCAAGCTTAAACTAAACATATCGGCTCTAGATATTAGAATATCGCTTACATTCTTTTCACGAAAACGAATAATACCCTCAAGCATATCTTTCTCTTGCTCATAAGATATTTGATTTGATGTCAATTCTAAGGCTTTAGAAAGATCATCCATAGATATTTCGTGCTTACGGTGTGCAGAAGATTGGCTGAAGATATTTGTAAACCTAACAAGTAAAGATGAAAATGGAGAAACAATAGCATCAATAAATATCACCCCTTTTATATTGCGCTTAACGACTTTGAGCGGATTGTGCGATGCAAATAGCTTGGGTAATATCTCAATGATAAGAATTAAGACGATAGCAATACCAACAAATAAGAGCAGCAGACTCATGTCTGATGTACCAAAGAAGGGTATTTTATTTAATAAATAAATGAGCAGTGCTATTATTGCTACATTAATAACGTTATATGTAATGAGAATAGATGCGAGAAGTTGATCGTAATTGGTTAAGGTTTCTAGCAGATGAGCTTTTCTTGATGATGTGCTACTTTTCAATTCGTCTATATCGTCATTGTCTAACGAGAAAAATGCGACCTCCGAACTTGAAACAAAAGTGTTGATAAGGATAAGAAGAACAATAAGTGCAATCAAGAAGTAATCAGTAACTGTAAGTGTTGATACTGATAAATTTATAAATAAGGCAGTAATTGAGTCAGGATCCAAGTGAAATATTATTAGTTATAGAATAAAAAAGGATGCCATGTTTCCTATAATCTACAGATATATAGAAAATGACACCCTTTTTGTTTTTTAAATTAGAATGGCAAATCATCAACCTCAGAAGAATTATCTAAAGAGGGAGAAACAGATGACGAAGGTTGTTGGCTATTTGATGAATAATCGTTGGGAGAATGCTGAGAATCTCCATCTGATTTTCTACCCAATAACTCTAAGTTGTCTGCATATATTTCAGTAACGTATTTCTTCACACCATTCTTATCATCATAAGAGCGTGTTTTGATCTTGCCCTCGATGTACAACTGAGTACCTTTTTGAACATATTGTTCAGCAATTTTTGCAAGGCCTCTCCAGCAAACAATATTGTGCCACTCTGTTCTTTCGGGTACGACTGTACCATTTGCTGCTTTAAATCCACGTTCACTTGTAGCTAATGAAAAATTAGCGACCGACGTATCATTATCAAAATATTTAACCTCTGGGTCTTTACCCACTCTCCCAATTAAAACAACTTTGTTTACTGACATAATTTTAAATTTTAGATTAATCGATTACTAGATAGTGTATGAGAACAAAAGTAATAAAACTTTTCAAATAAACAATTATTTACAACTACTTAAAACTGCACCTTCCTATTATTACTCTAAATACCTGTGTATAAGACGCGAAATTGGAAACAAAGATATATCATCTTTTTCTATTCTCATGAATTTCTTTGTTAAGAAACCATCAGATTTCTGAATCTCTATGACGTAGAAATTAGCATAGATATGTTGATGAGTAAGCACATGCTTTATTTGCTTTGTGACCGAACGTATTGTTATTTCATTATTACCAAACAACTCTTTGAAAGAGCTAGTAGCCAACAAATCTGACAATGCTGTAGCTTGTTCTGTCTCTATGAGTGGAAACTCGTACATGTTTTTCCAAATGTCGTCGCCCAATCTTTTATCCAAATAAGTATAGCCATTATATTCGATTTGAAAATAATGGAAGTACCTATTCTTAACTTTAATCTTTTTGCTTTTTATTGGAAACTCCAACTGCATATTGATTTGTTTGGCTGCACACAGATGTAACAATGGGCAAGAATCGCACAAAGGCTGCACTGGAGTGCAATGCAATGCTCCAAACTCCATAATGGCTTGATTGTGCATACCCGGATTATCTTTATCCAACAACTCTTGAGCTAGATTAGAAAACTGTTTCTTACCTACGGATGAGTCTATAGGTGTTTCTATTGCAAACAAACGAGAAAGCACCCTAAACACATTTCCGTCAACTACGGCGTAGCCTTTATTATAAGCAATTGACAAGATAGCTGCTGCTGTATAATCGCCTATACCCTTAAGAGATAATATTTCCTTGTGCGTATTAGGCAACTTACTATCATATAGATTTACAACAGCTTTTGCTGCTTCGTGCAAATTGCGTGCTCTACTATAATAACCCAAACCTTGCCATGCTTTTAAAACTTCGTTTTCTGAAGACGCGGCTAAAGCTTCAACGGTAGGAAATTTTTCTATAAAACTCAAGTAGTAATTTAAACCTTGAGCAACACGAGTTTGCTGCAATATAACTTCAGAGACCCATATTCTATACGAATCGTTTGTTTCTCTCCACGGCAGGCTTCGTTTATTTAATTCGTACCATTCTATAAGAAGCCTACTTATTTCTTTTCGATTTATGTCGTTCACCATTTTGCATACATAAGTTTCAGATAACTAATAGCCCACTTAATTTCGATAGTTACACTAAATGAGCACAATAATCGGCTAATTTACGATAAATAATGAAAAATGAAGCCTATTTATTTTCCATCTATTGAAAAAAGCTATATATTTGCATTCCAAAAAATTAGTAACAATAACCCTTTTTATAAAAATAAAAATGACTAAAGCAGACATCGTAAACGAAATTGCAAAAAACACAGGTATAGACAAAGCCTCTGTTTTGGCAACAGTTGAATCATTTATGGAAGTTGTAAAAGAATCTTTATCCGATAATGAGAATGTGTATCTTCGTGGTTTCGGAAGTTTTATCGTAAAGAAAAGAGCACAAAAAACAGCTCGCAACATTTCTAAAAATACAACCATAATTATTCCAGAACACAATATTCCAGCCTTTAAACCTGCAAAAACTTTTGCGAGTCAAGTTAAGGAGCAAACAAAGAGAAAATAATCTTTAGTAATAACAAATTAAGAAACAAATAAATGCCAAGCGGAAAAAAGAGAAAAAGAAGCAAAATGTCAGTGCATAAAAGAAAAAAGAGACTTAGAAAGAACAGACATAAAAACAAGAAATAGTTTTTTCTATTTTATTTTTCTTTAAATGGTAAACAAAAAGAACAAACTTATGATTGAAAAAAAACAATTAAGTTTGTTCTTTCTGTAGTATCCGGTAAGTAGCTTCGTGAGAAATACTTAGGCCGATGAAGAAATATTTATAAATATGTTTATGAAAATTTAAAACAAAAAAATTGTGATAAGCGAACTAGTAGTAGATGTTCAACCCAAAGAGATATCAATTGCAATACTCGAAGACAAAAAGCTAGTAGAGTTACAGAAAGAAGCACAAGATGAATCTTTTTCGGTGGGAAATGTCTATTTGGGTAAAGTTAAAAAACTTATGCCCGCACTTAACGCTGCATTTGTAGATGTAGGTTACAAAAAAGACGCTTTTCTTCACTATTTAGATTTAGGAATTCAATTCAACTCGTTTTTAAGATTTCAGGCAATTGCGCTAGAAAAGAAAAAACCCATCCAACTTCAGAAAATGAAGTTGATGCCAGATATTAAAAAGGATGGTCGCATTAGCGATACGCTAAAAGTAGGTCAAGAAATATTGGTGCAAATAGCAAAAGAACCAATTTCAACCAAAGGCCCACGATTGACTTCGGAAATCTCCTTTGCAGGAAGATTTTTAATCCTTATACCGCTAACAGACAGGGTTTCTGTTTCACAGAAAATAAAATCGCGTGAAGAGCGGGCACGCCTCAGACAACTTCTTCAAAGCATTAAGCCTAAAAATTACGGCGTAATTGTACGTACAAACGCCGAAGGAAAAAGAGTAGCAGAGCTTGACACAGAGCTCAAAGTTCTAGTAAAACGTTGGGAGTCTAATATCGAAAAATTGCCAAAAGCAAAAAGCCCCTCCATCATTTATGAGGAAACGGCTAGAACAGTAGCAATTTTGAGAGATATTTTTAATCCCTCTTTTGAACATATACACATCAATAATAAAGATGTGTTCAAGCAGGTTACCGATTATATAAGCCTAATTGCTCCAAATAATAAAAAAGTAGTAAAACTCTACAATGGAGCACAGCCCATATACGATAACTTTGGCATAACCAAGCAAGTAAAATCTCTCTTTGGCAAAACAGTTACATTCAAAAACGGTGCTTATCTTATTATAGAACATACAGAGGCACTACATGTAATTGATGTGAACAGTGGCAATCGCAACAAATCGTCGCTAGGACAAGAAGGCAGTGCATTTGAGGTAAATGTAGCTGCTGCAGAGGAAATAGCACGACAACTGCGACTGAGGGATATGGGAGGTATAATAGTGATCGATTTCATCGATATGTCTCAAGGCGATCATCGCAACAAGCTTTTGGTTAAGATGCAAGAGTTTATGCTAAAAGATAGAGCCAGACACAACATCCTACCATTAAGCAAATTCGGTTTGATGCAAATTACACGACAACGTGTAAGACCCGAAATGGAAATTGCAACCAGAGAAAATTGCCCTACTTGTTTAGGAAAAGGTAAAATAAAATCCTCAATTTTATTTACAGACACACTTGAGAGCAAGATTGAATATCTAGTTAAAAATTTAGAAGTGAAGAGATTTAGTCTGCACGTACATCCCTATGTTGCAGCATTTATACAGCAAGGTCTGTTTTCGTTGAAACGAAAATGGCGTAAAAAATATAATACACCTGGATTGAAAATCGTAGCCAATCAGGACTTCGGTTTTTTACAATATGAATTTTACGACAAAGACGGAAACGAAATAGATCTGAAAGACGGAAACGAAATGAAATAAAATTATTGCATTTCGATATAAAAGAAATAGAATTATAAAGCCGATTTTGCTGAGAAGTAAGTCGGCTTTATTTTTATTCTGTAGAATTTGGTTTCAACTAAGAAATATGTTTTCTTTATTCATTAAAAAAAATAGTGTATCTTTGCTTTACATACAAAGATTAGAAGATTAAATGTTTCCGCTCATCTTTTTTGTGGTGACAATATTCAAAAGTAGCTATAATTAACAAGAAATTAAAACACATGTCGATAGTAATAAAAAAAGTACGTGACAAAACTCTATTAAAGAAGTTTGTTTATTTCAATATTAATTTATACAAAGGTTGCGAACAATATGTTCCACCATTAATTTACGATGAGTTTGCAACTTTAAATAAAGAGAAGAATCCTGCATTTGATCATTGCGAGGCAGAATATTTTTTAGCGTATAAAAACAATGAAATTGTTGGACGCATTGCCGCTATCATAAATCATAAAGGCAATGAAATATGGAAACAAAAATATGCACGGTTTAGTTTTGTTGATTTCATTGATGATGCAGAGGTAGCAGACAAGCTGTTTGGAACAGCCGAAAGCTGGGCCAGACATAAAGGCATGACACACATACACGGGCCAATGGGATTCACAGATTTAGATCACGAGGGCCTTTTGATTGAAGGCTACGACCGTATTTCAACTATGCTCACAAGCTATAGCTACCCTTACTACAAAACCCACATTGAGCGAATGGGATATGTAAAAGACCAAGACTGGAACGAATATCTAATTCCAATACCAAAGAAAATACCCGAGAGGTTTGAACGTGTAGGAGAAGTAGTGAAAAAGAGATTTGGGCTAATTGTGAAACACTTCAACGATAAAAAAGAAATAACTAAATATGCAAGAGGGGTTTTCGAGCTTTTAAATCTAGCTTACAAGGATCTTTACGGATATGTTGAGCTGAGCGACAAGCAAATAGACTACTACGTAAATATGTATATCCCAATGCTTCGGCTAGAATTTTTTACCGTTGTTTTAAGACAAGAAGATCACAAACTTGTAGGGTTTGGAATAGGACTACCCAGTTTAGCTAAAGCACTACAGAAAGCAAACGGAAAGTTTTTACCTGCAGGATGGTATCATCTCTTTCGTGCACTAAAGGGTAATGACAACAAAGTCTTAGATTTACTGCTAATTGGGGTACACCCCGATTATCAAGGAAAAGGGGTAAATGCTCTTGTTTTTAATGAGTTTATACCGGCTGCCAATAAACTCGGATTTGAGGTAGCCGAAAGCAACCCAGAGTTGGCTCTAAACAATAGAGTGCAGTCTATGTGGGATGGTATGAATGCTGAACAACACAAAAAACGCAGAGCTTACATAAAAGAGCTTTAGTGCACAAAAAGTAAATTAATCAATAACGAAAGGTGTATAAAAAAATAACGTGAACAATATAGAAAACAAAACAATAGATATTCATAAAGGAAATTACCAGGAAGACAATATTATAACTTTAGATTGGCAAGAGCACATCCGCCGCCGACCAGGTATGTATATCGGCAAGCTAGGCGATGGCTCATCATCTGACGATGGAGTTTATGTACTACTAAAAGAAGTGCTAGACAACTCTATAGATGAGCACATGATGGGTTATGGCAAAACAATCGATGTAAAGATTGAAGGCAAAAAAGTTACAGTACGAGATTACGGACGTGGAGTTCCGCTAGGAAAGGTGAAGGACGTGGCATCTAAAATGAATACAGGTGCTAAATACGACTCAAAAGCTTTTAAGAAATCTGTAGGACTAAATGGTGTGGGCATTAAAGCCGTTAATGCATTGTCTTCTAACTTCTTCATTGAAAGTTATAGAGAGAATAAAGCTAAAAATGTTATCTTCGAGCAAGGTATCACCATCGACGAGTCGGAGTTGGAAACATCGTCTCAGTCAAATGGAACCTTAGTAGAGTTTACTCCCGATGAGAAGATTTTTGGTGAGTACCTATACAGAGATGAACACATTGAACCATTGCTTAAAAACTATGTATTCTTAAATACAGGTTTGACAATTACATTCAATGATAAAAAGTTTTTCTCGAAAAATGGTTTAGTAGATTTGCTCAACGAGAATTTGACCGACGAGATACTCTACCCCATTATCCATCTGCACGGAGCAGACATAGAAGTGGCTATTACTCACACCAATCAATATGGCGAGGAGTACTACTCTTTTGTAAACGGCCAACACACAACCCAAGGTGGAACACACTTAACGGTATTTAGAGAAGCTGCAACTAGAGTAATAAGAGAGTTCTTCAATAAGAACTTCGAGTTTTCAGATATACGCAGTGGTATGGTAGCCGCAATAAGTATAAAGGTAGAAGAGCCTGTATTTGAATCTCAAACCAAGACAAAACTAGGATCGAAAGAGATATCTCCAGACGGAGTAACCATAAACAAGTTTATTGGTGATTTCCTTAAGAAAGAGTTAGACAATTTTTTGCACAAGAATCCACAAAGTGCAGAGGTACTACAAAAGAAAATATTAGATTCCGAAAAAGAGCGAAAAGCTATTGCTGGTGTAACTAAACTTGCACGCGAACGTGCAAAAAAGGCCAACCTGCACAATAAGAAATTGCGCGATTGCCGCATACACTACAACGATAGCAAAGGCGATAACCTAGACGAAACCTCAATCTTTATCACTGAGGGAGATTCTGCTAGCGGTTCTATAACAAAGAGTCGCGACCCGAATCTACAAGCGGTTTTTAGTTTACGCGGAAAACCTCTTAACTGCTTCGGGCTAACCAAAAAAGTGGTTTACGAGAACGAAGAGTTCAATCTTTTGCAAGCAGCTCTCAACATTGAAGATGGCATGGACGGATTGCGCTACAACAAAGTAATTATAGCCACTGATGCCGATACAGACGGTATGCACATTCGCTTGCTGCTACTTACTTTCTTTTTGCAGTTCTTCCCCGATTTAGTGAAGAAAAATCATGTTTACATTCTTCAAACACCTCTCTTTAGAGTGAGAAACAAGAAGAAAACAATCTATTGTTATAACGATGATGAACGTGTAGCAGCCATAAAAGAATTGAATCCAAGTCCAGAGATTACTCGTTTCAAAGGATTGGGAGAAATATCTCCCGATGAGTTTGGCCATTTCATTGGTAAGGATATACGACTAGATAAAGTAACTATGCGCAAAGAAGATTTACTGAAAGAACTCTTAGAGTTTTACATGGGTAAAAACACTATGGAGCGCCAAAACTTTATTATAGACAATTTGGTGCTACTCGATCAAGATTCATAAATAGTTGTTTCTAATTAAAGACTCAAAATAAGGCGCTTTCTGTCAGACACTAAAATAGTGATTGCAAGCAATAAGCTATTCTGGGTCTATTATAAAAAAATAGTAACTATTCCAAACACCTTATACTTCCCCCCCCCCATCATCTGGGATTATCATTAGCCCACTGGCGGTATTAAATAGTAGATTTTGTATGCAACACACAACTCACAATTCGGAAAGTTCGGAGTTCTCATCTACAGAGAACAAACAATACAACAAGCGCATAGCACTGTTTCCTGGCACTTTCGATCCTTTTACTACAGGACACGAATCACTCGTAAAACGAGGATTGACACTGATGGATGAAATTGTAATTGCTATTGGAATAAACGAATCTAAAAAATCGTTTTTCCCTTTCGAAAAGCGCATACAGATGATCAGCGATTTCTATGCAGATAACCCCCGTGTGAGGGTCGAAAGCTACAATACGCTCACAATTGATTTCGCAAATAAGATTGGCGCAAAATACATACTGAGGGGCATAAGGTCTGTAATTGATTTTGAATACGAAAAATCTATTGCAGACATGAACCGAACTATTTCTAAAATAGAAACGTTTGTATTGTTTACAGAACCCTCTCTCACGCATATCAGCTCAACACTTGTTCGCGAGTTGATGCAATATGGCCACGATGTGAGTGAATTTATACCCAAAGGATTTAAGATAAAATGATTCAACGCTAAGTAAAATCAGTCTGAACTCCTCACTTTTATATCATTATTAATATTATACAGATGCAAAATCGATTATACTCTATCATACTACTGTTTTTTGTTTTCTTTTCGGCTCATTCTCAACTAAGGCTTGGTGCTGATGCAATTAAACTAGACCGCACAATACGCTTAATAAACGACTTGTATGTTGACGATGTAAACACCGAAGAAATTACAGAAACCGCCATTCGCAACATGCTCAAAGAGCTCGACCCCCACTCTTCTTACTTAAATAAAGAAGAAGTGAAACAAATGAATGAGCCCCTTCAAGGCAACTTCGATGGAATTGGTATCTCTTTCAACATGCTCACAGACACCGTGTATGTGATGGAGGTAATATCTGGGGGGCCATCGCAACAGGTGGGCATTATGCCAGGCGATAAAATTATCTACGTAAACGATACCCTAATTGCTGGACAGAAACTGACAAACAGAGATATCATCTCGAAACTGAGAGGAAAGAAAGGAACAACCGCTGTAGTCAAAATATTACGCAAAGGTGTAGATGGCCTCACTGAGTTTCGAATAGTACGCGACAAGATACCCATATATAGCATCGACGCTTCGTATATGGTAAACAAAAACACCGGCTATATCCGTTTGAGCAGATTTGGGATAACCTCCCTGAAGGAGTTCCACGAATCGTTGGTCAATTTAAAATCGAAGGGTATGAGCAATCTTATTGTTGACCTCACAGGCAATGGGGGCGGCATACTAAGTACTTCTACAGACATAACCGATGAGTTTTTAGACAAAGGTAAACTGATGGTTTATACAGAAGGTAAAAACCAACCCCGCATGACAATTAACTCCACATCGAAAGGAGAATTCAAAACAGGCAAATTAGTAATACTTGTTGACGAGGGATCGGCCTCGGCAAGCGAAATAGTTTCGGGAGCCATACAAGATTGGGATCGTGGTGTAGTTGTAGGGCGCCGCACATTTGGCAAAGGATTGGTTCAGCGCCAACTACCCCTCACAGATGGCACAATGATAAGACTAACTGTAGCGCGCTACTTCACTCCCACTGGCAGAGGAATACAAAAACCTTACAATGGAGGCGATTTAGAAGCATACAACTTAGACTTCGTCAATCGTTTCAACCATGGCGAAATGATGAATGCCGACAGCATTCAGTTTCCCGACTCTCTTAAATATGCAACACTTATAAACAAACGTACCGTTTATGGTGGCGGTGGCATTATGCCCGATGTATTTGTGCCCATTGATACAACAGTTGTATCATCGCTACACCGACAACTTATTGCAAAAGGAATTCTGAATAGAATAACCATTCAAGAAGTAGATAACAACCGCAAGCAATTGTTGCGTAGCTATAGCAATATTGAAGCTTTCAAAAAAAACTACAGCATCTCAACTGAAATAGTTGAAAAAATAAAGGATAAAGCACAATCTGAGAACATAGAGTGGAAAGATGAAGACTTTGAAAAGTCGAAAACAATAATCTTTACTCAGATGAAAGCACTTATTGCACGCGATTTATATGACACATCGGCATTCTACAGAATTATAAACGACATTGACGATATATTCTCGAAAGGTTTGGAGGTTATTACCAATGATAAGTTGTATTATCAGCTTATAGATGTTGGAAGTTAAATAGCTATTGCAAGAAAAGGGCAAATACTGCGTTACCCTCGTTTTTGAAACAGTCATTTACCAAAGTAAACTCATTAATTTCTAAAACATCGAAAGCCTTGTCTTTGCCCTTTTCTTATCAAAAACTCAAAAGTATGAATTTACTAGCTGCAAATAAGAATCGGCAACACTAAAAAAACATAGCAATATGAATTTCGATTATAACCAACTTAAAGTTTCTGAAGACACGCCTATCAATCTGAAAGAGTATTCTACCAACGAGTCTGGGGGTTTTGATAAGAAAACAGCTAAAGTTGAAATCAAAAGTAACATTAAGGAGCTTAAGAAGATTCAACGCGTTTTTTATGCCGACGACCGCTTCTCGCTACTCATCATTTTGCAAGCCTCAGACACTGCGGGCAAAGATGGCGTCATTCGCCATGTAATGTCTGGTATCAATCCGCAAGGTTGTCGGGTGCACAGTTTCAAGACACCATCAAAAGAAGAGCTAGACCACGATTACTTGTGGCGCCATTACAGAGCATTGCCCGAAAGAGGTATGATAGAAATATTCAACCGTTCGCACTACGAAAATGTATTGGCTACAAAAGTGAACCCTCAGTTTCTACTGAATGAAAACTTACCAGGTATAGACTCTGTTGATAAAGTGGACAACAAGTTTTGGCAAAACAGGTATGAGCAAATAAACAATTTTGAGAAGCACTTGTGCCAAAACGGAACGCACATACTCAAATTCTTTTTGCACATTTCTAAAGACGAACAAAAGGAACGGCTGCTAGCCCGATTGGACAATCCAGATAAGAACTGGAAGTTTAGCAAAGCCGATATGGAGGCCAGAGCACAATGGGACAAGTATCAAACTGCCTACACCGAGATGCTACAGAACACTTCCAAAGAGTATGCCCCCTGGTACGTGATACCGGCAGACAAAAAGTTTTTTGCAAGAGTAGCAGTAGGCGATATAATTTTGGAGAAGATGCAATCGCTCCAGCTAAGATTTCCATCGGGCCAGTCCGATAAGATATTGGCAGAAGCCAAAGAGCAGCTTCTTGCAGAGTAATAAAACAATATTATACTTAAACACACACCACAAAACCTTCTCATCGCTCTGGTGCAGAAGGTTTCTTTTTGCCTTTTCGGCGGAGCGAGTTGTCCACCGCAGCAATCAAAAAGTAGAAACTAAAGATAGAACTAATCATGATGCAGGTCCACAAGAAAGTATCTGTCTTCAATGCCTCTTGGCCACCTTGCATGTAAAAGTAGCCACCCGCAACGAGCAACACAAGATACATGAGGCCAAAAATTCTCAAATCGAGTAACGGAGAACTTATTCTCTGCTTGCTCACCTTTGGCTTGGCACGTGTGAGTGCTTGCTCAGTTTCTATCTGATGCATTATGCGGTACGATAAATTCTCAGATGGTTCTTTGCGTGCCGCCTCCATCATCGATTTCATCCACAACTTATCGTCCATTGTTTCGTTCTTATTGTTTTGTTTCATATCAATTCCTTGTTATACAATTCTGGATAATTCTTTGTTATCAACTCCTTGAACATCTTTCGTGCTCTAAACAAGATGACTTTCACATTCGAATCGTTTAAGCCCGTTATCTCTGCAATCTCCTTTACCGAGTTGTCTTCCAGATAAAACAGGCTCAATGTAAGCCCATACGCCTTCGGCATTTTGCTCAATACCTGAGAAACTATTGCACTTGTTTCGTTCTTCTCTATCTGATGGGCCGCATCTAAAGCTGTTGATAAATCTACAGCCACTGTCTCCACCTCATCGTCAATCACCCACATCTTCGTCTTTGTAAATGTGACGGCGGTGTTGAAAACTATGCGATAGAACCAAGTAGAGAACTTGCTTTCGAGCCGAAACGTGTGCAAGTTCTTGTAGGCTTTCACAAAGCTCTCTTGCACCACATCTTCGGCGTCTTGCATGTTCTCGCATATTCGGTAGGCAATATTAATGGCCATGCCCTGATAGTTGTTTACAAAATATGCAAAAGCCGAAGTGTTGCCCGAAAGTACTTTTTCTACATACACTTTTTCTTTCATTGCAGTAGTTATTCGGCATCCTCTTCTGAATAACTATCTACATCAAAGCCCTTGTAGTCTTTTGCATTCTTGGTAATAAAAAAGAATACTACGTAGCCTACCCCTAAGAAAAACAGTGCAGATGCTGCGGTAAATAAAAATGGATTGGATACTGCTACCTCTAACGTTTCTATTCCTATTATCCCCACTGCTATGCCTACTCCTATTGCTACTAATAAAACCCCGTTGCGCAAAGATATATAACGATTGGGATTCTCCTTGCGATTGGATATTTTGGGTGGAATAATTCCTTGTTCTATCATTCCCATTCTTTCTTTATGTGTAGAACTAATTTTTTTGAATATTAGCACCATGGCAGTTATCATTGGTAGTGCGAATATTGAAATAATTGCGATAATTCCTACTAAATCGTCCATTTGTTTTAATTATTAAAAGGTGAATAATTTGTTTTCATGTATAGGACAATACCAGTTGCAAATAGGTTACAACAATGTGCGCATTTTTTCCTAAATCTTCAAAGTATCTTGTCTCTTTTCCCAATAGCCAACAGCCAATAGCTGTTTACCATTCATCATTCATCATTCATCATTCACCATTATTCTCCGCGTTCTTTGTGCCTTCTCTGTGTTCTTTGCGGTTAAATGTATTTCCCTTGCTCCCTGTTCCTTGCCTCTTGGCCCTATCTACTGCAACACTACAATACTCTCCTCGCAGAGGGTCACTTTCTCTAACCCAGTTTCGGTAACAAAGTAGGTATTCTCTATTCCTACAGCACCAATGCCGGGCAACACAAATTTGGGCTCGAGGGCAATGGCCATGTTCTTTTGCAATATCTCGCGAGAGCGAGGCGCAAACACAGGTGGCTCGTTTATTTCCAATCCTACACCATGCCCCACAAACTTGGCTTGCTGCGTAGTGCCCATAAAGTATTGCTCCATTTTATTGTCAGCCACCATCTCCATGGCCCTATGGTAGATATCGGCGCAAGCAACTCCTTGTTTGGCAAAGCCGCTTATTTCTGCCAATATATCTATAGACAATTGGTGTGCACGATGTGCTTCGGTGGGTAGCTCTCCTACGGAGAAGGTGCGCGTCATATCGTCTAAATAGTGTGTATAGTTGCCCGCCATGTCCACCATTATTGTTGTGCCTTGTCTCAGTATTTTGTTGGCAGAGCCCAGCGGAAGAAGTGGGTCTGTGCCCTTTCCGCCCAATGCAAAATCGAATGGCGAGGCCTCTTGTGCATTGTCTCCTGCCAGCAAGCTGCCCATATATATGTCCATATTCTCGCCAAAGGCACGAAATGTACCTATAGAGCCTTCTTTGCGCATGAGGTATTCTATCTCTATTTGCAGATCGAGGTCGGTCATACCAGCACGGTACAAATTGGGTATCTGTCTGTAAACATTGGCATGACTGATGGCCGATTTGCGTATTTGAGCCAACTCGTGGGCCGACTTCACACTGCGTATCTCGCGCATAAAGCCCGATATGCTTTTCAGCTCAGGCATATTCAATGCTTTCTGAAATCGGGTTACGCTATTGTACGACAACACGTCGCTCTCTAGCAAAACACTTTTTGGCGCGGCCATGTTGTGCTTTGCCAATAGTTCGGGCAGTTGTTCGGGTTTTCTGATATACTCCACCCTATGGCTATCTATGTTCACGGGTCGTTTCACAAAAAGCATTGGTTCCTGGTCGGGCTGTATATACATGTAGCCATCAAATATAAAACCGTTTAGATAGTACAAATTTACAAGCGATGAAATAACGCATGCATCGGCTTTTTGATCTACAATGTGTTGTTGTATTTGTTGTATTCTCTTTTCGATATCCTCTTGTGGTAGTGTATGCATAGTTTGTTGTTTTGTTGTTTTGTGTGTTGCAAAGCTAATAGATTTATCTTTTGCAAAGAAATATTTAGATGCCTTCATGCACACGAAACACCAATTTGCACCATCCAATCATACATTTCTTTGCAGATAAGTGCTATCCGTACCTCCGGAGAGTGCTTTTCTTCGCAGATAAGTAGTCTCCTTAGCTCCGGAGGGTGCTTTTCTTCGCAGATAAGTGGTCTCCTTAGCTCCGGAGGGTGCTTTTCTTCGCGGATAAGTGGTCTCCTTAGCTCAGGAGGGTGCTTTTCTTTGCGGATAAGCAACAATTTATTGCGCAGATTTCACTCAGACAGGAGTTGCCAACTAGCACCAGCAAAGAGAAATGGATGTCTTGCAGTAAAATTATCTACTATCAACTCCTACTTTTCCAATTCGTTCCAAATATCCCAAGCAGCCAGTGCTTGCAACTCCAGCATTTCGGCCCCATTCTTTGTGGTTGCCCCCATCTCTTTTCCCTTTTTCAGGAAAGCAGTTTCTGCAGGATTGTAAACAAGGTCGTATAGCAAATGTTGGGGAGCGAGTGCTTGGTAAGGTATGTTGGGACAATCATCTACATTGGGAAATGTGCCCAAGGGAGTTGTGTTGATGATAATTTTGTGGTCGGATACTATTTCGGGTGTAAGGGTGTCATAAGTATATGCACCCTCTCGTGGTGTGCGCGACACATACGTCCACCCAATGCCCAATGCCTCCAAGGCCTTGCACACTGCTTTTGATGCACCGCCAGTGCCAAGCACCAAGGCTTGTTTGTGAATATGGGGATGGACGAGGGGTGAGATAGAGTTTTTGAAACCCACATAATCTGTATTGTGCCCCGTAAGTGTGTAACCGTAAGTATTGCCAAAGCTGCGCTCAATCTTTATTGTGTTTACTGCCCCCATCTCTTGTGCCATGGGCGATATATCATCGAGAAACGATATCACTGCCTCTTTGTAAGGTATGGTCACATTCAACCCCTTGAGGTGAGGATTGAAAACAAGCACCCTACGAAGATCAAATATATGCGCTATCTCAAAGTTGACATACTCTGCATCTATGCCCTCTTGTTGAAACTTCTGGTTGAAAAACTTCGATGAGAAAGAGTGTTGCAAAGGATATCCTATCAGACCATACATTTTCATATCAAACTGCGGCTTTCTTAGCAATATAAATAGTACACACCCCCAGCGTAAGCGTGGAGCTCTCAACGGTAGCAAAGCCACTTTTCTTTAAAATAGCCAGCATCTCTGCTCCTTGCGGAAAGGCTTTGATAGATTCGGGCAAGTAGTCGTAGGCTCGTTTGTCTTTAGACAACAAACGGGTAATGAATGGAATGAAACTATGGGAATATACGTTGTAGAAAAACCTGAAGGGTTGATGTTTGGGAGTAGTTAGCTCAAGAAACATAAACACTCCACCCGGATTGAGCACGCGCACCACCTCCCGAAAACTTGTATCTATATCTGCAAAGTTGCGCACCCCAAATGCTGCAATAGCAGCATCAAAGGTATTGTTGGCAAAGGTCATGCTGGCACAATCTTGGTTTTCGAATGTAATAACAGCGTCGAGTCCTACCCTCTGCACCTTCACACGGCCCACATCCATCATACCATCAGATATGTCTATACCCGTTATTTTCTTTGGCTTCAAAATATCGTTGGCCAAGATGGCAAAGTCGCCCGTGCCGGTTGCAATATCGAGCAAGTTGTTGGTGGGCAAGTTTTGCAATTTCCTCAGTGCTTTCTTGCGCCACCACATATCCATGCCTAGCGATAGCCAACTATTGAGCGAATCGTAGCGCGATGCAATGCCATTGAACATCTGCTCTACTTGCACACGCTTCGGTTCTTTTGTTTTGTAGGGTATTATCTTTTCCGATTTGTAGCTCATTGTTTCAAATATTCAAGCAGGTTTTCCTCTATACTCTTGGCAAGATTCTGCGTATCGGCTTTTTCGAACTTGTCGCCTGTAATTATCTCATAGAGCTCAATGTATCTTTCAGACACTTGGTTGCAATAGCTCTCGGTCATTTCGGGAACCTGTTGCCCTTCCTTACCCTGAAAACCATTGTCCATCAACCATTTTCGCACAAACTCTTTAGAGAGTTGTCTTTGCTCTTCGCCTCTCTCAAATCGCTGTTGATAGCCCTCGGTGTAGAAGTAGCGCGAAGAGTCGGGTGTGTGTATCTCGTCTATCAGATAGATGGTGTCGCCATGTTTACCAAATTCATATTTGGTGTCCACCAATATCAATCCTTTTTGGGCAGCAATCTCTGTACCTCTTTCAAACAGGGCCAATGAGTATTTCTCCAACTGCTCGTAATCTTCTTTGTTTACCAACCCCTGGCCAATGATTTCGTCGCGCGATATATTTTCGTCGTGTCCATGGTCTGCTTTGGTTGTGGGGGTAAGTATGGGCGATGGGAATTTCTGGTTCTCCCTCATCCCTTCGGGCAATGCAACACCACAAATAGCGCGTGCACCATTTTTATATTCTCTCCAAGCGCTGCCTGTGAGGTATCCTCTCACAATCATTTCCACTCTGTAGGGTTGGCATCGCACACCCACCGTTACCAACGGATGTGGGGTTGCTTGTTTCCAATTAGGTATAATATCTGCAGTAGCATCCAAGAACTTGGCCGCTATTTGGTTCAACACTTGCCCTTTGAAAGGAATGCCTTGTGGTAGCACCACATCAAAAGCCGATATGCGGTCGGTGGCAATCATTATCAATGTATCGGCACCAATAGTATATACATCGCGCACTTTTCCTTTATATACCTTTGTTTGATTGGGAAACTGGTAATTGGTTGCTGTTAGCGTATTGCTCATTGTTGTAGGGTTTGTATGGTGAATGTTTTATTGTAATTTCTTTTTTATTGTCGGTCTCTAAGCATAGTCAAAGGGGGGGGGCGGTGTCAATCATTCTTCTTCTCGGCTTTGATTAGCTTCTTGGTCTCTTCGTCTTTTGCTTCGCTTTTCTCATAAGCCTCCACAATGCGTTGCACCAATTTGTGGCGCACAATATCTTTTCTGCTGAACTCCACTTTGCCCACACCCTTCACGTTGCGTAGCACCGATAGCGAGTGTAGCAAACCCGATTGCTGATACGATGGCAAGTCTATTTGCGTTACATCGCCCGTCACAATCATTTTGGCATGCATACCCATGCGGGTCAAAAACATTTTTATTTGTGCCTTCGATGTGTTTTGTGCCTCATCCAATATAATGATGGCATCGCTCAGTGTGCGCCCACGCATAAATGCCAGTGGTGCTATTTGTATAACTTTGGTTTCGAGGTATTCTTTTAGCTTAAAGGGGGGCAACATATCTTCAAGTGCATCATAGAGTGGTTGCAAATAGGGGTCTATTTTCTCTTTCATATCGCCTGGCAGAAACCCTAGCTTTTCGCCTGCCTCTACTGCTGGGCGGCTCAGCACTATCTTTTTCACCTCGCGGTTTTTGAGTGCCCGCACTGCCAGTGCAATAGCCGTGTAGGTCTTGCCCGAGCCCGCAGGGCCAATGGCAAACACCATATCGTTTTTGTCGAACTCTTCTACCAGCTTCTGCTGATTCTCGGTGCGTGCCAAAATAGGCTTGCCATTCAAACCATAAATAATTAGGTTTTGCTGCTGCACAATCTCAGGAGTCTTTCCTTTCACAATTTCCAGGATGTCTTCTTCCTTGAGCATATTTGTAGCTACGCTAAACTTCTCCAACTCACGCATCTTTGCTTCAAAGCCTTCCAGCTCTTTTTCGTCGCCAACTGCTTTTATCACATTGCCCCTAGCAACAATTTTAATTTTCGGATACAGTGTTTTCAACAACTGTGTGTTGTTGTTGTTTACCCCAAAAAATACTACTGGATCTATGTCTTCTAATATAATTATGCGTTCAATCATTGGCATGCTTAAATGTAAGTTTAAATTGATATGTTTTGTTTTCCGAACCTTCTATATAGTTGATAAACGCATTGTTCACCACTTTGTTTCCACCCGGTGTGGGGTAGTTGCCAGAGAAGTACCAATCGCCTTTATGATTTGGGCAAGCCTGGTGAAGACCATCTATGGTTTGAAACACAATTTGCACCTCAGCCTTTGTTCCTTCGGGTGTAAGCATCTCGGCTATTTTATCGGCCACTTGTTGGTCTGTAAACTGGCCATATATTTCTTTCACGTAGTTCACTATCTCGTCAGACTTTTTGTCTTTCTGCGCTACCGATTTTCTATATACCTCATCAATGATGTGCTGTTTGTCTTCATCTTTGATCAACTCCATGGCGGCCCTAAAAGCAATAAACTCGCTCATCTTAGACATATCTATGCCGTAGCAATCGGGATACCTTATCTGTGGCGACGAAGACACAACTACAATCTTCACAGGGTCTAGCCTATCGAGAATCTTAATGATACTTTGCTTAAGGGTAGTGCCGCGCACAATGCTGTCGTCTATAATTACCAATGAATCTATGCCTCGCCTCAACGAACCATACGTTACGTCATACACGTGGGCTGCCAAATCGTTGCGGGTGTTGCCTTGTGCTATAAATGTGCGCAACTTAATGTCCTTTATGGCTACCTTCTCAGACCGCACTCGTTTAGATAATATATCTTCAATCTCCTTTTTAGACAACTTGGTGCAGTTTTCTGAAATAAGCACCGCCCGCTCGTGATTGAAATGATATTCCAACCCTTCCAACATACCCAAGTAGGCCACTTCGGCAGTATTGGGGATAAATGAAAAGACAGTGTTGTCGAAATCGTGGTTGATGCTATCGAGAATGGTGGGAATTAATAGTTCGCCCAATTTCTTTCGTTCGCGATAGATATCGTAGTCCGAACCGCGCGAAAAATAGATGCGCTCAAAAGAACAAGGAGTCACATGGTGAGGTTCTATTATTTGCGATAGATACCAAGAGCCATCTTTCTTCAGCACCAAAGCCTCTCCGGGTTGCAACTCTTTTATTTCTTCCATCTTCAAGTTAAAGGCTGTTTGTATAACAGGCCTTTCAGATGCAACTACTGCCACCTCATCGTCTAGGTAGTAAAAAGCTGTTCTTATGCCCCATGGGTCGCGCATTGTAAACGAATCGCCACTACCAATGAGTCCGCTCAGCACATAGCCACCATCCCATAGTTTGGCCGCACGTTTTAGCAAGAAAGGAATATCCAACTCCTGCTCTATTCTTTTGGTGAGCTCGTGCCCATTAGTGTACTGCTCTTTATATTTATCATACTGATATTGCACCTCCCTATCGAGGTAGTGACCCAACAGCTCTAAAATCACAAAGGTATCGGCAAAGTCGCGTGGATGTTGCCCTTCCGACAAAAGATGTTGAAACATCTCCTCCACATTGGTCATGTTAAAATTGCCCGCAAGCGCCAAGTTGCGCGAGGCCCAGTTGTTTCTCCTCAGAAATGGGTGCACATAAGAGAGCGAAGTCCTGCCAGTAGTACTATAGCGCAAGTGTCCCAAGAAAAGCTCGCCCGCAAAAGGCACATTCTTTTTGGCAAAATCTGCATCTTGCAGTTTCTCTTCAGAGAAATGAGTAAACGCTTTGTGCACATTGCCAAAGACCTCAGAAATAGCACCCGAACCCAGGGCACGCTCACGAAATATAAATTCGCTGCCTGGATATGGGTTTAGCTTCACTGCTGCCAATCCGGCACCTTCTTGTCCGCGATTGTGTTGTTTTTCCATCAATAGGTAGAGCTTGTCTAAGCCATATTGCCACGAACCGTATTTCTTTTTGTAGAACGAAAGGGGCTTCAATAAACGAACCAAAGCTATTCCGCACTCATGTTTTATTGCATCTGCCATCTGTATATCTATTAAGATGCAAATTTAAGGCATTTGCAACAACATGTAGCATGAATGCACATAAAAAAAATGAAATTAAAAACAAGAGAGAAATAATTAATTGACAGTGGACAACGGTTGGGGTGTGGAGAGCAGCTATGGGCAGTTGGCTGTTGGTAGTTAGCGGAATGACAAGAAGGGCTGACCACTTGCATCGCCTTCTAGGGACAGGTCGCGACCTGTCCTTATTTACAAAAAAACAAGAATGATGACATGTTGCCGAATGTAAAAAAGATTGGCACACTGATGACTCAGATTGAACTGATTGGCGCTGATAAATGCGTTGTGTGTGTGTGTGTGTGTTGTAATCGGAGCTTCCAGTTTCGAGAATTAGAGATGGTTTGTATCTCCAATTATTTACAAATGGCCGATCTAGCCTAAAGTCTAGACTGATTGCATCATCAATTGGTAGGTCGGCCACTACAGTGCTATCTTATTACCTATTGTGCTGGCACAAAAAGTGCGGACACTGAGGTGGTTGTATACTTTGTATCTTTTCAATATCCATCGCTATTTTGCTCTTTGAATGCTATACAGGTATCGTTTTTTTGTCAAAAACACAAAAAGGGAGGGGTTGCGTAGGCCTACATTTGCTGTTTTGCAATGCAATTCTCAAAACTGTAGGGCTACATTTGTCGTTTTGCAATGCGTTTCTCAAACTGTAGGCATACATTTGGTGTTTTGCATTGCGTTTCTCGAACTGTAGGGGTACATTTGTCGTTTTGCATTGCATTTCTCGAACTGTAGGGATACATTTGGCGTTTTGCATTGCATTTCTCAAACTGTAGGGGTACATTTGGCGTTTTGCATTGCATTTCGCAAACTGTAGGGCTACATTTATCGTTTTGCAATGCATTTCTCGAACTGTAGGGGTACGCAAGGTCGCCCAAAGTTGGTTTTCTTAGCTATTTTGCTGGTTTTATTTCGGTTTTATGTTTTATATTCAGGGCATTAGACTACTCTTGGCTCATTATATCCAAAATCTGGTATTTAGGGAGGCAACAAAAAACCAGCCTGTTTTAATTGACTCCTCTTTTCAGCCAGAATTAGAGCAGACTGCACTACATGTCTAGCCATTGGCTGTAGAAATTTTAGAATACGTGTTTGGGAAAAGCATCCACATTCATACCAAAATTCGGGGCGAGTAGGCCTCTATCCCACATCCGCATACCATTGTCAACTATTCATTTTATCCCCATTTCTCGAAGCCAGAAGCTCCGAGTACATAGCACACCGCACTTTGTCAACTTTTAACTTTTAGCTTTTAACTCCCTCCCCTCCCTCTTTTCTTCAAAAGACTATGTATCTTTGCATTATCACACAAAGACAGTAAAAACAGCCTAAAACAACAACACATATATATGGAGTGGACAAAACTACTCTCTTCCAAACGCTTCGGGATGGAAGACTATTACGACCAACGCAATCACGACCGAACAGAATATCAACGCGACTACGATAGGCTCATCTTCTCATCGCCCTTCCGACGATTGCAAAACAAAACCCAAGTATTCCCTCTGCCAGGGAGCATATTTGTACACAACCGACTAACCCACAGCTTAGAGGTAGCCAGTGTGGGGCGCTCCATTGGCAACTATGTTGGCAAATCGCTCAGAGCAAAATATCCAAATACCGAGGCTCACTTTGAGGAGATGGGCGACATTGTGTCGGCAGCCTGCTTGGCCCACGACTTGGGCAATCCCCCCTTTGGGCATTCGGGCGAGAAAGCCATTGGCACCTTCTTCTCCGAAGGAAAAGGGGGCGATTTGAAACAAGAGGTAGAAAAAGAAGGAGGCCGCTGGACCGATTTTACCCACTTCGAAGGCAATGCCAACGCCATTCGCCTCCTTACCCATCAGTTTATAGGTCGCCGCAAGGGTGGTTTCGTAATGACCTACTCTACACTAGCCTCCATTGTCAAATATCCCTACTCCTCAGAGTTGAGTGGCAAGAAACAGAAGTTTGGATTCTTTGCATCGGAAGAAGAAAGTTTTCAGAAGATTGCCAACGACTTGGGCATTATTCAAACCAACAGCAGTCCGCTACGCTACGTGCGCTATCCCTTGGTATATATTGTGGAGGCGGCCGACGATATTTGCTATCAGATAATGGACATAGAAGATGCACACAAGCTAAACATACTATCTACGGAGAAAACAATTGACTTGTTTCTTCAGTATTTCGAAGGCGAAAGACAAGCAAAAGTAATTCGCAACCTAGACTTTGTGGCCGATGTAAACGAAAAGATTGGCTACCTACGTTCAAGCATCATTGGGCAGTTGGTGCAGGAGTGCGCACAAGTGTTTCTGCAAAACGAGCAGGAGATACTCAGTGGCACTTTCCAAGGGTCGCTTATCAGCAATATATCGGCAACTCCATTGCAAGCCTACCAGCAATGTTCTCAATTTGCAGTAGCAAATATCTACAAATCTAAAGAAGTATTGGATATAGAGCTGGCAGGCTACCAAATAATCACATCGTTGCTAGAACGCTTTGTAGAAGCCATACAAACCCCCACACATGCCTACTCTACTATCTTGCTCAACCGTGTGCCCGAGCAATACAATATGTATGCCCAGAGCATTACCCAAAGGGTGCAAGCCGTAATAGACTTTATATCGGGCATGACCGATGTGTATGCACTAGACCTGTACCGCAAAATAACAGGAATGGACGTTCCGTTGCTTTAATAGAAACTATCAAACTGACACAATAAAAGTATTTTTGCTATTTTATTGAAATAATTTTGATAGTATCAATAACTTTTTTATATTTGTGATGTGGTTTTTTCATAATAGTATTAGATTTAAGGTTAACAAGTATTGGCAGGCTGTCGCGACGACAACCTGCCAATTTTATTTTGCGGGCGTGAGAGAGGGGGCCAAGGGGAGTGTAGTGTGCTACTAGAGTTGTTCATCATTGCTGCTCGCGGCCGATATCCGAATCGGCTTGCCCTGTGGAATAATGCTTTGCATTAAAACCTCT
>CAYVLC010000005.1:0-34309 GCA_964452155.1 uncultured Dysgonomonadaceae bacterium
ATACTGTATTTGAAGCAAAGTAATTTTAATCTGATCCATCAAAGCGAATCTTCCAGAAAAATTGAAGAGAGAAAAAAGTTTTATCAAGAACAGATAAAATCAATTGTAAATTCGTCAACAGACAGAGACGGCTTCATTGGTTGGTACGAAATGAGCAACTTCGAAGATGCTATTTACCCCATAATCTTTAATGCCGACAAGCAGTATGCAGATAAGAACTACAAAATTGCTTTTTATATAGCTACTGCACTAATGGAGAAGATGATAGAAGTAATGCAGTTTAGCGATGATAGCACCAATGTTATAGGTGGCATAATAGATGATTCTTTTGCTATGCTACACAATATTGTAACCGCAGATTTACCAAAAGGATTTAAAAATGAGGTGTTAACCTATTGCGTAAAAGCGTTTCAGGAAGAGCTGTTTGAGGGGTGGGGTTGGCATTTAGATATTCTTCGTATTGCATACAGATTAATTGAAGATGAGGCTGAAGCGGATATAATAATTGAATGTTTAGAAAAAGTAGCAATAGAAGACTATATGAAGGAGCAGACTGAATCGTTTAAACTTCAGATACTTTCTGAATATAAAGACAAGTAGCGATAATATTGCTCTAAGAGCTATTATAGAGTGAAGAATGTATATAAAAAAGGCTTAGAGTAGAATTTACACTAAGCCTTTTTTCCATTATAACAATGTGGCCTATTAAGGCTGCCTACTCTTTATTATTAGGTAGTAGTTATTGAATATCCAAACTGTTTTCAAGCATCTCAATGGCAATATACAACACACCTGCAGATCCTCTGAAGGTGCCCGAGCCTCGAGGTTCGTTGTTTACAGAATACCATTCGTAGAAACCATCATTTTTCATAACTCTTTCTGTCATAGGAAGCAGCTGTTGGTAAGCTTCTTCAAGAAAACCATGTTTTACCAGTTGTTGAATCATACGACCACCAAACCAAGTCCAGTCGCCACCATTCTGATAGCTATACTCTGGATTCATGATAGGGTTTTCAAAAAAACCTGCAGGGTAAGGTGGGTATAGTGTTAGACCAATAGATGGAGCACCTGCTTTTTCCACTCTTTCTACCATCTGCTCCAAAGATTTTTTTATTTCGTCTTTTGACAATAATCCTGCTTGAATAGCTGTAGTTGTGCCACCGAAATAATAAATTTCATTTTCGTTAAAATCTTCTGGAAAGGGCGACCCCTCTAAATAGATATGTGGAATAAATTTGTGTGCTTCGTTATCCCATAGGTGCTGTCTTGCATTCTTTGCAATATCATTGCGAATTGGTTCCCATTTTACTTTTGTGTCAGGCACGAGTTCCATTAAATTATCTAGTGCTATAATCATCATGGCGTTGTCGTAAATATCTATAGCTCTGTGTGTGTTGTCATCAATATACACACCCCAGCCATGTTCTGGTTGCACATCTCCCCAGTCGGCAGTGGTGGCACCCCAAATAAGACCATACTCTTCTGAATAACGCTCATTCATCAAGAAATCCATAGCCCAAACCATGCGTTCGGCTACTGTTTTGTCTCCTACTTGTTCGTGTAAGATAGATGTGTCGTTGGTCTTCGTTACATATTTATACACTGATTGAAGCAAAGAGGTCTCTTGGTCGGTTTCAACAGTGTTTTTATGACCTACATATGGAAAATCTTTATCTGCACCTTCAAGGAGCTGTTCGTTGGCAAGTTCTATAGGTGTAAATCCATCTATGATGTTTCCATCATCGCCTTGCATTTGGAAAAATATTAGTAAGTTTTTCTTGAGCTCATCGGTCGGATAAACTTCAGCAGCCAGTTCAATAAAAGTATTGTAATCGCGAATCCATACCTCCATGTAACCATCTCCAGCATTGAATCCGGTTTTTACTATCTCTGCTGCTTTCTTTTTTGTAAATTCAATAGAGGCATTGTTCTCTATTTTTTCGGCAAGAATAGCTTTATCGTCTATTTTCTTGTCACACGAAGTGATCATCATAAGCATCATCACCACAGTTAATAATCCAAATTTTGTTTTCATCTATATTTTTTATTTTAGTGTTATTGTATTTAGTGTCTGCCAGAAAACCCTTTGTTTTAAGTCTTTGATAAAAAAAGGGTAAAGGAAAGGCTTTCGAAGTTTTTGAAATTAAGGAACTGACGAACGAAGCAAGAGCAGAGGTAAAGCTCGCTTTTTCTTTGCCTTGCATTGAGGAGGAAGACAACGTCAATTTACTTTAGTAAATGACAGTTTCAAAAAAGAGAGTAACGTAGTATTTGCCCTTTTCTTACGAAGACTATTTATTCTAAGCCCCAATTATAATTAGGCTCACTACCCATTTCCAACTCTAAGGTGCCCCCCTTGAGTAGCTCGCGTACATCTATTTTAAATGAGTTGAAGGCTTTGCCATTTAATTTTGCCGATTGTATGTATATGTTTTTTCGTGATGTGTTGTTAGCTTTTATAATAAATTGTTTGCCTCTTCCAAACTGTTGTCCTAAATCTATTACTGTTTTCTCAAACAGCGGGCTACCCAATTCATATATTGGCTCTACACTACATCCACCATCAGTTTGAAACAGTCCTAGTGCAGCCATCACAAACCAAGCACTCATTTGCCCTTGATCTTCATCGCCTAAGTAGGCATTGGCTACATCAAAGCCATAATAACGGTCTATTATAGAACGACTCCAGCGTTGCGTTTGCCATGGTTGACCTACCCAATTAAACAAAAATGCAAAATGCATTGATTGTTGATTTCCTTGCACTACAGGGAAATCCCAATATTGATCTCCAGGCGCATTATACCTCCATGGTTCACTAGCCTCAAACCCCCAAGTTAGACGATCGATAAAACGATTCTTTCCAATAGTTTTTGCTAATTCAGGTACATCTTGAGGTACAAAATAAGTGAGCTGCCAGGCGTTACCCTCTACATAATGATAATTGGCTCCAGACTTAAAAGGGTCGAAATCTTTTTCCCACTCTCCATTACTATAGCGCAGTCGTGCATAGCCTGTTTCTGTATCAATAGCATTTTTCCACCAATTGCCTCTATCGGCAAACTGCTTGTAATCTTCTGTTTTATTCAATGCTTTTGCCAATTGAGATACTGTCCAGTCATCGAAAGAGTACTCCAGTGTATTTGAGTAACGACCTTTATCTGCTGGCACAAATCCATGCTTGATGTAGTGTGTAAGGTCTCTATTGCCTGCAAAACCTTTTGCTACACTTTGTGCAGGAGTAGTTTGCATTTTTACAATTGCACGATACATTTTCTCAACATCGTAGTTGCGAATACCCATTTGGTATGTGCTCACAAGAAGTGGTATTTCATGCTCGGCAACCATTACGGGGATATATTTCATACCAGCTGGTCCCTTTGCCAACCAACCATGTGCATCGTACATTGCCAACTGAGACTTCACCCAACGCGATGACCACTCGGGGGTAACCAAATTCCACAATTGATTCAGATTCCAAAACGTATTCCAAAAAGCATCGCATCCGAGTGCTAATGCATCAGGGTCGTTTAGCTTTTGAACTCTGTCAGAAGCATCCATCCAACGACCATCAGTATCACTAAAGGTGTTACGACAGAACGATCGGTACATATTGGTGTAAAAACGCTCTTTTTCGCGATAGTCATTACTTTCTATCTGTACTCTCTCCAAAATATCATTCCACGTATTGGCCTGATGTTGTCTTACTGCATCAAAGTCCCAACCATAAGGTTCTTCTATTTCTGAATAGAGATTAGTAGATGCTCCCTCTAAGTCAACATAAGAGATAGCAGATCTCAGCTGTACTACTGGATTTACTGAAGTGTCAAATTCTGCATAACAGCCCAATAAGTTTGCCTCTTGAGAGTTTATTTCGTTTTGGTGTAGCAATTCATCATTTACCCATCCACCAAAATTGGTGATGTCTTTGTCAAATTCTATTACAAAATGTATTGTATAGTGCTGATCGGCATCTTCCGACCACACGTTTTTTGTTTCTTGTTTACTGTAGCCTTCAATTCTACGTTTTCCAACTTGCTTTAGCTTCCCATCAAGTATTTGATAATTGTACTCACAAGGTATTTGCAGATCAATCATCACCCGTCCATCCCTGTTTTTAGGAAAAGTATAGCGTTGGAATCCGCAACGGGTAGTAGCTGTAAGCTCAGCCTGAATGTCTGTATCTGTCAGATCTACTTTATAGTATCCTACCTTTGCAACTTCAGATTCTTTGTTAATTGCTGAGCGATACGAGTTTGAGTTGTCGGCCAAAGCCGATTGATTGCCAATTGAAGTTTTCAGTGTGCCGTTTGTTGGCATAATTCCTAACCCTCCCATTGTCCACTCATGGATATGACTAAAAGTGCCAATACTTTCAAATGATGGCTGATAGCCTGCTTGCCAGCCAGCATTCTGGTTGTCGGGGCTTAGCTTTACCATACTAAATGGCATCCACGGACCAGGTGCAAGCATCCATCTCGAGTGTGCTGTTCCTACTCGGGTGTCTATATAATCTGCAGGTGTAATTGGTTTTTGTGGGTCACGAGTTACTTCTCCCTGTGCCGCTATCTTATTGTCAACAAATACCTTATAGTTGCTTTTGGTAGTTGTACTAACAATAGGCATGGGGGCTTCTAATACATAGCGTCCCTTTTCCAATTGTTGTTCCAAAATCTTTTTATTATCTATCTCTACTACAAGATTTGGATTGCCCATCAAATGCTCTACATCTATCAATAGTGGATGAATTGCGGGGTTAGTAGTTTGATAATTGGCACTCTTTACACTTCTTACATAAGCCGTCTCAATGTTTTCTGCTAATACGGCAGTCTTAGGTCCTTCTAGTCTGATGTTATCAAAGATAAGCCACGATCCTTCGAGTGTTGTAATAGAAATTTCATTGTTCCCGTCTTTTATAAGATTGGGTGCCAATGCAATTTCTATAGAGTGGGGGGTAGATTGTGAGTAGTTGCCAGTTAAAGATTTATCTCCCTTGCCTTTTGGCAATGCATATTTCCAAGATGTATTGTTTACAGATATCTTTAATAGAGGAGTATGCTCGCTGTTGGTATCTAAAATATCTACCATCAACTTCCAAGAATCACCATTATTTTCTACAACATCTTGCATGCTAAACAGAATATTGAGGATGTGTGTTCTTATTCCTGCTGTATTACTTGTGCCTCCCCAACTATCTGCAGGGCCAGGTAGTACATACGGAAAATCTTTGGAAGGAGCCGACAAACCAACTATATAAAATTGATCTTCCCACCCGAAATCATGCTTCAGAAAATCTTCGTATTTATCGGGTGCTAAAGCAAATTCACTTGCACTGTTGTCTTTTATGCCTATTTGCCATATAGTATGAGCATTGTTCTGACCCACCACCTCTTTTGCTTGCAGGAAAAATATTATAAACAGTATTTGTAAGATATATTTATTCATTTGTACAAAAGTATTAATTAATTTAGCTCCAGTTGTTTTTTTAATGTTTTAATTTTACCAGCTAACTTTGAAAAACTTTGTTCCGAAAGGTTTCAATTCGGTTGAGCCTTGGGTTATCTCATCATTCAAAACACTCACCTCGGTGAGATTTAATGTTTTATTGTTAGATAGCTTTAGCGTTTTAAGATCGGCACTATTTCCTTCTGTTTCTCTAACGTGTAAAATAAAAGAGCTGCCATCTTTGTTTGGGATAGCACTTATTAAAATTAAATTCTCGGGCCATCCATCTATTATAGATTCTTCCCAACTTGTACTGTTAGAGTCACTTCCACCTGGTAGTACACGAGCCAAAAATGGGACTCTGTTGTTCCAACCAAAACGGGTAGCAGAGGTCTGAGATGTGTCGGCTGTGCTGCTTATATTATAAACCCAGTCGATACCTCCTCGTTGTTCTGCATTGAAATTGGTGGTCCAATAGTTATTCATCGGCCAGCCATATATATGGGTAGATGCTGGTGGTGCACCATATTCAAATCGTCCTGTATTGATGCCTCCAAATTGCATTAAAGGTATCTCTGGAGAGCTTAGTAATATTTGAGCATCATTGTTTTTCAGACTTGCATAATTCTGTACAACATTCCAATCATTTGTAGAACCTGGTATTTGGTCTATTCCAGCACGTATTTCCCCACCTTGCACATCGAATGCCAGAACACCATCTTTGAGCTCAAAAGGAAATGCTATGTAAATTCCTTCTGGAGCTGTTACAGATTTTTTGAGAATAGAATAAGCCAAATCGATACGTTTGGTGGTATTAAACAATCTTATCTCAAATTCGTAGCCTGCATCGCTTATTGCTGCCTCAGTGTTGCCTCTAAAGTAAACTGTGTTCCATATTTCGCCCTCTTCATAACGCTCAAACCATACTTTGTCAAGTGGTACTCGCTGGTAGTCATCAAGATAAAATTTGTCGAGCTGTTTGCGGTCGGCGAGTGTTTCGTAAATAAACTCGCCAAGCTTCCATTTAGCATTTGCATCTACAAGCTCCTTATTCAGTTCTTTGTCAAAAATGCTGTGAATGGCTCTACACGTTTCATCAATTTTTATTTTGTACCACTGGTTTTCAAGATTATTTACTTTTTGGTTATGAATAGGAGTTTGTTTTATCTCATTACTTGCTTTGATTACATATTTCTTATAACCAAAAGCAGGTACTTTATCTACCCATAAAGCCCAGTAGGAGCCATCGCTAAAGGTTTCGACAGGCTGTGCCGGCACCTTATTTCCAAGTCTATCTACAATGCTGAATTCTTTATTAGGGGGAGCAATTTGATGGTCTAAATACACTTTTACGAGACCGCTTCGGTTCCAGTTAAGACTATTGAAAATCACAATTGAGGGATTCGCCTCACGAGAAACATGAGACTGTAAAAGCCCCAGTGCCTCTTCGCCAATCATTTTAGCTCTTCGTCCTGCTTCCCAGGCGTATGATTCTTTCAGGGCACGCTGCTCCATGCTGTATTTGTGAAAAGGTTCTCTTATGCTTGCATGATATCCCACAGTGTGTTCTGTGTAAAATAGTAGTGCATTATTGGTCCAGTATATGCGGTCTTCTATTTTTTCAGGGAGTTGAGAGCCAAGTATTCCAGCCATCGTAAGACCTGCAGTATTGGCAATCAGATCTGTTTGAGCACGACGTGTAGTGGCTACTTCACGGGCCGAAGCTCCAAAACCATCTGTCCACCAGTCGGGCCAAGCACCTCTTATGACCTGAAATTCATGACCATGGTTTGCTTCCATCTCTTCAAAAAAATCTGTAGCTGTAGCTGTTTTCAACTTTGGCCAACTGTATTTTTCATTCCATTTCTTTATCATCTCCGAAGCACGGGTAGATGGAGGCGAATTGTCTGTAAAGTAGCCAGAATGCTGTATAGAGAGAAGATCATATTTGTATCCTTTATTTTCGATGTCGATAAGATAGTTTAGCAATCTGTCTTCAAACACATCAAAATCTTCTTTGTGTATTTCAAAGAAGTTGCCTGTCATATAATGTTCGGCACGATAGGCAAGCATTCTATTGCCTGAGGGAGATTCCCACCAAAAAAGAGTTGGTTTGTCAAAGCTTATCAAGGCCTTGTGTCCGTGAGTTCCCATATTAAGATATTTTACACCCAAGTCGTTATAATAATCGTTGAGACACCACCCAATACCATTCACATCATTTTGCATGGCCATTTTCACCTCTAGCCCTGCTGCCTTTATGTTTTTTAGAGGCTGTAGAGATGCGGCTAGAATTTGCTCATCAGGCAATTCGTCGAAATTGAAATACATGCCTGTAATTTCTATGCGACCTTCGTCCACTCGTTGTTTCAAACGCTCTATTTGCTCTTTTGGTCGCGAACGCAAATATTCGTTTAGTGGCCACATTGCCTCGCAGGTCCACCTAAACTTAGATGCATCTGGATAGTGATCTGTCATATCGCAATAATCGAGTGCATAATCAATAAATCGTAAGTGTTCGCCAAGTATTTCTGTTTGCGAACGAGTATAGCCTATATCGGTATGGGTGTGTTGTACAAAATTTACCTTCCAATTTCTGACGGGTTTAAGCGTTAAGCTTCCTTTGTCATTGAAATCTTCGGCGAGGAACTCCCAAGAAATATTTTTTTCTTCATTTGCCAAAGCAAGACCAATTCTTAGTTGATTGTAGCCAAAAGTTAACGGTACTTCTTGTAAAAGTTTGCCATCTACATGTATATTGGCAGTAGAAGCATTGCCTACATAAAATACTTTAGCAATGGCAATTTGTTTCTCCTGGCCCCCTTCAGTCATTTTTGCAGGATATGCTTTGAGCTCCATTGTGTTTTCGAGCGGATATGTAAATGTCATGTACCAAGAGTCTATATGAAACTCTCCAGCTGTAATTCCTATTCGAAGAGGCTTGCCAGCTTTAATATTTTTTTTAGGAACTGTTAGGTACATAAATCCGAAATTCTCACCATACCGGCCAACTGCATCTTCTTTGAATGAAAGAGACCATCCGTTGTCTAACTTTTCTTCCCATTGACCTTGGCCATTGCTCCAAAATGAAAACTTAGGTTCTCCATTAACAGCCAAATCAAATCTAGCATTACCTGAATTAGAGCCTAAACCAGCCAGCCACGCATAAGTCACAGTTTCATTATCTGTAGCGGGAGCAGGGGCTGTTTCCCACTCCATATACGACTTGCCATTGCTAGCCCTTACTATTAGGCTTTTGTTGGCAAAGGGAACAGATGATTGATAATTAAAATCAACGCCCTCAATTTTTTTAACAAATCCGTTGAGCACTTTACCAGACTCAGACATCAGGTTTTGAGAAAAAATAAGGAGGGGAAGTAAAAATAGAATATATCCTAATGACTTTTGTTTCATAAATATTGATTTAAATGTTTGTGTTTATTTTTTATTTGGATTTTCACCCATTATTAGTTTCACTCTGCTTCCAGCAACAATATCTTCGAATGGAACAAAGACACCTTGGTGGTCTTCTCCATTTAATGAAACTGATTGAATGTATTTGTTGTTTTTAGAGTTGTTTTCTGCTTCTATTACAAACGATTCTCCTTTGTAATATTTGTTGTTTAGTTTTATTTCAATTTTATCGAATAGAGGACTCCCCAATTGCATTTGAGGAGCTATTTCTGTCAATCCTTTAACATCAAACAAACCCATTGCAGCCATCACATACCATGCACCCAATTGCCCTTGATCTTCGTCTTGCCCATAGCCATAGCCATGTTCTCCTGTTACTCCATAGAACTCGTCGCAAATAGCACGCGTCCATTTTTGAGTAAGATATGGTTTCCCTGAGAAATTGAATAACCAAGAAATGTGTAAACTCGGTTGATTGCCGTGGTTGTACAATGCTTTTACACCAGAGAAAGCATTCAATTCTCGCCCTCCACCAAAAATATCTTCTTGTGAAAGAGTGAAAATGCTGTCGAGACGGTTGTTAAAAATGTCTTCGCCTATCATTGTTACGAGCTTTTTTGGCTCGTGTGGCACATAAAATGTATATTGCACAGCGTTTCCTTCCTGAAAACCTACCCATGGTGCCATGGGGTCGAAGTTTTCTATGAACTCACCATTTGATAATTTTGGGCGCATTAGCTGAGTTGTTGGATCAAATATATTTTGCCAGCTTTTAGAAAGTCCAGACAATAGCTCATAATCTTTTTGTTTGCCTAATTGTTTAGCAAACTGTCCTACTGCAAATGAACTAAAGGCATACTCAAGCGTATGTGATGTTCCAAACATCCATAATTCTGCTACTGTAGTACTATCTTTCATCTCTATTGCATAAGGAGCAAAGCCGTTTTTCACAAAAAATCCTACATCAGATTTACCAGCACCAAGTGGCCTGTTTTTGCCGTCTATTTCATTCTTACGTGCTGCTTCGTATGCTAGGTTTACATCAAAATTTCTGATGCCACAGTTGTATGCTGCAGCAATAGCAAGGCTCACAAAATTTGTGCCTACACCCGAAACATATTTGCTATTAGCAATGCCGTCGCTTAGCCATCCAGAATCTTTGTAAACCAGTAGTTGGCTGCTTACCCAATCTGCAAAATACTCCGGATAAGCCAATGTCCATAGCTGTGTGAGATTCCAGAAAGCACCCCAAATGGCATCGCTATTATAATGGTTGTGTATTGGATTTCCGTTTGCATTAGTTTCAATTTGACCAACACTTCCATCATGTTTTGGGTATTGACCATTTACATCGCTTGCTAAACCTCTTCCTAAAATGGCGTGATATAATGCGGTGTAAAATTTAATTTTATCATCCATCAAACCACCAGAAACATCTATTCTACTCAGTTTTTCGTTCCATGTTTCGTGTGCTTTTTGCTGTGCTTCTTCAAATGATTTGTCTTGGGCCTCAGTTTCGAAGTTCAATTTTGCATTGCTTACAGAGGTGTATGACAATCCAATTTTTGCGAGTACAGTTTCTCTATCCTCAGTTTTGAATCTTAGTGCCATTGAGCTTCCAATGCCTTCTATTTCATTAGCCTTTTTCACACTGCCACCTCTATGAAACACATAGCTCTCTTCTATAGGCTTGTTTAACTTTGCATAGAAAAACATGGTGAGATTTGCTCCATTTTGATATTTATTTACGTATTCGGGGAGGGTGGTTACATATCCTTCTACAGTTTGATTATCAACTAAGCGGATGTGCGCATTTTTTACAGCACCGCTTTCTCCTAATTGATTACCAATGTCAAAAATGATATATGCACTATCCGATTGAGTAAAATGATAACGCTGAAAACCAACTCTTTCGGTAGCAGTAAGTTCTACTTTCGTATTATAATCATCGAGCATCACACTATAATAGCCAGGAGTAGCTATCTCATTGGCTTTGTCAAAGCTAGATCTATATCCATCGGTAGGGTTCTCGAGTGTGCCAGGATGCGTTTTCACTGCGCCTACTACAGGCATTAGCATAACACCTCCAATTTGGAATTCATGAAAACAGGCAAACCCTTCTATAGAAGTGTGCGAGTTTTCGTATCCAACAGCTTCCCACCCATTTTTATTACCATAAGATCCATTGGTAGAGGGTGCTAGCTTTGCCATACCAAATGGCAGTGAGGCAGGTGTATAGAAAAACCATCTGCTGTGATCGGTGCCTATATTTGGCCGTACATATTGAATAAAGTCCTTTATGTTTTCAATTTTATTTGCTGCACTACCAAAGTAAACTATACAGGATAGGGCAATAAAAATAAGTCTCTTCATCTTCGTTTTTTTTTAATCTATTTGTCCAATTGGCTCAATGCATAGTTATAAGATCCAAGAAATACAGCCATACTGGCTCCTATTTCTGATATTACAACACCTGTCTTTTTAGATAAGTTGTATTTCGCAAATTTATCGGTTTGTGGAATTACTACTTTCTTTGTTTCGTCTTTAAGAAACAATCGTCTCTCTACGTCATTCATAAGGTTGTAAGCTCTCATTTGTAGTCGTGGAAAATGTAGCTTGTCTATAGCTGTGCGGTCACTGTTCATCTCTTCAATCATACTCGGCAATATGTATTTATGGGCCTTAGAAAGCCCACCGCCAACTACAACTATTCCATCTACAATATTTAGAGATTCGGCAATAGTAAATCCTGCAGCTTGGCCCAATCTATTGAAGCTTTCTATGGCAGCAGATTTATTTCCTTTTTTACTCCCTTCTGCAATATCGAAAATATCTTTGGGTGTTAACTCTTCAATAATTTGAGCCAACTCTTTGTAGTTTCTAACAACTGCTCGAATGCTAACATCAGCTTCTGCAATGAGGTTGTTGTCGAATTTATTGGCAGAAAGCCACACATTGCCACCGCAATAGTTGTCACCTATAAGTAGCACATTGTCTATAACGGCTCCACCACCAAAACCTGTTCCAAGTGTTACACCCAGAAGGTTGTTGTATCTTTTTGCACTTCCCGATTTTTCTAACTGTTTGTTTATATGAGGCAATACTCCCGCCAAAGCCTCTCCAAAAGCAAATAAGTGCCCATCATTGTTAATAAAAACAGGAATTTTGAACCTATCTTCCAGAAAAGGACCCAAGGCTACTCCTCCTCTAAAAGAAGGGAAGTTTGGCAAATCGCCAATAATACCGTTTACATAATCTGCAGGCCCAGGAAAAGCAAAGCTTATTGCCACAGGATTTACTTTTAGTTGTTTCTTCGCTTGTTCAAATCCTGACACAATAGAACTTAAGCATTTATCAAGATCATCTGCATAAGCAGGAAGTGTGAATGGCTTTGTTATTACTTCATTTGCTTGAATGGCCGAAAAAACAAAGTTTGTTCCTCCTGCATCAAGGGTTAGCACTGTTCTATTGTCGTGGTTGTACATTCTCTTTGAAAGTTTTGGTTAGCATTAAATTTAGTATCAAACAAATCAACAAAACCGATAGGGCCGCCAAGAAGCCAAAGCTGTCATTTATAAATCCTTCTAAAGGAAGAATTATGGCTCCGCCAGATACTCCCATAATCATTAAGGCAGATATTTCGTTAGATCGCTCTGGCATTTTTTGCAATGCAAACGAAAAAATTATCGAAAAGACATTGGCACAAGCTGCACCAACTATAAAGATAAGAATAATGAGTAGCCATAAATTCGAAACAAACATCAATGCAATAAAAGCTGCAATAGCAATGCTGAGTGAGAGTCTCAAAAAACGGAGTGGAAACACTTTCAATAGAAGTATAGCCCCTACAAAAGTGCCCATTGTTTTAGCAGCAAAATAGACGCTGCTACCCAAACCGGCTTTACTCAATTCTAATCCTACTCTTTTCATAAGCAGCTCGGGCACAGTAGTATTGATGCCAACATCGAGCCCTACAATAAATATAATGCTCAAGAAACAATACAAAATGTATTTGTCTTTTAGTAAACTTAGCACACTTTTGAAGGAGCTTTGTGATGATTCGAAGCCAAATTCATTAGTTTGAGAAAAAGATAAAAGCACTACAGACAAAAGGGAGATAATCGAAAAAATAACAAATGTCATTTTCCAGTCTCCAAAGTAGCTTGCAGTTGCTCCGGCAATAATGGGGCCCAACAACGATGAAATGGCTTTTAGAAACTGCCCAGTAGATAGTACGCTTGCTGTTTTTTCTTTTTGAAACATAGCTGCTACTAATGGATTGAGGGATACTTGCAAAATTGTATTTCCTATTCCTAACAGTGCAAAAGCAATTAATACTGTAGGAAAATCATACCTAACAAAAGGGATAATCATTGCTACAGTTGAGAGAGAAAGAGAAACAAGAACTGTTTTCTTTCTACCAATTTTTCCCATCAGAATGCCTGCAGGAATAGAAAAAACAGCAAACCAAAGAAACACCATCATCGGAATGGTATTTGCAAGTGAGCTCGACAATCCAAAGTCTATTTTGATATAGTTGGTGGCAATTCCTACTACATCTACAAAACCCATTATGAAAAAGCCAAAGAAAACAGCGGCTATAGAGAGATTTTTTTGTGAGGTTTTTGTTGTTGGCATAGTATTAGTTTATTAAAATCTTACGTAAGCTTTTATGGTCATACATTCCTCTCCCTCTGATATACCGTGAGGTTTTATATAGTACTCTTTTACAGATGCCGGAACTATAAATGTTTCTGCATAATGAACAACATAAGGTTCAAAGGAATTGTTTTCACAAAAAACAACTACTTCTTTTCCATCAACAAGATTTAGTACATTGACCGAGTCGTTTGTGTAATGCTTTACTGCCTTTGTAAACGTGTGTCTGCGGGTTTCGATAAACTCATTTGCATGTAATCCTGTTTTTTCTTCTTTCCATCCATCTCCTTCTTCTACAACAGAGAATTTATCTACCAATTGATGGTGTGTATAATCGGTATCTCTGTCCCATTGAAGAACTTCTTTTCCTCGTTCAATATTAATTGGTCTGGGTTTGCCATCAAGTCCCAATCTATCCCAATCCCACAGCTTAAAAGTAAATAGGTTAGGTGTAGAGCTTATCTCTAGCACAATTGAGTTTATACCCGAGCAATGGATTGTGCCTGCAGGAATTAGAAAATGGCTGTGTTTCTTTGCTTCAATTTTGTTGACATACTTTTCGGCATCAAAATGCTTATTCTTTCCAGTTTGAGCATTCTCTAAGTCGTTCAGCATTTCATCTTTATCTACACCATTTTTAAAACCAAGATAAACATGTGAGTTTTCCTTTACATCTAGTAAGTAGTAGCTTTCGTCTTGTGTGTACGTCAATCCAAAATTATCGCGTACATACTGAGTTGTAGGATGAACTTGCAGACTGAGGTTGCCACCATCAAAGGTGTCGAGTATATCAAAGCGGATAGGAAATTCTTTACCAAAACGCGACTCAACTGGTTCTCCAAGTAGTTCTTTGCTTTTTAGATATACAAGGTTTACCGATGGCATTTCGTATTCTATATCATCTACTTTTAGCAACAAGCTGTTTTCTTCTGGCACACAATCAAAACACCAACCATAGTTTACTGTTTCTTTGTCCAGATTGCACACTTCTTTCATCCACTGTCCGCCCCAAGGAGCTGAGTCAAAAAATGGCATTACACGAAATGGTGAATAGGCAGCTTTATTGATACCTGCATAAAAAGTATCTCTATCAATGAGTTTAGGTTCATTTTCAACAACAGAGTCCAACCAGAAATCTACTTTCGGATAGATGTCTCTTTTGTGTTTATCTAGTATTTTCCAATCATTAAAATATCCACGTTTGTATTGAAAAGAAAAGGGTTCGGCACTATTATCAATTCCGAGTGCTTCTACTTTGCTTTTTCTCATTCGTTGCTGAATTTCCCAGCGTGGCATATCAGCATAAATGACCAAATCGCCGTCTTCTACCAACAAAGCCCCAGGGCCAAATATTAGCGTTGTTCCCGTATTGTTTTGTATCTCTAATCTAATTTTGTTTATTTTCTCTTCATCAAAATATTCTTTTAAAGATAGGTTTGTGATGTTTCCAAACAAGACATCATCAGTCATGTATCTTTCTGTTAAAGCTATTAGACTTTTCTCATCTTGGAATAAGGATTTTGTATCGATAAATAGCGTGTGGTCTATTTTCCGAAAATTCTCTATCAACTCTTTCTTATTTACTCCGCTATAGCTCTCTACTATTACTATAGGTGAGTTTTTGGCAGCATCTGCAACGAATGAATTAATGCTTTCCCATCCCGAAAATATTAATCCGTTTACTTTTATAGAAGGTCTTTTGTTGTACATTATCTAATAAATTATATATATGTTTGAACCAATATTAGTATGTTTGAACATACACTACAAATTAAGACAATATATCTTGTCTATCCAAATGTTTCTATATATTTTTTTTTGATTACTTTTAATTGTTCCTTTGTAATAAAAAGGATATGAAACTAAAGATTGATCATCAAAGTGCTGTACCTCTTCACAAACAGGCAGAGCTAATTTTGAGAAAGCTCATAGAAAAAGAAGAATATGTGAATGGGAAACTCTTGCCAAAAGAGACTGACTTGTCTGAACAATTGAAAATATCAAGAAATACATTGCGGCAAGCAATTAGTCAATTGGTAACAGAGGGGCTATTGGTTAGAAAAAAAGGAGTGGGTACGCGTGTAATCGAAAAAAGAATATTTAGTGAGTCAAATAATTGGTTGAGTTTTTCACAAGAGATGGAAGTGCTCAATATAGACATACACAATTTTGAACTTACTATAAAGAGGCAACTACCATCAAAAGAAGCTCAAACATTTTTTGAAGTTGACGATACAGAAAAATTATTTAAAGTGCAAAGATTGAGGGGAAAGAAAGATTTTCCTTTTGTCTATTTCTCATCAGAGTTTAGTCCATTGATCCCTTTTAGTGAGACAGAAAACTTCTTTAGGCCTCTTTATGAAATTCTCGAAAAGGATTATGGCATTGTTGTAAAGACTTCAAAAGAAGAAATTAGTGCAGCCTCGGCTGACAGCTTCATTGCTGATAAACTAGAGATTAATGCTGGCGATCCTATTTTGATAAGAAAGAGATTTGTTTACGATATACACGACAAACCTATTGAGTACAACATTGGCTGGTATAGAGCCAACGCATTTACTTACAAAATTGTAAGTGTTAGGGATGTGAAGGTTTTTTAATAGCGATAGGTTTGTTTCGTCTTTGCCTTGTTTCTACTATTTTATGAAAACGCAGTTCTATAAAAATCATCTTCTGTGGTTGTTTACATACGCCACGCTTATGAATAGAGCTCTTTGTGGCTATTTAGGCTTGATTTCTTAAGCAAAAAATGTCCTTTTGAGGCAGAAATCAAATCTATCGTTAACAATGTTGCAATTATGAGCAAAAAACATTTTAGCCGTCGCAGATAGAGCTATCAATAGATAAAAATGTATTTCACCCCGGTAGTTTGGATTTTCATGCGTTGAAATCGAATTTCAACTTTCGGTAAATAGATCAATTATGAGATGAAAATCAAATTTATCGCTGCCGATTTGACAATCATCAGATAAAACTCGTTTATGTGTTCTTCTTGAAAGAAGACTGCTATATGAAAATCAAGTTTACTATAGTAGATTCGGTTTTTATGAGACAAATCATAAACTGTGTATGCCGATGATGATTTTTTTGGTATTTCCTACAAAACTATCTGTTGTGTATAAATGAAAAAAGCTGTCTTAAAAGACAGCTTTTTAATGTTTCGCAAACGCTTTGTAGCGTTCTCAGTGATCCGCCTGGGGTTCGAACCCAGGACCCCATCCTTAAAAGGGATGTGCTCTACCTACTGAGCTAGCGAATCTACCTGTAGTGCTTTCTTTCAAAAGCGATGCAAAGGTAAAACATTTTTTTTATTAACCAAAAGAACACGGTCTAAAATTACCACTTTCTTTCTAATTTTTTTTCTGCTATGGTCTCCTCTTGCTTTCTTTTTGTAATCATCGTATTTATTTTTAGTAAGTTACCAGCAACTATTTAAAACCATTTCAAATTAACTAAATCGTCATTTTTTCGATGATTATTTTTTCTTTTATCTCATACCATCAAAAAAATCACTTTATAATAGGCAATAAAAATTAGAAGGAGGTCGTTTTTTTGTTGTTTTGGGGTGAATAAAAATATATTTTCTGTTTATCCAAGTTTATATAAAGCTTCAATCTCCTTGGCCCATATACTTTCGTCGGGTGTTTCAAGAATAAGAGGCATATTGTCAAACCGGCTGTCTTTCATAATCATTTCGAAGAGTGTCATCCCCATCACTCCCAATCCAATAGAGTCGTGACGGTCAACTTTAGTGCCTAGTTCTTTTTTCGAATCGTTTATATGCATACCTTTTAGGTAGTTGAACCCTACAATATCTTCGAACGCTTGGAATGTCTCTTTGAAAGCCTCTTCTGTTCTTATTTCGTAGCCAGCTGCTAGGGTATGTGCTGTGTCTATACAAACGCCTACACGCGACTTGTCTTCTACTTTATCTATTATGTGAGCTATTTGCTCAAAAGTATGCCCTAGATTGGTGCCTTGTCCGGCTGTGTTTTCTATAACTGCTGTTACTCCCTTAGTTTTATCTAGTGCAATATTGATTGACTCTGCAATGCGATCGAGGCACGCGTCAATTTCTATTTTCTTGAGGTGACTGCCAGGATGAAAGTTCAGTCTGTTTACTCCTAGTTGCTCACAACGTTGCATTTCGTCCAGAAAAGCATTGCGTGATTTTGTTAAACCCTCCTCCTCGGGATGCCCTAGATTGATGAGATAGCTATCGTGGGGCAACACATAGTCCATATTGAAACCCATCTCATGGCATCTCTCTTTAAATAGTTGGATACTCTCTTCTGTGAGAGGAGCAGCTTTCCATTGACGCTGATTTTTTGTGAAAAATGCAAATGCTTTAGCTCCAATATTGTGTGCGTTAACTGGTGCATTTTCTACACCCCCTGCAGCGCTAATATGAGCGCCTATGTACTTCTTCATATTATAATGTGTTTTAATTGTTAATCGAATTATTATACAAACAAAAGTACATTTTTAATAAGTCATTTGAAAAATATATTCAAACTCTTTTTCAATAAAATATTGTCAAATTTGGATATTTTTTATTGCCTCATGTACTATAAACAACAGATTGGTTGATAAATCTAATGCCAGATATAGGGTATAAGCAGAGGCTATAAAGTGCATGCTGACAGGCTACAGGCCTCACTCGCTACCTTCCTTGCCTCTATCTTTATCTAGATAGCGTAGCAAAGCCTCAGATTTGCCTTTTTCGAATTTGAGATTTTCTATCTCGTAAAGTGTTTTCGATAGTTCGAAAGATTGACCAATAGCTTTTTTCTCTATTGCAGACATGGTTTTTGTATAGCTTCTGCGTCCGCTGTAGGTAATAGTGATAGGTCTCTCTTGAAAGGAGTAAATGAATTCTGCGACACCATTTTCGTCATTTCCAAAAAAACGAACTATCTCATAAGTTTTATTGAGCGTCGTGAATTTGTAATTCAACCCATCGGCAGTAACCACTAAACTCTCTTTGTAAGAGCCATCGGGAATAGCTACCTTTATTTGGTTGTGATTTAGGCTGACACCACTCAACACGCTCTCTAAAAAAAGCACTCCTTTTTCGTTTACACCAGAGCGAAGTGTGTTTTGCTCTAATGTTTTTGACTGTGGAGTAAGTTTAGGAACATAATTGCCAAACTCTTGATAGTTTTTATCACGTTCAAAAGTGAAGTTTACTTGCAGTTCTTTCAATTTTGTGATGTTTACATCAATCATTGAATCCATAAAAGCTATATTTCTTTTGTTCTCGGCTCTTCTAACCTCCTGCATTAAATCGAATCCTGCTCTTATTTCTTTAAAAGCTTTGGGAAAGACCAATTTTATACTATCTATATTAGACTTTGCCCTCTCATAATCGTTATTCTGATAGGCTTTCTCAGCAATGCTCAAATAGTCTTTTGCTTTTTTCGTTTTTCTATTGCATGATGTTATCAATAACAACATTGCTATTAGAATGAGCAGAGAGCACCCAATATATTTTTTGATACTAAATATCTTCTTCATTTATTCGCTAAAAAAAGTTTTATCCTACAAAATTAAGAGAAAAAGATGGGCAAACAGTCTAATTATTGTATTTTTGCAATTCATAACAGATATTCAACAGATGTTCATCTCACAAGAAGCTATAAATCAACACTTAAGCAAGCCAATTTTCAGCATATTATCGGAAGCAGCCGATGAGTTGGGCTTAGAAGCTTACCTAATAGGGGGCTTTGTACGCGACATATTTTTATATCGCAAGTCTAACGACATTGATATCGTTACCGTTGGTAGTGGCATACATCTAGCAAAGATAGTAGCCAAGAAATTGGGGAAAAATGTAAGGATTACTATTTTCAAAAATTTTGGTACAGCACAAATCAAGTATAAGCACTACGAACTAGAGTTTGTAGGCGCAAGAAAAGAGTCCTACACACACGATTCTCGCAAACCCATTGTAGAGGACGGTACAATAGAAGACGATCAAAACCGCAGAGATTTCACCATCAATGCACTGGCTCTTTCTCTTAATAAAGAAAGATTTGGCAAACTGATTGACCCCTTCAATGGCCTAAAAGACATGGAAGACCTCACCATCAAAACTCCCCTTAGTCCTGATATTACTTTCAGTGACGACCCTCTACGTATGATGCGTGGCATTAGGTTTGCTACACAGCTCGGATTTGATATCTACCCCGATACGTTTGATGCTATAGAGCGCAACAAAGAGCGAATAAAAATTATATCGAAAGAGCGTATTGTGGACGAACTCAACAAAATTATGCTCTCTCCAAAACCTTCGGTTGGTTTTGTGTTGTTAGAAAAAACAGGCTTGTTAGATATTATCTTTCCAGAGTTGATAGCCCTTAAAGGTGCAGAAACTAAAGATGGAGTGGGGCACAAAGACAATTTTTATCATACCTTGATGGTGGTCGATAATATATCTAAACATTCTGACAACCTTTGGTTGCGATGGGCTGCTTTGTTACACGATATTGGTAAACCTGCTACTAAGCGATGGGACCCAAAAATAGGTTGGACATTTTACAACCACGATTTTATAGGTCAAAAGATGATTCCACAAATATTTCGACGCATGAAGTTGCCAATGAACGAAAAAATGAAGTATGTTCAGAAAATTGTATCGCTACACATGCGCCCCATGCAATTGGTAGAAGAGGAGGTTACGGACTCTGCCATTAGACGCCTTCTCTTTGAAGCGGGCAATGATATAGAAGACCTAATGATGCTATGCGAAGCAGACATAACATCTAAGAATGCTACCAAAGTGCGCTTGTTTCTTCAAAATTTTAAAATCGTAAGAGAAAAGCTCAAAGAGATTGAAGAGAAAGATAGGGTACGCAATTTTGAACCACCCATTGATGGAAACGAAATTATGCAACTATTTGATTTGGGACAATCGCGTCAAGTGGGCCGTTTAAAATCGGCTATAAAAGAAGCAATTTTAGATGGCAAAATTCCAAATGAATATGAAGCTGCTTATCATTTCTTGATGAAAATAGCAAAAGAGATGGGTATAGAACGAAAGCAAGATTTACCCCCAAGAAAGGAGTAATCTGTAAGTTTGAACTAAGGTGCTTTATGATACCTTATAGAAAATATGCAAAGCTACAACAGTATTTCTTCTGACAACAATACTCACTCAATTGCGTTATACAAATAGAGATTTTGAAGAAACTACTCAGAAACCTAATAATATATTGTACTTTTGTGTCACAAAATTATTCAGCAATTAAGATTGTTATATGATAAAAAATAGAACTATACTAGCAGTTGTTGTTGCACTATCAATGTTTTTTGTGAGTTGCAACACCAACAACAAAGGCATCTTCTCTAAAGAAAATCAAGTAAAGTTTGACACATTGACTATTGAGAGAAAACAATTTTTGCACAACGATACAACCAATCCATTTTGCGACTTGAATGTGCACTTTGTTTATCCTATACATAGTACAAAAGTAGATTTAAAAAGACTGCAAGAGCTATTTATTAGAAACACTTTCGGTGAAATGTACGCCATCTATACACCCGAAGAGGTAGTAGAGCTATATACAAACAATTTTCTAAGAAACTACGAAGCCGATGCACGCATTTTTAAGGAAGAGCTACACGACCTAGAAAGCCATCCCAATCTTATTTCTCAAAATATGGATGCACAGCATGAGGAGGAGCTTCAGACGAATGATTTTTACTCCTACCACGAAACATTGGTAAACAAAATTCATTTCAATCAAAGTAATATACTTTCATTTCAGGTATGCCGATTAAATAATAAAGGTGGCGCTGCCAATTATAGTTCAATCAACAACTATGTAATAAATCTACGAACTGGCGAGCCAATTACTGAAAATGACATATTCACTCCCGGATATGATGTGGCACTACAGCAATTGTTTGAGAAAAATCTGATGCAACAAAACGATGTGAAAACTATATCAGATTTAGAAGACCTTGGCTATTTTGGAATTGATGAAATAATGCCCAACAGAAACTTCCTAATAGATGCCGATGGCATAACATACATTTTCAATAAGGGTGAGTATTCGGCCTATTTGCTCAATGCACCTCAAGTGTTTATATCGTTTGAAGAGTTGAGAATGTTGCTCAAAAAAAATACAGTGGTCTCAAAATTAGCTCAACAGTAGAATATCTTGAAAACAATCCAAAACTATTTCCCGTCGCTTTCCGACATTCAAATCAAGCAATTTGAAGCTCTCCATGAGTTATATACAGAGTGGAATGCAAAGATAAATGTGATATCTCGCAAGGATATACAAAATCTTTATGTGCACCATGTGTTGCACTCATTGGCAATTGCTAAGTTTATCAATTTCTCACCCTCTACCCGCATATTGGATGTAGGCACAGGTGGAGGTTTCCCGGGTATTCCGCTGGCTATTTTCTTTCCAAATATAGAGTTTGTGATGATAGATAGCATTGCCAAAAAAATTAAGGTAGTGAATGAGGTGGCTCAAGCAATTTCTCTCTCCAATGTAGAGGCTATTCATAGTAGGGTGCAAGACGAAAAACGCAAATACGATTTTGTAATTAGTCGCGCCGTGATGCCTATGACAGACTTGGTAAAACTAGTACGCAAAAACATGCTACTAACTCAAAAAAATGCGTTGAACAACGGATTGATTTGCCTCAAAGGCGGAGATTTGACAGATGAGCTGAAACCCTTTAATAACAAAGCCGAAGTTTTCCCCTTAACACACTATTTTTCAGAAGCTTTTTTCGAAACCAAAAAACTGGTCTATTTACCTATTATTTAATAAAGTATAAAGGTGAACCTTTCTTTCTTGAAGTGAAAAGAAAACCTTATTTTTGTAGATACCATAATGGTATAACACAATAAGAGTACCACAAACAAAGGTTTAAAATAATGAAAGTAAAAGTTTTTGAGTTTAATCCAATAGCAGTAAATACGTATGTTTTGTATGATAAAACAGGAGAATGTGTCATCATTGATGCTGCTTGTTTTTATCCTGACGAACAAAGAGAACTTTTCGATTTTATTACTGACAAAAAGTTAGTAATTAAACACCTACTAAACACCCACTTGCACTTCGATCATATATTTGGTGTCAACTTTATTGAAAAACAATTTAAGGTGCAAATGAAAGCACACAAAGCTGATGAGTTTTTGCTGGCTTCTATCAATGATCAATTGGCTGCCTTCGGATTCTCACCTAATGGAGACTATACACCAACCATAGGCACTTACATAGACGATAACGATATAATTGAATTTGGCAATCAGAAACTTTCAATCATGCATGTTCCAGGTCATTCGCCAGGTAGCATTGCCTTCTATAGTCAAGAGAACAGTATTGTTGTTTCGGGTGATGCACTTTTTAGCGGAAGCATAGGTCGCACCGATCTTCCTCAAGGGAATCACAATCTACTGATAGATGGAATCAAAAAAAAGCTACTAACCCTTCCGGCCAATACTATTGTATATCCTGGTCATGGGCCTGCTACTACAGTAAAAAGAGAAACTAAAACAAATCCTTTTTTACAATAAAAAGCCCACCCTCAATTAAAGAAAGATAATAAACACACTATAAATTTTTTACATTATGGAAATGGAACACTTTAAATCTCGTCACATTGGGATTAGTCGTGAAGAACAACAAATAATGTTGGACGCCATAGGAGTGGCTACATTAGATGAATTGATTGATCAGACTATCCCTAAAGACATACGCTTCTCGAAGCCAATGTCGTTGCCGAAAGCTCTCTCCGAACAAGAATATGCCGAAGAAATTGCAGCAATAGCAGCTAAGAACAAAGTTTTTGCTTCATATATTGGTATGGGTTGGTACGATACCATAACCCCAGCTGCCATATACCGCAATGTGTTCGAAAGTCCAGGGTGGTACACCTCCTATACTCCCTATCAAGCAGAAATATCACAAGGCCGATTAGAAGCTTTGATCAACTTTCAGACAGTTGTAAGCGATTTGACAGGTTTGTCTCTAGCAAACAGTTCCTTGCTAGACGAAGCTACTGCTGGTGCAGAAGCAGCAACTATGATGTATGACTTGATGAGCAGAGATCAAAAAAAGAACAACGTAAACAAACTATTTGTTGACGAGTTACTGTTTCCTCAAAACATAGCCGTTATCCGCACCCGTATGGATTATGTGGGCATTGATATGGTGGTGGGAGATTATAAAACAGTAGTGCTAGACAGTTCTTACTTTGGTGCCATTGTTCAATATCCAAACAACAACGGAACGGTAATAGACTACAGAGAATTTGTAGAAAAAGCACATGCCGTAGATTGTAAGGTAGCAGTAGCAACCGATTTGATGGCACTAGTTATGCTTACTCCTCCCGGAGAATGGGGCGCTGACATAGCCTTTGGTAGTAGCCAACGATTTGGAATACCCTTGTATTTTGGTGGTCCGTCGGCAGGTTTTTTTGCTACTAAAGACGAATACAAACGCCAAGTACCTGGTAGAATAATAGGAATATCAAAAGATGCCTATGGCAAAGAAGGGTATAGAATGGCATTGCAAACTCGCGAGCAGCACATAAAACGCGACAAGGCAACCTCCAATATTTGTACCGCACAAGCCCTATTGGCAACAATGTCTTCGTTCTACGCCGTATATCATGGGCCAGAAGGACTAAAGACTATAGCCAAACGAATTCATTCTACAGCTTCGCTAGTTGCAGATGAACTAAAAGAATTAGGATTTAAGCAAACAAACAAAGTATATTTCGACACACTAAAAGTAGAGCTTCCAGCAGAAATAACTCAAGACAGATTACGAGAAAACGCAGAAATAAGAGGCATCAACCTACGCTATTTCGAAACCGGAGAAATAGGTATCAGTATTGATGAAACTAGCAATGACTACCGTGTACAAGAGCTGATGGCAGTCTTTGCAATGACTGTGGGTAGTTCAAAAGGGTTTAAGATACAAGATATGGAAGCCAAAATCACTATCCCAGAAGAGTTTTTACGTACCTCCAATTTTTTGACACACCCCAACTTCAATAGCTTTCATACCGAAACAGAACTCATGCGCTATATAAAACGCTTAGAGAAAAAAGATATATCGCTGGCTCACTCCATGATATCATTAGGATCGTGCACCATGAAGCTCAATTCGGCTTCATCTTTGCTACCCTTAGGAAATCCTGGCTTGCAGCGTATACATCCTTTTGCACCAGCCGATCAAACACAGGGGTATCACGAAATGATAGATGAGCTTTCTGCTATGCTTGCAGAAATAACAGGTTTTGTAGCTACTAGCCTACAACCCAATTCTGGTGCAGCTGGCGAGTTTACTGGTCTCATCACAATTGCTGCTTATTTAAGAAGCATTGGCGAGGGGCATCGTAAAATAGTACTTATACCAAGTTCGGCTCACGGAACAAACCCAGCAAGTGCAGTACAGGCGGGTTTTACTCCCAAAACAGTAAAGTGCGACGAAAACGGAAACGTTGATATGGACGACTTGCGCCTACAAACCGATAAATATCAGTCGGATCTTGCAGCATTTATGGTTACCTATCCTTCCACACATGGTATCTTCGAAGCAGAAATTCGCGAGATGTGCAATATCATTCACAGAGCAGGTGCACAAGTATATATGGACGGAGCCAATATGAATGCACAGGTTGGTATTACCAGCCCGGGCACCATTGGCGCAGACGTTTGCCATCTCAATCTACACAAAACATTTGCTATACCTCACGGAGGTGGCGGACCCGGTGTAGGGCCAATATGTGTAGCAGAACATTTGGTGCCATTTCTTCCGGGGCACCCTGTAACGTGCGAAACCGATGTGAACACTGTGTCTGCTGCTCCCTATGGTAGTGCAGGTGTGGCTACTATCACTTACGGATATATAAAAATGATGGGCGAGGATGGGCTAACCCAAGCAACCAAAATTGCGATTCTGAGTGCCAACTATTTGGCAAGCAGACTAAAGGATACCTATGGTATTTTATACAGAGGTGAGCAAGGCAGAGTAGGGCATGAGCTAATATTGGAGTGTCGCAAAATAAAAGAGAAATCTGGCATCACCGAAAGTGATATAGCCAAACGACTGATGGACTATGGTTTTCATGCTCCAACACTATCTTTTCCTGTTGCCGGAACACTTATGATAGAGCCTACAGAGAGCGAAAGCTTGACAGAGCTTGATCGTTTTGTTGAAACAATGAATCAAATTCGTCAAGAGATACGCGAAGTAGAGGAGGGCAAGTACACACTCGAAGAAAATGTGTTGGTAAATGCACCCCATCCAGAGTACGAAGCTGTGGCCGATGAGTGGAAGCACCCATACCCTCGCACCAAAGCAATATACCCATTGCAACATGTAGCCGACAATAAGTTTTGGATCAACGTAGCACGCATCGACAATGCTTATGGCGACAGAAACTTGGTTGCATCTTTGGGAGAATACAATGCAGATAATAAAGAACAAGAATAGATAGTTTACACACACTCTCTCTTAATAGAGAAAGATAATTGATTTATAAAAAAAAGACGTCACCTATCACAAAGCGACGTCTTTTTTTATGTGCAAAGCAATACCCACCTATCAACCACTTGTTCGATAATCACTTTCAAGTAATTGCTACTTGTAACTACGTCCCACTATTGTCTCACATTTTTCACATAAATAATCCCATTATCAAAATAAAACATATTTATCTATCAAAAAATTATCAAAACAGAGATATTATATATAATTTTGTTTTCAGTTTAGAGAGAAACTGTTTCTTTCTTCCAAATTTACAAACAACACTCATATATGCGTAAAGATAAGCCTGCACAATTAGTTCTCGAAAATGGTGCAGTTTTTCATGGGAAATCATTTGGTTCCGAAAGATCGAGTTCCGGAGAGGTCGTCTTCAGTACCGGAATGGTTGGTTATCCTGAGAGCCTGACAGACCCGTCCTACGAAGGTCAAATACTTACAATTACTTATCCAATAATCGGAAATTACGGAGTCCCACCTAACAGTATGACAAAAGGAATTTCCGATTTTTTTGAGTCAGAGCGTATTCATGTCAGAGGACTAGTGGTCTTAGACTACTCGCATGACTACTCGCACTGGAATGCAGAGAAAAGCCTTTCAGAGTGGTTAAAAGACGAAGATATACCCGCTATATATGATATCGACACACGTCAGTTGACAAAACTGCTGCGTGAAAATGGATCTATGAGCGGAAAAATTTTGATTGACAATGCACAAGGAATCAATATTGAAAAAGAAATAGAGTTTTACGACCCATCTACAGAAAACTTAGTGGCCAAAGTGAGCTGCAAAGAGATCATAGAATATAAAAATGGAGAGAAGAAAGTAGTGTTGATAGATTGTGGTGTGAAACACAATATTATACGTCATTTGCTACGCAAAAACATCCATCTCATCAGGGTGCCTTGGGATTACGACTTCAACACCATCGATTACGATGGATTGATAATTTCTAATGGAGCTGGCAATCCTGAGTACTGCCAAAAAACAGTAGAGAATATACGTCTTGCTATGAACAAGAACAAACCTATTTTTGGTATCTGCATGGGCAATCAGTTATTGGCAATGGCAGCAGGAGCTACAACATATAAATTGAAATACGGGCACCGTAGCCACAACCAGCCTGTGAGAAGAGTGGGAGAAAATACTTGCTACATTACTTCTCAAAATCATGGGTATGCAGTAGATGCTAGCTTGTTGAGCAACGATTGGGAGCCCTATTTTGAGAATATGAATGATGGCACTAACGAAGGTATTAAGCACAAAACAAAACCATTTTCGGCAGTTCAGTTTCATCCCGAAGCTGCTAGTGGTCCTACCGATACGGAGTATCTGTTTCAGGATTTTATAGATATGTTATAAATGTCAGTTTATAAAAAACAGATTGCAACAAAAGTTACTTGTGCCGGCACAATGTAATAAAAGATATACAAGAAAGAAAAAAACAAATGACAACAAATAAGACATCCGTTAAAAAGGACTTAGCATACTCTCGTTCCGACATGAAAAAGGTGCTCATACTTGGCTCTGGTGCCCTCAAAATTGGCGAAGCTGGCGAGTTTGACTACTCGGGTTCGCAAGCTTTGAAAGCACTCAAAGAAGAAGGGGTAGAGACTGTATTGATAAACCCCAATATTGCTACTGTTCAAACTTCAGAAGGCTCTGCCGACAAAATATACTTCTTGCCCGTTACGCCTTACTTTGTAGAGAAAGTAATAAAAAAGGAAAAGCCCCATGGGATATTGCTCGCTTTTGGTGGACAAACTGCACTCAACTGTGGTGTGAAACTCTTTGAAGCCGGTATATTGAAGAAATACAATGTACAGGTGATGGGGACTCCCGTAGAAACAATCATGGCAACAGAAGACCGCGATTTGTTTGTGAAAAAACTCAACCAAATAAATGTAAAGACCATACAGAGCCACGCTACGAGCACTATTACAGAATCGTTAGAAGCCGCCGAGAAATTGGGTTACCCAATTATTCTACGTGCTGCCTATTCGTTGGGTGGTTTAGGTTCGGGCTTTTGCGACAATCCTCAAGAATTGAAACAGTTGGCCGAGAAAGCTTTTTCATATTCCGACCAATTGCTCATTGAAAAATCGCTAAAAGGTTGGAAAGAAATAGAGTATGAAGTAGTGCGCGACCAATACGACAATTGCATTACAGTGTGCAACATGGAGAATTTCGATCCGCTAGGCATCCATACCGGCGAGAGTATTGTTGTGGCTCCATCGCAAACACTTACTAACTCTGAGGCAAACAAATTGCGAAGCCTTGCCATTCAAATTGTGCGCCATTTGGGCATAGTGGGCGAGTGTAATGTGCAATATGCTTTTGATACAGTCTCTGAAGATTATAGAGTAATTGAGGTAAATGCACGCTTGAGCCGTTCGTCGGCTTTGGCTTCCAAAGCAACGGGCTATCCGTTGGCATTTGTGGCTGCTAAGTTGGGATTGGGTTACGGATTGTTTGATTTGAAGAACTCTGTAACCAAAACAACCAGTGCTTTCTTTGAGCCATCGCTAGACTATGTGGTGGTAAAAATACCACGTTGGGACCTTGGTAAGTTTAGCGGTGTCACCAAAGAGATTGGCTCTAGCATGAAATCGGTAGGCGAAATAATGTCTATTGGTCGTACGTTTGAAGAAGCCATTCAAAAAGGTTTGCGCATGATTGGACAGGGCATGCATGGCTTTGTCGAAAACAAAGAATTAAAAATAAAAGATATAGATAAGGCCCTCAATGAGCCTACAGATGAGCGCATATTTGTAATAAGTAAAGCTTTTAGGGTAGGCTACACTGTTGATCAGATTCACGACTTGACAAAGATTGATAAATGGTTTTTGTACAAGCTACACAATATACTTGAAACAGCCCAGGAGATGGAAGCATTGACGGCACAAGAAGTAGATTTGTCAAAAACTGAAAATGCTATATTCGACAGGCTTTTGCGAATTGCTAAAAAGCAAGGTTTTTCCGACTTCCAGATAGCACGCGCAGTGTGGAAAGAAGAGATGCCCGATAATGGATCTGACCTGATTCGAAAATACAGAAAGAGCTTGAATATAGTTCCTGTAGTGAAACAAATAGACACCCTTGCAGCTGAATATCCTGCACAAACCAACTATTTGTATCTGACCTACAATGGCACAGAAAATGATGTGCACTATCTGGGCGACAAGAAATCGGTGATTGTCTTGGGCTCTGGTGCTTATAGAATTGGATCGTCGGTAGAGTTTGACTGGTGTTCGGTAAATGCGCTAAAAACTGTGAGGGAAGAGGGATACCGCTCGGTAATGATTAATTACAATCCTGAAACAGTATCTACAGACTACGACATGTGCGACCGTCTCTATTTTGATGAGTTGACATTCGAAAGGGTGATGGACATCACTGAGTTGGAAAATCCTCACGGAGTTATACTATCTGTAGGCGGACAAATTCCGAATAATCTTGCTGTAAGACTACATAATTATGATGTAAACATATTGGGTACTCAGGCCGATAAAATTGATAATGCAGAGAATCGTCACAAATTTTCGAGCATGTTAGACGAGCTTCAGATAGACCAACCTCGTTGGAAAGAGTTGACATCGCTTAGCGATATCGAAAAATTTGTGGAAGTAGTTGGTTACCCCGTTTTGGTGCGCCCATCTTATGTGCTTTCGGGTGCTGCTATGAATGTTTGCTCTAACAAAGACGAATTGAAAAACTTTCTTCAACTGGCTGCCGATATATCTTCTAAATACCCAGTTGTGGTGAGTGAGTTTGTCGAGAATGCCAAAGAGATAGAGTTTGATGCTGTTGCCAATAAAGGAGAGATAGTTACTTATGCTATTTCAGAACACGTGGAGTTTGCTGGAGTACACTCTGGCGATGCCACCATTCAGTTTCCACCACAACGATTGTATGTGGAAACAGCTCGCAAAGTAAAGAAAGTAGCAAAAAAGATTGCCAAAGCTTTAGAGATATCGGGGCCGTTCAACATACAGTTTCTTGCCAAAGAAAACAAAATTAGAGTTATTGAGTGCAACTTGCGTGCATCGCGCTCCATTCCTTTTGTGTCGAAGGTGTTGAAAATAAACTTCATAGATTTGGCAACCAAAGTGATGCTAGGATTGGAGGTAGAGAAACCCAATAAGAATGCCTTCGATTTAGACTATGTAGGTATCAAGGCCTCGCAATTCTCTTTTTCCAGATTGCAAAAGGCCGACCCTGTTCTGGGTGTAGATATGGCCTCTACTGGCGAAGTAGGTTGCTTAGGCGATACTTTTGACGAAGCTCTTCTCACAGCAATGTTATCGGTAGGATATACAATTCCTAAAAAGAACGTGTTATTTTCTACAGGGCCAGCCCGCTCAAAAGCCGATTTGTTAGAGTCGGCCCGATTGTTGCACAGCAAAGGATTCAATTTGTTTGCTACAGGTGGATCTCAAAAGTTTTTGGTGAATAATGGAATACCTGCAAAGCTAGTACATTGGCCTAGCGAAAACAAAAGCCCCAACACCATTGAGTTGCTGCAAGAGAAGAAAATAGACATGGTAGTAAATATTCCTAAGAACCTTAGCCCTAGCGAACTAAAAAATGGCTACATGATAAGGCGCACCTCTATAGATTTCAATATACCACTCATTACTAACACCCGATTGGCAAGAGCTTTCATAGAAGCCTTTTGCAGTATGAATGTAGATGATATTGAAATTAAGAGCTGGGATGAGTTTCACTAACTACGTATTTAATAGTTGAAAGATAAAAATTTAAACATATAGCGATTTATCGCCTCTTACAATACTAAAACAACAAAGCCGAAACAGTATTTTACTGCTTCGGCTTTCTTTGCTTTAGTATAACGTATTATGTTGAGAGGTTACTTCAAATACTTTGATAGAAATCCAAGCATTGTAGCATAAAAATCTAACCGATTCTCTTCACGATAAAAACCATGGCCTTCATTGTATTTTACCATATAAGGTACCTCAAATCCTCTTGCACGAAGTTTTTCCACTATTTGATCCGACTCGTTAATATTTACACGTGGGTCATTGGCTCCTTGCACTACAAATAGTGGTTTGGTTATTTTGTCCACTTGAAATACTGGCGACACCTCACGTGCTATTTTTGCTTCTTCTGCATTGTCCAAGTCGTACCAAATAGCTTTTATCATTTCGGTAAGAGGTTTCCAATACTCTGGAAACGAAGAGAAAAACGTTTCGATATTCGACACACCTACATAATCTACACCACAGGTATAGAGATCTGGTGTTTTTATCAATCCCATCAGTGTAGCATATCCTCCATGGCTAGCTCCGTAGATGGCTATTTTGTCATTATCTATCCACCCTTGCTCCAATACGTATCTCGCTCCATCTTCTACATCGTCCATCGCTTTACGTCCTATTTGTTTGAATCCAGCACGTAAAAACTCTTTTCCATAACCACCCGAAATTCGGAAGTTTACTTGCAAAGTAGCATATCCACGGCTTGCAAAGAGTTGGGTTTCTGGATTAAAACCCCAACTATCGCGTATGCCTTGTGGTCCACCGTGTGGATTAACAATCATAGGCACTTTCTTGCCTTCCAGTGCTGTTTTTGGCAGTGTAATGTATCCGTGAATAGTGAGCCCATCTCTACTAGTAAAAGTAATAGGACGCATCTCTGCCATATCCTCTTCTTTAAGCTGAGGCATAAGATCGTATAGAAGGGTAAACTCCTTTTTAGCTACATTGTAAGTGTAATACGTTCCATATAGTTTATCGCTCTGAACAATAACAAGATAAGTCTCTTCACTGTCATCAAAATCTATTCTAGATACTTCTTTATTGGGGAATGCCTTTTTGGCTGCTGCGTCAAATTCTTTGAAAGAATTGCTCACTGGTATCAATACACTCTTTTCTCCATTATAAGCAAAGAAATCAATCTCGTAATTTCTTTTTCGAGAGCGGGCCATATTGCTCACATCATAGTCGGGGTGCGAGAATACCTCTTTTATCAATTTGTTCTTTTTTAGATCATAGAGCACTATCCTTGCTTTGTCGCCATCTAAGTTAGTTACCACATAGGCTTGGTCTTTATTGTCCGATGCATAATCAAATCCCACAATACCAAAACTATCATCCCAGTTCATTGTCTTCATCAGGTCGAATTGGCCCGAAGACAAATCTTTGTAATACATCTCCATTTTTACACCATCTTTCATTTTGGTGAAAGCCCTCAATTGGCCATCTTTATCAAAATCGTATCCCTGAATAGGGTTAGCTGGGTCATCGTTGCTGTATAGTTGCTCTATCTCTCCTGTAACAATGTTCAGTTTGAAAGGCTCAAAAACCTGCGGATTGTTTTTGTTCATCGATACAATGATATAATCTTTCTGGTCTTTCAAAATGTCTATTATCCCTGCCTTCACACCATCATAAGGGGTAAGGTCTTTAGCATTGCTTCCATCTATATTTGCAGCATAGATATGGAAGTTTTCATCGCCACCTTTGTCCATAGCGTAAAATAGGCGTTCATCATTAATCCATCCATACCCTTTTATCAGTTCGTCCTTTTCTTCGATAGCTCTATTTATAGTGCCTGTAGCAATCTCTTTAATATATACGTGGCGTTTTTTGTTGCCAGAAGGGTCGTTTTCCATATACGACATATATTTCCCGTTGGGAGATAGGCTGAAAGACGATGCTTCTGGCTTTGCAAAATAGTCGGCTACTTTATATTTGTACTCTCCTTTGTCAAGAGCAATCAAAGCTTTCAACTCCTCGTCGCTACTCACCAAATCGGGATTCCCGGGTAGTGTTTGCACAAACTTTGTAAGAACAAGCGGAAACTTTTGCCCCATTTGCTCATATTCTGCAGTAATAGTATTGCCCTCAAGCATTCCAGTAACGGTTGTTTGTGCAGCTGGGATAGAGAAAGTTACCTTTTCTCCTTCTACGGCTGTTTTCTCAACAGGAATACCTATAGCACCCTGAAGAGGAACATCCATTGTAGAGGTGTAGGCATTGTCTGCCCCTTCTACGTGAAATATCAATTCTAGCTCCATTCCTTGAACGGACAATGTTCCTTTCCAATCACCTACAAGCGATTGTGCATTTACGGTTATTGCCATAATAATAATAACAGTGGCCAGTAAGCCAATTTTTTTTAGATTCATACTTTTATTTAAATTTTGATGTTACAAAGATATCCATTAGATGCAATAAACAATTATGTTGTTCATTAGTTTAGTCCATCTTTGCAGTGTAAGGTTACAAAAGTGTAGAATTATTATTATGTAAACCTATTATTTGATGGCATCATCCGTAATTAGTCATTCGTAATTGACTTTTGCTTTTTGTAGTATTTGCACCACTCTTTCAATCCACACTCCTCACACTTAGGACTTCGTGCCACGCATACATACCTGCCGTGAAGTATGAGCCAATGGTGTGCTTTTGATAAAATAGGTCTAGGTATGTGCCTCACCAACTCTAATTCGCTCTGCAAAGGGTTTTTAGCATTGTTAGTAAGTCCTATTCTGTTGGCTACTCTAAACACGTGCGTGTCCACGGCCATAGCAGGTGTATCAAAAGCTACCGATAGCATTACATTGGCTGTCTTTCGGCCCACACCAGGGAGTGTAATCAAAGAATCGAAATCGGTAGGTACTTCACCCTCAAAATCGCTCATCAACTTCTTGGCCATACCCACCAAGCTTTTGGCTTTATTGTTGGGGTAGGAACACGATTTGATGTATTCAAAAACTTCTTCTTGCGATGATGCTGCCATTACCTCGGGTACAGGAAAAGCCTCGAACAGTGCTGGTGTTATCACATTCACACGTTTATCTGTGCATTGTGCAGAAAGTATTACGGCTATCAAAAGTTGATAATTGTTTTCGAAATTTAACTCTGTCTCAGAAGATGCTGCATTTTCTTGAAACCATTTGATTACACCAGCGTAACGTTCTTTTTTTGTCATAATATAAAGGGGGGGGGTATGTGGTATGAGGTTTGTGTTATGTGTTGTTGTGCGGCGTGTATGTTTTTGGTGAGTGGTTGAAAAAAAAATTAGCTGCTAGCTGTCATATATTTCTTAACAGCCAACAGCTAATAGCAATTTCTATCTATCTTTTAATCTCATCCGACAAAGGAATGTGCCTCGCACTCAAGTCTGGGTCTTCCATATCTTTATCTAACGGATACATGGGTCGGTTGATACGTTTATAGTCCAAATTCATCAAGTCTTGATCTACACCACCTGGTGTCAAAGCCATAATCCAATCGGCACGCATA
>CAYVLC010000005.1:34409-39191 GCA_964452155.1 uncultured Dysgonomonadaceae bacterium
CAAGTCTTGATCTACACCACCTGGTGTCAAAGCCATAATCCAATCGGCACGCATATCATACAATTCGGGAACTAAGTATCCAATCTTAACAATCAGAATATCAGCCTCTCTTGGGTTTAGTCCTAAGCGAGTGAAAGCGTTTTCGTAATGATAGGCCATGCGGCTCTTTGTAACAATCACCGATACATTTCCTGATTTTACAACCACTTCTGTTTGTCCTGTTTCATCGTTATGCTCAATAGCAGTAATTTCACCTTTTATACGTACTGGAGGTGCAAATCTCGCATCAACCTCTGCACCAGCAGTACCATCTATTTGTGCACCAACACCAAGCTCTATAGCCTTTGCTACAAAGTCTTTACCAGGTATAGAAGCATAAATAACCGATTTGCCGTTTGCTTTCTTAAACTCAGGAGTTTTCAACACTTCGGTCAGTGTCCATGTAACATCTCCAGCACCACCAGCTGTAGGATTGTCGCCCATGTCGCTAATGATAAATGGCTTTTTGTCGCTCGCAATTGCTTTAGCGAGTGCTTCGTCCCAGTGTGCCGTTGGTGCAACAAACTCAAACTCTTGTCTCACACTCCAATAGTGTTTGGCTAGTTTCTCAGCAGCTTTGTCCACCGCTTCTTGGTCGTCGCCATAAGCAACAATTACTCCGTGGTTGCGAGGCTCATCTGCCCAAGGGTAAGACATCCAGATAGATGCATCTATTACTTTGTCACCATCAAGTAGAGCAGGAATGGCACCATATAGGCTTTTTGCGGGTTCGATACGTGTGCTGGTTTGCTCGCCTGCCAAAAGAATCGGAACTGGTATCCATGCTTTGTAAGCTGGTTTTCCCTTTCCACTTTTAAGGCGTGCCAATAGATTGGTTACGGCTCTTTTCTTAGATTCTATGGCATCTTCATGTGGTGCTAAGCGGTAGCAAGTAATTAAGTCAGTATTTTGTGCCAATCGAGGCGATACACTACCATGCAAGTCCATACAAGTAGAAATAAGTACATCTGTACCAATCACCTCTCTTACTCGTACAATGAAGTCACCTTCTGGGTCATCCAATCCTTGCACACTCATAGCACCGTGTATATCAAAGTACAAGCCGTCTAGTGGCAATACCTCCTTTAGTCTGTCCAATGTTTGTTGTACCAACGATTCGTAAGTATCTCTATCTACAATACCCCCAGGCATAGCATGACCACGCAATGTTGGCAACCAAACAGCTTCGTGTATTATAGATGAATCTTGCGAAAAGAATGGGTAATAGCTAAAAACATCATCTCCTGCACGAGTACGGAATGCATCTTCGTAAGTTACAGCAGGCGAAAAGGTGCTCGACTCTATGGCCAAACCTGCAATAGCTACCCGGGGTAGGCCTTTGTCTCCTTTTGTGCTGTCGGCACAACTAAAAAATGCAGAAGTGACAACAATAAAAGTTGCCAAACTAAATACTAACTTTCTCATAAATTTTCTGTTTTTATTATTTGTATATATGTTTTATTCTTTAATATGAAGCAAATTGTAATGTGCAAGAAAACAGCTACAATTGATTTATTAGTTGCACAGTATGACAAGCCACCAGTGCTGCCGTTTCTGTTCTCAGTCGGCTCTGGCCCAATGATATTGGCACAAAACCATGCTCTATAGCCTTTGTCACCTCCTCTTCGCTAAAGTCTCCTTCAGGACCAATCAGTACGAGCGTATTGGTGTTTTTTTTACAAGCTTGCGTAAGAGGTGTCTTGGGAGTATCGTAGCAGTGCGCTATAAATTTTTGTCCCGCAAATGGTTGTTTAATAAATTTCTCAAAATCAATCATTTCGTCCATTTGTGGTAGCCTGCTTTTCTGCGATTGCTTCATGGCCGAAACCATTATCTTTTCTAAACGTGTAGCATTTATGTTTTTCCTTTCAGAATACCTGCATTTTAGTGGAGAGAACCCATCAATACCTACTTCTGTAGCTTTCTCTACAAACCATTCCATGCGGTCTAATTTTTTTGTAGGTGCAAAGGCAATGTGTAGGTCATAGTCCCATCCTTTTGGCTGTGGCATCTCTTCTTCAATAGCAACAACACAGCTTTTGGGATTGGCCTGAAGCAGCATGGTGCGATAGAAGTAGCCTTTGCCATCGGTAATGAATAGTGGGTCGCCTTCTTTCATTCTTAACACCCTCGCACAATGTTGCGATTCTGTCTCTGGCATTTCAGGATTGGTGCGTATATTGGGGCAAAAGAAGATTGTATTCATAAGTGCTTTATTTAGGGTCAATCTTTTCGTTTATTTAGCTCATCGCGCAAGCTAATTGCCGTCTCGAAGTCCTCTTTGCTCAAAGCCTCTTCCAGCATTTTATTGAGGGTATCTGTACTCAATTGTGACAACTCTTTATCTTCGTTCGACAAAAAATCTCTCATCTCCGTTTTTTCTTCCCCCTCTTCATCAAACACCACCGACATATCGCGCATTATTTCTTCAGTAGTATAGATAGGTGCACCCGTGCGAATGGCAAGTGCTACTCCGTCAGAAGTCCTAGAATCTATCTTATATTGCATCTCGTCTTGTTGCAAAGTTAGTTCGGCATGAAATGCACCATTTTCGAACTTATATATAAACACATCTAGCAACTCTATATGCATTGCCGAAAAGACCGACACCATCAAATCGTGAGATAATGGGCGTGGCGGACTAATTTTTTCCATAACAATGGCAATCGATTGCGCCTCGGGCGTACCAATTACAATGGGAAGTCTCCTTGGCCCATTGCTTTCAGCAAAAATGAGGGCATAAGCACCCGTTTGCACTTGACTAAAAGAAATACCTAGAATAGACAATTTTACTCTTTGATCCATATTGTTTGTTTTTTCTACCTCAAATGTACCACATTAAATCTTTATTTTCAAAAATAATGAGATTTACGAGAAGTTTGATTCATTTTTTTTTTGTTATCTGAAAAAAGTACTATCTTTGCACCCGTTAAACAACAAATAAACGGTGGTTGTAGCTCAGTTGGTTAGAGCGCTTGATTGTGGTTCAAGAGGTCGCGGGTTCGAATCCCGTCTTCCACCCAGAATCGTTTTAAGTTTTAAAAAACACATAACTAATTGAAGTTGTGTGTTTTTTTTCTTTTATACGCTTCTATTTTTAGAATTAAGTAATATCTGCTACAAACTAGCAGATCTCTTTTTTCTCCATTATTTCCCTCCTATGCAATCTTTATTGTGAAATATTTGAGTGCGGTGCTGCCGTGGGGGGGAGGGATTTACCACCCCGCTATCGTATTCCACGCCCATATATATCCCTGCACCAGCAAATACACCAGTATAAGTGCCAATGCAATAAACAAAATTGTGTTGAATGGAGATCTGTTTTTTCTTTTTGGTCTTTTACTTCTTACAGGTTTCATGATGATAAGTTTTTTTAATTTAGGGGGTTATACTTCTATCCTTTAAACAGATGGAACAGGGCGAATGTTCTGTTTATTTGATAGATAAGGCTAGATTGCTTGTAGGGTTATGCAATTTATCGGCACAATATGCATTCCTCTTTCTGTTCAGAGACTTTAAATATCAGTTTTAAGCAAAGCAGCTACTCTCATTTCTTTTGAGAAAATCTATGCAACTATAATAGCTACGCTTATATCATTCATAAATATCAACAAAGAGGTTTAGTTCACCTTCTTGCATTGAGCTTTATTAATAAGCAGACGTCAGTTTACTTCATTTCCACCAAAAACAGAGTAAAACTGTGTTATTTCTTAGTAGAGTCCTTCGCAACTCATTAAAACAGATGCCCTAACAGATGATAAATAGATAAAAAATCAACAGCATTGTTTGTGTTAGTTAAAGAGCTGGAAGGCAATTCTGTAAAACACCTTTATTAATGTGAAAAACACAATGTTATTATTGCAACAGGCGCTCTGGTATTTTAAAAAACGCATGTAAATGAAAAAACCAGCAGGCCTGATGGTGTAATTGCATAAACAAAAACGACAGCTGCAATCTGTATAACTATCTGTATGTTATTAAATTAATCAAATAACCGATTGTAGTATAAAAAGAGTAATTACTTTTTTGCACTTATGGAATGGTGAAAATTGAATGTGAAATGGAAGAAAATGCGAGCTTTGAAATTGAGGGGATGGGGGAGGGATTGGATAAAAGAATCAGTTTAATTACATTAACAGTATTGTTAATGTTTGAGTGTTCTGTTATGTTTGATGCAAGCGATGTTTTAGTCCCTCACTCCACATCCAACCCATACTTATACAACAATCCTTCTAGCTGAAAGGTGTTGAACTTAGCTTTTTTCATTTTGTTGAACTCCGGGTCGATAGCGAAATTGGTAGCACCCCTAAAGTTTGCTTTCTCTAGATTGGTGTTTGAAAAGAGAGCTCCTGTTAAATCGGAATCGGTAAACAGAGCTGAAGTGAGGTTTGCACCCGTGAAATCTACTTCTCTCAGAGAGCACTTATCGAAAAGAGTTTTATCGAGTTTTGTGCCAAAAAAGGTGCAGTAGTCCATGATGCAGTTGTGGAAGCGGAAGGTGAACATAAATCTATTGCACTGTGAGAAATCGATGCCCAATATTTTACAACTTGTGAAATTGATGTCTCGAAAACTAACACCTTCTACTTTGGTCATAGTGAAGTTGCATTCTTCAAAAGTACACTCCTCAAAGCTATTGCCTCTCAAGTCGCTTTCAGAAAAGTTACAACCTGTGAATGTGCATTTGTAAAACTCTCTGTCTCTCAATGTTTCGCCCGAATAATCAATGTTGGCGAATTCTTT
>CAYVLC010000006.1:0-36816 GCA_964452155.1 uncultured Dysgonomonadaceae bacterium
ATATACACTACAAAAAAGGTGCCAAGTTTTTTAGATTGCTCTCCGAAGTTGCTTTTATTGTAATTGATTAGCACAAAGTGTTCTGTTTCAAAAACTTTTTTAAAGCAAAGTATACATATCAATTTATTCAAAAACTTTGAAGCATTAAAGAGAAGTTTCTGATTTACTAGGAGTCTCTATTTCTAAAATATGAATTCTGAGGGTGTATGAACCTTCAAACACAAACGAGGAAATATGTTCTGAGAGTGTCGGATATTTTAAAAACAAATATGTTTTAATAGAAATGGACCATAACAGCTAGTTTGAGGTCTTGTTTGAGAGAAAATGAGTTTGTTTTGTTTTATCGCCATTCGGCACGGAAAGGGTTGGAAGTGTAGAGTGAGTTGTAAACAAACAAGACTCAGTTAAAATGAAATGATTTTATTCTTTTCCTTTAATATCAGAGAGGGTATGGGAGTGCTAGATGTATAAAAACAAAAAGATAATTTGAAGCTTTTAGAAAAGCTAGCAACACATGTTTTTAATAAAACCGGTTGTTCATAAAAAGATGTCGCAATTTGTTTTTAAATATTCCGAGAGTCACGGATTTTTTATTACAAAGTTGCTCCAATGTGAGTTGTTGTTATAGAGTTAAAGATATTAGCGTGTTAGAAAAGTGTTTAAAGTGAAGGTTTTATTGTGTACATGTGTGCTATGGCTTAGGTGACACAAAAAAATGTTCATCAGAGAAAACAGGGCAACGGTTCATCAACCAAGAGTGTTTCCTTTGCTACCTTTTACAAGTGTATCCTGAAAAGGTGTTTTAAGATAATTACGATAAAGGGCAAGCAACCCAAAAATAACAGCGTCTTGCGGTATTCTATTCTAGATTTGTCTTCGTGAGAAATATTAGTAATTAATAATTTGATTATTTCATCAAATTTTATCTGTTTTTTTATCTCTCATTTTTAAAATAGCTATTTACTTTAGCCCCACGGACTGACAAATTGTCAGACACTGCAAAAATGTCAGATATAAATCAGTTGATTTGTTTTTCCAAAAAAAAGGATTGTCATATCTTTCTAAAGTTATGATTTTAGAGAGTCATTTTATGCGGTCATTTTTTTAACCACAAAAGTACATCTCGTTTTTTAGATTGAAACTTTTAACTCGTATTTTTCTTATCCTTAATACAAGTTAAGTTCAGGCTCTTGGTAGTTATGTGCTTTCATTTATCACTATATAGATAGTATCAATGAGTTCTGTTTTGTAAATAAAAGCAACAAAGCATACTAATATCTACTGATAATTAGACAGGTAGCATTTTAACATACATGTATAACACTAATTAACTAAACAAATTTGCTTTTCTCTATATCTTTCTATTATAAATTTCTTATCTTTGTTAGCAGGAAATGACATACAAGAGTACGCAATCGTTCATTTAAGATTTTAAAGAACACAATTATGAAAGAAAACAATTTATTTGAAACTAATCTTCTCGGGCTACAAGACAATATGCTAAATTTTGCACTTACACTTACAGCAGACAGAGAGGCAGCAAAAGATTTGTTACAGGAAACGACCCTTAGGGTATTAGATAATAAAGAAAAGTATTACGAAAATGTAAACTTTAAAGGTTGGGTGTTTACAATCATGCACAATATATTTGTAAACAACTACCGAAAAATAGTGAGAAGTCAGACTATCATTGATAGAACAGAAAACTTATATCACCTAAATCTTCCACAAGATTCAGGCTTTGACACTCCTGATGGTGCATACACAATAAAAGAAATTAATAAAGCCATCAATAGTTTTACGGATGAGTATAAAGTGCCATTTTCCATGCACGTTTCCGGATACAAATATGAAGAAATTGCACAACACTTGGGTCTTCCAATAGGAACAGTAAAAAGTAGAATCTTTTTTGCAAGAAAAAGATTGCAAGAAATGTTGAAAGACTTCAGGCATTATGCGGAGTAATAAGCTTAAAATTTAAAATACTAAATCAAAAAAAGAGGAGTTTCAGATGAAATTCCTCTTTTTTTTGATAGATTGAGTAATTAATTAGTTTATTTGATTGGCTCTTTTAGTTTTTTGTATATTAAATCTTCTAGGGTTTTTTACTTTTTGTTTTAGCAAAGCTATTTCCAACACATCCTTTATATCTTTTACATAATGAAATTTTAGCCCTTTCAAATAGGTTTCTTTTATTTCATTGATGTTTTTCTTGTTCTCCTCGCAAAGTATAATTTCTTTAATGCCTGCACGTTTTGCCGCTAGTATCTTCTCACGTATTCCACCAACGGGGAGTACTTTGCCCCTAAGCGTAATCTCGCCTGTCATTGCAAGGTTGCTTTTTACTTTTCTTTGTGTGAGCGCAGATGCCATTGATGTAATCATTGTTATACCTGCCGATGGGCCATCTTTTGGAATTGCCCCCTCGGGCACATGCACATGAATATTCCAATGTTGAAAAATTTCGGGATCAATATCAAGCTCCTCGGCATGCGATTGTAGATACTCTTTTGCCAGCATGGCAGACTCTTTCATTACATCGCCTAAATTGCCAGTCAGTGTAAGTTTTTCTCCTTTACCACGACTCAAAGAAGTTTCAACAACCAATATCTCGCCGCCAACCGAAGTCCAAGCCAGGCCTGTTACAACACCTGCGTACTCATTGCCTTGATATTTATCTTTGCTATATTCTTCTACCCCCAAATATTCGTGTAGGTCTTCTATTTGCAAAGATTTTGGGTACACCTCTTCTCCCGCAATTCGTCGAGCTATTTTACGCAATATTTTAGCAATTTGTTTGTTTAGTTCGCGAACCCCCGACTCCCTGGTGTAGTTTTCTATAATATTGGCCAAGGTTTCCTTGGGTATTGTAAATTGGTTACTCTTTATGCCATGATTGTCTAACTCTTTGGGAAGTAAGTGCCGTTTGGCTATTTCTACTTTCTCCTCCAAAATATAACCACCTACATCTATTAGTTCCATTCTGTCTAGCAGTGGTTGCGAAATCGTGTTCAAATTGTTGCCAGTGGCAATAAATAACACTTTCGATAAATCGTAATTGATAGATAAGTAATTATCAAGAAAAGAGTCGTTTTGCTCTGGATCTAATACTTCGAGTAGAGCCGACGACGGGTCGCCTTTGAAATCACTACCAATTTTGTCAATTTCGTCAAGCACAAATACTGGATTTGAAGAACCTGACTTCTGAATATTTTGGATTATCTTGCCAGGCATAGCACCAATATATGTGCGGCGATGACCACGAATTTCAGACTCGTCGTGGAGTCCACCTAACGATACACGAATATATTTCCTATCTAAAGCCTCGGCTATTGATTTTCCTAGGGAGGTTTTTCCAACTCCTGGAGGACCGTGTAAACATATAATTGGTGCTTTTAAATCACCTTTAAGTTTTAGTACCGCTAAATGTTCTATGATACGTTCTTTCACTTTTTCCATCCCAAAGTGGTCACGATCTAGTACTTTTTGTGCATTTTTTAAATTGAAATTATCTTCGGTGTATTCATTCCACGGCAACTCTAAAATTGTTTCTAAATACCCATATTGCACCGAGTAGTCTGGCGATTGAGGATTTAATCGCTCTAGCTTGCTTATTTCTTTTTCGAAAACCTTAGCAACTTCTTGGGTCCAATTTTTCTTTTTTGCCTTTTCTTTAAATTCATCAATCTCTATCTGCTGTGTATTGCCACCACCCAATTCTTCTTGAATGGTGCGTATTTGTTGCTGCAGGTAGTATTCTTTTTGTTGTTGGTTGAGGTCTTCACGGGTTTTCATCTGAATATTCATCTTCAGCTCCAAAATTTGCGCCTCTCTACTCATTATTGTGAGTAGCTCCATGGCTCTTTTCTTCTCCTTGTCAATATTTAGCAATGCTTGTTTTTCTTTGCTATCTATTGGCAAGTTGGTAGCACTGTAGCTAACAAGCATGCCAGAAAACCCATCGCTATTAAGAGTGTTAATAAGCTCTTTGGGCGGTTCGCCAAGCATGTTTAACATCTGAATCATGCTATCGCGTATCGACCCTATAATTGCCTCGTACTCTTTGTCGTTTTTCTTGGGCGGAATACATTTTTTTATTTCATACTTAGCTTTAAAGAAAGGTTCCGTTTGGGTCATCTCTGTCCATTCAAATCTTTGCTTGGCTTGCACAATAAGACTAAAGTTGTCTTCAGATAGTTCGATAACTCTTAATACTTCGGCAATTACACCTACTTTATACAAATTGTCTGCCTCTGGATCTTCATCATTTGTGTCTTTTTGACAGACCATTCCTATATATTTGCTTTTTTTGCCAAGAGCCTTCACCAATTTAATTGATTTTTCTCTTCCTACTGATATAGGTAAACTAGAACCAGGAAAAACAACTGTGTTTCGTAGCGGCAATATAGAGAGTTCATCGGGAAGCAACTCTAGGTCGATATCAAGGTTTCCCTCCATGAAATCTCCTGCAATAAATGATATCACGTTTGGGTCGTTTTCTTCTAGCGTAAGCTTATGTAGTTTAGTTTGAGACATATTCTTTTAATTCAATTGTGTATTTTTATTTTGGTCAATTGTTTATATATTAATATCAAGTGACCACTCTGTTAACGGTTAATTGGCTATTTTTGTTTTGGATATACATTTAAGTGGGTTTTTATAGATTGTCCACTTAGGGTATATTTATTATAGTTCAAATTTCGTGCCAAACTTTTATTTTTCCACTATTTATGTCAAATAATTATTTTAAGTTCAAGCAATTTGCTGTTTTTCAAGATCATTGTGCTATGAAAGTTGGTACAGATGGGGTGCTGCTAGGTGCATGGACTCAGGTGGTAGGGCGTAGCAATATCTTGGATGTTGGTACTGGCACTGGGTTGATTGCTCTGATGCTGGCTCAGCGAAACTTGTTGTCTATGATAGACGCAATAGATATAGATAAAGATTGTGTGGCGCAAGCACAACAAAATGTTTCTCGCTCGCCTTTTGCAAAACAGATACATGTTGAGAAGAACTCTTTTCAAGATTTTGCACAACAAACCAATAAAAAGTATGATTTAATAGTTTCCAATCCTCCTTATTTTCAGAATGCATTACAGTCTCCCAATTCGTTTCGCAACTTTGCACGCCATAATGTCACACTCTCTTTCTTCGAAATTATTACTCAAGGATCTTCTCTTCTTTCAGACGAAGGGCATATAGCTTTGATACTTCCTCATGAGTTTATGCAGCCTGTTTTGGATTGTGGTGCAAAATTAAATCTTTTTGCAAATAGAATAACCCATGTTTTTTCACTACCTGGTAAGCCTGCAAAACGTTTATTAGTAGAATTTAGAAAAAACAAAACGGAGTGTGTTGTAGATGACTTGGTCATAGAGCTTAGCCGTCACCAATATTCTGTTGATTTTAAAGCGCTTACCAAAGATTTTTATCTAAAAGAGTGAAGGATTTACAATCTTGATTAAAAATGACAAGTGGCGCTTGTATTTATATTAAAGGGTTTTGAGGAGCAAAAAATATTTGCACCGCTTTTTTCTTTTTCTAGGTATTTTAATGATGTTGGACAATTTAATTCTTATATTTGTTTTTCGAGGAATCATGCAAACTATCAGATTGAACGAAATGTAGAAAATGAAAAAAATAAACCAGCTGATAGATTTATTGCTTTGCCTCTTTGCATGCAACCGATACAATAGATTTGATGCAAACCAAAGTTTCAATCTTGATAGAAAGTGAAGATCATATATTGTTTTACCTACGTAGAGATGTTTAAGAGACTGAAGTGATGAACAGGCTGAAAATAAAGTTTTAGATAATACAAATCTTAAAGAAATTATTTTTCTTAAGTTCTATTATTGTATTACGGAATGTGTGCAGCGTGAGGATGAGTTTATTATGCATCTGTGGATTATGTGACGGGTAATAGGATAGACACTGCTTTTAAAGTAAATGCGTTATAAGCTATTAAAATGAAAGATATTTTAGAACAACAATAAAAACTATAGCATTATCAACTACAATTTAAACGACAAACCTACACCTTTACCATTTGCCTTATATGGTTTGCAGTGGTTGGCCATATCTGTGCCAACCATACTGATTCTCGGTAGAGTTCTCAGTGAAATTCACTTTGAAGATACTCCTTCGCAAATTTTTTATATGCAAAAATTATTTGTGCTGGGAGGGTTTTTCCTTATAATTCAGGTTTTATGGGGACACCGACTCCCATTAATTATTGGTCCCGCATCGGTGCTGCTCATAGGTATTGTTTCATCGTTGAGCTTTTCTTATTCAATTATTTATACCTCCGTAGCTATTGGTGGGGGGCTTTTGCTTCTTTTGTCGGTGAGCGGTTTGTTGGCAAAGATTGATTTTCTTTTCACACCGCGCATTATAGTTGTTATACTCTTGCTCATAGGCTTCACATTAGCCCCAGTAATACTAAATCTATTGTTTGAAAACTCCGTTGGTTTTGAGAGTTTTCATTTTTGGTTTGCCATTTTATTGGTTACGCTTATGCTAATAATGAATAAGTGGTTTGCTGGTGTTTGGAAATCGGTTGTTGTTTTGTTCGGTTTGGTTATTGGCACTATAGTTTATCTTCGGTTTGGTGCACCAATGGATCCTTTTGAAACTACTACATTGCCCGAAATAGTATTTTCGGATAAAACGTCGCTTTTTATTTTTCCGCTAGAGTTTGACTTTGCTGTAATTGCAGCCTTTGTGTTTTGCTATTTGGCTTTGCTTATCAATGAGCTGGGGTCGATACAATCTATGGGAAGCATTCTCAATGTGAAGGATATGGGCAAGCGCATACAAAGAGGTGTGGCAGTAACGGGGCTTTCAAATATTTTTGCGGGCATCAGTGGGGTCATTGGTTTGGTTGACTTCTCATTTAGCCCGGGTATCATATCGGCAACTAGATGCGCTTCGCGTTTTGTGTTGATACCTGCGGCTATTGGTCTTATTGCAATTTCATTTTCTCCTGGAATAGTAAGTATATTAAATCAAACACCATCGTTAGTTATCGGAACCATCATGTTTTATTTGATGATTACTCAATTGGCTTCTGGTTTTCACTTAATGCAAAAGCAAAAAGCAGTAATCGATTTTGAGTCGGCTATTGTTATTGGCTTCCCTTTAATGCTAGCAGTATTGATATCTTTTTTACCAAAAGATGTTGTTGCATCTATTCCGCTGATTGTGCGTCCCATTCTAACCAATGGTTTCGTTATGGGGGTGATTGTGGTGATTGTTTGTGAGCATTTTATCTTCAGAAATAAAAAACTAAAATAGCATGAAATCAGTAGTGTTTTATGATAACCAATGTAGTGTGTGCAATTATTGGGTAAGTTGGATTTTGGAGAACGATAATGCGGGTCTTTTTTATTTTGCTGCATTGGAATCTGAATTTGCAGTTGAATTCTCTACCCATTTCAATTTTAATTTTCCAAAAGAAACTATTGTAGTTTGGGATAATTGTGCGGGCTTCTCTACAAAATCTGATGCTGTTATTGTTATTCTTCAAGCACTCAGGTCTTCTTCTTTTCAATTAAAAGCATTAACCGTGTTTCCAAAATTTCTAAGAGATGCTGGATACTCCATTTTTGCTTATTTCAGGCGTTATATGCAAGTGGGCGAATGTAAAATTATAAGCTCTGAAGACAAACAACGCTATTTAACTGGTTCTTCGTTTCAAAACTTTTTGAATAAGTAAAAAAAGATTGATTGATTCTATAGGCCTAGATAGATTAAAAAATAGTACTTTTGTTCGATAAATATAAAAACATCGAAACACCTTTATGAAAGAAGTGAGAATATTAGACAAAGATTTCGAATTATTTATCGATGCCGATACTATACAAGAGAGCATTAAGCGTCTTGCTATAGATATTAATAAGGACTTGGAAGGTAAGAATCCTATTTTTATAGCTATCCTAAATGGTTCGTTTATGTTTGCTGGCGATTTGATGAAGCACGTCACAATACCCTCCGAAATAACTTTTGTGCGAATAGCCTCTTACAAAGGTCTTACTAGCACACAGAACATAAAAGAGGTAATGGGACTCAAAGAAGACATTAAAAACCGTACAGTGGTTATAGTAGAAGACATTGTTGACACTGGGCACACGATTGAAGGGTTGATAAATGAGTTTGAGACCCGCCAGCCAAAGGAAATTAAAGTTGCAACATTGCTGTTCAAGCCAAAGGCCTTGGTCAAAGATGTAAAACCAGATTACATAGCCCTAGAAATACCAAACGATTTTATTGTTGGATATGGTTTAGACTATGATGGATTTGGACGCAATCTGCAAGACATTTACAAAATAAAAATATAGTTTAGCACTATTCTTTACAATGTAAATTCTTACATTGCATGCAATAAAGAAACTATTAATGCTGAATTAACCGATTTTTAAAATTTTTACTTCGAAAAATAGAGCAAATATCAAAATAATATCTATTTTTGTAATTGAAGATAACGGTAAGTATTAACGAAAACACATTAAAAACAAAAACATGGAAGTTAAAAAAGCACCGAAAGCAAACATAGAAACGCATAAGACTACTTTTTTCCTTATGGGATTGGTTGTAGCTCTTGCTGTTTTATTTGTTGGCTTTGAGTGGTCATCTACCATTACTAAGCTAGATGAAGCGGTGATTGTGCAAGATGTGCTGGCTGAAGAAGAGATTGAAATAACTCAACGCGATCCAACACCACCGCCTCCACCCCCACCACCAGAGCCAGAGGTACCCGAGATTATTGAGGTGACAGAAGAAAAAGTTGAAACTAAAATTGATTTGTCTTCATTGGAAGATGATCAATCAAAAGCGCAGATTCAAACTTACACACCACCACCACCTCCCAAACCTGTAGAGGAAGAAGCAACAGAAGAAATTTTTGTGGTGGTTGAAAAGCAACCTGTATTTCCAGGAGGAACCACTGCATTGATGAAGTTTTTAGGAGACAACATCAAGTATCCTGTTATTGCACAAGAAAATGGTATTCAAGGACGTGTTATTACAAACTTTGTAGTAGAACGTGATGGAAGTATCACAGACGTGCAAGTAGTGAGGGGGCAAGACCCATCGTTGGATAGAGAGGCCGTGCGTGTAATTAAAACTATGCCTAAATGGACTCCAGGCCAGCAACGTGGAAAACCTGTGCGTGTTCGTTTTACATTGCCAGTAGTATTCCGTCTTCAAAACTAATTTACTTACAATTTTTTTGTTCAGAGTAATCCGATAGAAATAAAAGCTGCTTTATATTTTTAAAGCAGCTTTTATTGATTTTATACACAACCTGAAATATTATGATACATAATTCTGCTGATTTAGAGAAAAAAATAAATGCAGTCATAGATGGATTGAACTATGGGAAAGAGCCTAAATCGTTGTTCGATCCTATTAAGTATATTTTATCGTTGGGAGGAAAAAGATTGAGGCCAATATTAACTTATATGGCAACAAATCTGTTTACAAACGATATAGAGAAAACAACATCAGCTGCTATAGGAATAGAGATATTTCATAACTTTAGTTTACTTCACGACGACCTTATGGATAATGCATCAATGAGGCGCGGACAAGCAACAGTGCATACAAAATGGTGCGATAATACTGCAGTACTCTCTGGTGACGCCATGCTGATAGATGCGTATAGATTTATTGCAAAAGTAGAAACAGCAGTTTTACCTACTGTATTGGATGTTTTTACAACAACAGCCATGCAGGTTTGCGAAGGACAGCAATATGATATGGACTTTGAGAAACGCTTAAATGTGAAACAGAGCGAGTACATAGAGATGATTCGTTTGAAAACTGCAGTACTATTGGCTGCATCATTAAAAATTGGAGCTATTATAGGCAATGCGAAAGTAGAAGATGCTGATCGATTGTATAATTTTGGTATCAATATTGGTTTGGCATTCCAATTGAAAGATGATTTGTTGGATGTGTATGGTAATCCAATAGAATTTGGAAAAAATATTGGTGGAGATATACTTAGCAATAAAAAAACATTTCTACTCATAAAGGCACTCGAAAACAGTAATAAAGAGAAAAATGAAGCTCTACTGCATTGGATAAATGCAGAAAACTTTGACCCTGAAGCCAAAATAAATGCTGTTAAAGAAATTTATGATGGTTTAAAATTAGAAATTCTCACCGATAAACTAATAAAAAAATATTATCTTGCAGGATTGGCTTATCTGTCAGAGGTAAATGTGGCGGACGAAAGAAAAGTGCAACTTCTGAAATATGCCAATAACTTGATGAACAGAGAAAAATAAAAAAACGCAATCTTCTTTATTCTATACGAATTAAGAGAAGGTCAACAATTTATTTTTCGTATATACCTTTAGAAATTAAATATGCCTTACAGAAGACTACCAAATACTGACAGTGCACGTTTGAAAGCCTTGAAAACAGCTATAGATAAATGTGCTAGCACTGATTTTAATGAAGTGGTTATATCTATGAGCACTTTGTACAGAGCAAAGTCTGCAGTTGGAAAGTTTGAGAGAATGTGCAATTTATATCAGCAAACTTTAGAAATACAGGTTAAGGCCAATAAATTTTTTCAGAAACAGATAAAAAATGCACGCATGTATATTTCACACTTTGTGCAAGTGCTCTATTTAGCTGTCATACGTAACGAAATAAAACAAGATAATCTTGCTTTGTATGGTTTAGACAATTGTGATATGGTTGTTCCCGACCTTTCAACAAATGAAATGCTGCTCGAATGGGGGCAAAAAATTATTGAAGGTGAAGAAAAACGTATAGCAGAAGGCGGAGTGCCAATTTATAATCCTACTATTGCCAAAGTAAAAGTAATGTTCTCATTATTTAATGATGGATACCATACCCAACAGATTCATCAAAAATCAACCAATAGAACGCAAGCAGATATAATGAACTTTCGTTCCGAAATTGATACGATAATTTTAGATATCTGGCAGCAGGTTGAAGAAGCGAATAGCACTTTGGCACCAAAAATAAAAATAGATAAAAACAAAGAGTATGGCATTGTGTATTATTATAGAAAAGGAGAAATTGTTGAATAATGCTAATTGACACTCACGCCCATTTATATGCAGATGATTTTATTGTAGATCTTGCACAAGTTGTGCAAAGAGCAAAACAAACTATGGTGGAAAAAATTTTACTCCCAAACATAGATGTTTCTACAATTGCTTCATTAAAAAAAACGACAATTGCGTATCCTTCGGTTTTTATGCCAATGATGGGGCTTCATCCTACCAGTGTAAAACAAAATTTCAAAGAGGAGCTAGATGCTATTTACACAGAGCTTAGTAGTTGCAACGATTATGTAGCAATAGGAGAAATAGGCATAGATCTTTATTGGGATTCAACTTTTTTAAAAGAACAAATAGAATCTTTTGAAACACAACTTTTATGGAGTATCGAGAAAGATTTGCCCGTGGCAATTCATTCGCGCAATTCTTACAAGGAGATTATAGAATCTGTGCGCCGTGTGGGACCTGAAAAATTGCGAGGTGTGTTTCATAGTTTTGATGGAGATGAAAGTGATTTGAAAGAATTGTTGAAGTTTCAGAACTTCTATATTGGTATCAATGGTATTGTAACCTTTAAAAACTCAAATCTTCGAGATGTTTTGATAAACTGTCCTGTCAGTAAAATACTCTTAGAAACAGATTCTCCGTATTTAAGTCCAGTACCTTGTCGTGGCAAAAGAAACGAGCCGATGTTTCTAAAGCATATTAATGAAACATTATCTGATATATACAATGTAGATTACAGCAAAATGGCACAAATAACAAAAACAAATGCAATGCGTCTTTTTGATATAAAACTCTGAATTACTGTTTTTTATACGAATGAGTAGCTGTGAAGCTTTTATTCAACAACAAAATTATTCCATTTATGGATGGTAATGTTGGATAAATTCTCTATTTTTGTCATTAAATGAGATGTAAGTGAAAAAAAAGTTGTATTTTGCAACGATTTCAGACACTCTCCTCATTTTTTAGGAGAGATGCTCGAGTGGTTGAAGAGGCACGCTTGGAAAGCGTGTATACGCCAAAAGTGTATCGTGGGTTCGAATCCCACTCTCTCCGCAATAAGAGGTACAACAAAGATATAAAGCCAGCAGAAGCAAGATAAAACGTTTAATAAATAATAGTAACAACGTAAATAATCATTTTAAATTAATAACAAGTTAAATTCATTAATCCTCAAAAAATTGAACACACAATGAAAAAGTTATTTGCAATTTTCGCAATTCTAGGACTCATGTCAGTAGGGTTGCAATCGGTTCTTTTAGCACAAGACGCAGAAGCACAGCCTGCAACTGAACAAGTAGCCTCTCCTGCAGCTCAAGATGATGCTTCATCATCAGTTGTTGAAGAACCTACCGGTTTCCACAAAGCACTTAAGATTAAGTTTATCGAAGGTGGAGCATTCTTTATGAGCTTAGTAGCTATACCCTTAATTTTAGGTCTAGCATTTTGTTTAGAAAGAATTATTTATCTTAGTCTTGCTGATGCACACGTAGAAAGCATGTTGAGTGAAATAGGTCAAGCTCTTGACAGAGGCGACGTAGAAGGAGCAAAATCATTAGCACGCGACACCAGAGGTCCAATTGCTTCTATTGTTTATCAAGGCTTACTACGTATTGATCAAGGTGCAGAAGTAGTAGAGCGCTCTGTAGTATCTTATGGTGGTGTACAGGCAGGTCTATTAGAAAGAAATCTATCTTGGATAACATTGTTTATTGCAATGGCTCCATCTCTTGGTTTCTTGGGTACTGTTATTGGTATGGTACAAGCGTTTGACGATATTCAACGTGCAGGAGACATTAGCCCTACTATTGTAGCGGGTGGTATGAAAGTAGCACTTATTACAACTATTGGTGGTCTTATTGTTGCGCTTATTCTTCAGTTGTTCTACAACTACATTTTGAATAAAGTTGAGACTATCCTAAATAAGATGGAAGATGCATCAATTACATTCCTTGATCACGTAATTAGATACAATGTAAAACATAAAATATAATTAATCCAATGGCAGTAACAAAAATATCTAGAATTTCGCGTTGGACATTATATGCCTTATCTGCAGTAACAATTGTTCTTATAGCATTGTTCTTCTTAGGTGGTAATGTTTCACCCGAAAATCAATTCGCGGAATTAGTCGGTAGAGACGAACCTAATTTCACTAATGGACTTCTTTATTGGATATATTTACTGTTAGGAATAACAGTATTTTCAGTGTTTGCCTTCTCAATCATGGGCTTTATCAATAATTTCAGACACAATAGAAAACGTGCAATAAACTCGTTATTTACGATGCTTATATTTGCAGTGTTGTTGATAATTGCCTATACTATAGGAGACGGTACACCACTTAATATCCTTGGATATGAAGGTCCTGACAATGTGCCAACGATGTTGAAGTTGACAGATATGTGGATTTATTCAGTATATATCTTGATGACGTTAACTGTTTTGGCAATGCTACTTAATCCTTTAATAAAAAGAATAGGTAAACGGAAATAAATTTATATTTCCAGTATAAAACAACAAAAATATGGCTAAGAAAAAAAGAAAGGTACCTGATGTAAATACCAGCTCAACGGCTGACATTGCTTTCCTTTTGCTAATTTTTTTCCTTGTTACCTCTTCAATGGATACAGACAGTGGATTGGCACGACGCCTACCTCCACCTCCACAAGATGAAGAACAACTCTCAGAGATGAAAGTCCAAAGACGAAATCTCATGCAGGTGTTGGTCAACTCTTTAAACCAAACAATGGTTGGCGATGTTCACTATGATAATTTAAGGGAACTCCAAGGGAAGACGGGTAAACAAAGTTTAAAAGATAAAGTGAAAGAGTTCGTGGTTAATCCTAACAACAATCAGGATTTACCAGAACTTTTTGAAGAAGAATTTGATCATCCGATCGGAAAGCTACGTGTGACTAAAGATCATGTGGTGTCTCTTCAGAATGACAACACTACTAGTTATAAAGCATACCTTGCAGTACAAAACGAATTGGTAAAAGCTTATAACGAGTTAAGGGAAGAAGCTGCTAGAAGGTATTTCAACAGATCGTATGAAGAAATTACAACCGAAGAGAAAGATTTAATTAATAAGGTATATCCTCAGCGAATTTCTGAGGCAGAACCTAAAAGTTATGGAGGAAAGAAATAATGGGAAAATTTAATAAATCGGGCGGACGTGAGATGCCAGCGTTAAATACCTCATCATTACCTGACATGATTTTTGCAATTTTATTTTTCTTTATGGTTACAACAACCATGAGAGAGGTTACTTTGATGGTAAAATTTAGAATTCCAGAAGCATCAGAGGTTCAGAAACTAGAAAAAAAATCGTTGGTTACCTATATCTACATGGGCCAACCAGTAGATCCAAAATTTGGTACTGGTACTTTCATGCAATTGAATGATAAATTTGCAGAAGTAGAAGACATACACGATTATATTGCATCGGAACGAAACATGTTAAGTGAAGCTGACCAGCAATTTATGACCGTGTCTTTGAAAGTAGATGAGGAAACTCAAATGCGTTATGTAACTGAAGTAAAGCAGGCATTAAGAAGAGCTTATGCTCTCAAGATTAGTTATTCGTCTAGAAAAGTCGATAACTAATATAACTTTAAGTGTTTTGAAACTAAACAGAAAAAAGCTAAATCCAATAGGTTTAGCTTTTTTCTGTTTTATATATTAGCAAATGATATTTAAATGCTAGGCTTTTGATCAATAGCAAAATTCTCTGTTTTACCTTAAACTGTTTTGCATTGTACCTTAATATTAGACAAAAACCTCTTCTTTCATGTTATGTATAAAGTTTAGGTTCTGAAAGTGTGAATATCCGTAGTAAAATTGACTTTCTTCTCACAATTGTCAAAACTAATCTGGTTACTTTTACTCTTCATCTCATGATTGCTACATACACAACGGTTATTTAGACCTATCATCTCATGATTGCTCTATCTACCGAGGTAAACTTGGCTTTACTCTCATTAAGCATAAGTTTAATAAGTTGTCTTTAATTTTTATCTTATGAGCGCCTAATCTATTATGGTAGATTTAATTTCTGTTTGATAAAGCTGATTTTTACCAATTGATTGATACCATACTGGCAACAAACATCTCTACTTATAATATTATAATGTATATAAATAGCATTTTCTTTTTTTTTATTGGTGCTCAAGGGCGATACAGTTTACTGTCTCTTTATATATAAGCCATTAGTCAACCCAATTCATTACATTGGCAGGCGGTCGTTTTGCCAATAGTTCTTTTTTCATGAAATCCATGTATGGGGCAACATGATTGAAAAACTGATAGAATCCCTCGCATAAATAATTCAATCCATACTCGCCATATTTGTCGTAAGTAAATCTATTTTTTGGACACTCTCCGTAGCATGCAAACAATACGTTGCACTCTTTGCATTGCTGTGGAAGCTTATCAAACTTGTCTGTGCCAAATTTTAGTTGTTTCTCAGAATACATCATAGATGCAAGGGGCTCTTTGTATATATTACCCAATTTATATTCTGGAAATACAAAGTGGTCACACGAATAGACGTCGCCATTAAACTCCATTACTCCTGCATGCCCACAAGTTTTGGCCATGGTGCACACGCCTGGTTGTTCGCCAACCCAATTGGCAAGTGTTGAGTCGAATATTTGAATGAAAAGTTTGCCCACATCTTTGCGCACCCACTCATCAAAAATGGTGCATAAGAAATTGCCCCACTGCTTGGGTGTAACACTAAATGGTGCTAGCTTAGCCTCCTTATCCTTAGCACTTGCAAGCAATGTGGATGATGATTTGTCATCTTTTAGGCGTTCCACTATAGGAGCAAATTGTAAAAACTCGCAACCAATTTCTTTAAAAAAATTATAAAATTCAAGCGGGTAGTCTGCATTATAATCATTTACAACAGCCATGCAGTTGTATTGTACACCATGCTTCTTCAACAAACTGATGCCTTGCATTACTTTATGAAAAGAGGGTGCTCCCATTTTGTTCCGTCGGTACTCATCATGAAAGTCTTGAGGCCCGTCTATAGATACTCCTACCAAAAAGTTGTTGTCTCTAAAAAACTCGCACCACTCATCTGTAAGTAGAGTTCCGTTTGTTTGTATCGAATTGTCTATTTGGCGTCCTTGGCCATATTGTTTTTGCAGCTCTACTGCACGTTTGTAAAACGATAATGGTCGCATAAGTGTTTCGCCACCATGCCAAGTAAACATTACTTGTGGCATGGTTTGCGACCCAATGTATTCTTGTATAAATTTCTCCAAGAGTTCGTCGCTCATCACATGGCGAGGGTTATGGGTATAGAGCTTCGATTTTTCTAGGTAGTAGCAATAGTCGCATGCTAGATTGCATAACGCTCCTACAGGCTTGAGCATTATATATAAAGGTTTCGAAAATGGTGCAAATGTTGACATATATAATTATTTATTGAAACAAAAGTAAACAAAATTGAGTGATTGAGGGTTATAGTTGCAACAATATTTTTTGAAGCTGCAAAGTGCAACCATTTTCTTAGCTAATAGCCGAAAACCAATGATATTGCCTTTCAGTTTTTTTTATTCATAACACAGACACACTTTTTAAATTATTAGAACATGATTACTAAAAAAGAATTGGTTAACACCGGATTACTAGTTTTGCGTATTGGAATAGGGATAATATTTATTATCCATGGTTTACCCAAATTGATGGGTGGAGTAGAAACTTGGACACAGTTAGGGGCAGCTCTTTCCATGATGGGAATATCATTTGTTCCTGCATTTTGGGGTTTTATGGCTGCAGCTGCAGAAGCAATTGGTGGGGCGTTCATAATTTTGGGTCTTTTGCATCGACCTGTGGCTCTGATGCTTCTTTTTACAATGATTGTTGCTGTATTTATGCACGTGGCTTCTGGAGATCCGTTTGCTGTTTACTCCAATGCACTAAAAGGGTTAGTTGTATTTATTGCATTAGTTATAACAGGACCAGGCAAGTATTCTCTCGATTACAAATTTATCAGATCAATCTCATAGATACTGAGGCTCATATTTATTAACAGCTCTGAGATTTCTTCAGGGCTGTTTTTGTTTATGTTTATCAGCTCTTTCAAACGAAATAAGTGGCCAATTGAGATGAGATTCCGAGATACGCCTCCTCAAAAATAAGTGTGTAAAACAGAGCCATCTCTAGATTTATGTTTCTTATTTCTTTACTATTTTCTACTACTTATCAGAATATCAGTTTAGTAAGATTGCTTACCCTTATACCTTCTGTGAGAGTTTTTTTGTTATTCAAAGGTATGCAATCTTCTCTTGTGACCTTAGTTTGTCTTATAAAACTACTGCACACGCCATCTAAACTAGGTCATAACCACAAAAATATGCAATTAATTATGAGTGCTATCAATACAACTATGCATACATCAGTAAAACAAAGCTATGCTAATGGTCAATATATTGTGAGAATAGGATTAAGATTTAGTAGTTGCCTATGAATAAAGGTTGTAAAACGTCGAAACTTGAGAGCAATAAACCTTCAGTTATTCTAGAATAAACCTGAGAGACTAGAATTATAAGTAACTTAACAATAGGATTGCATAGAAATAAATTGGCGGCTAGTGTGTTTTAATTTAGATGGATAGTAGCTGTTTTCAGAAAAGTATAGACCCAAAAAAAGGGTAAGCTTACTATATCGCACCGCTACAACCAAATACCCTTGCTGCGATCAAGCCCTGGGGGATTCTTCGGGAGCTGGCCGTATAGGACTTACCCAGCTGCAAAGATACATAAATTTATTTCAAAAGCAAAAAACTCAAATAGTTTTTCGCTCATATTTTGTATCACTTAGTAGTCGGGGTCTCCCTTAAATCTGTATTTCAATTAGTTTTTAAGCACTATATTAGACTTTTACACAACTTCTTCAAATAATTCAGGCTCTCTTACATCAGATAAAGATTGTATGAGGATATATTCAGAAAAGCTTGCTGTTATCACGATTTGTCTTTTGCTTCTATTAATTAGAACCCAACATTTAGATACCAAAACTATTTAAATAAAAAAGAAACTCGTATATTTGTTATTTAAAGGATGTATTCTTAGCTTGCTCGACAAAGCATTGCAAAAGGTTACATTTATTATAACCAGACACACACATATATATCTAAAAACATCAACGTATGAATATCGTAGATCGCTTCATCAAATATGCAAAAATAGATACGCAATCTGATGAAAACAACAATGAAACACCTAGTACAAAAAAACAGTTCGACCTAGCTCTCTTGCTTGAGCAAGAGATGAGAGAGATGGGCCTTGAAGATATTTCATTGGATGACAAATGTTATCTAATGGCTACACTACCCTCCAATAGCAATAAAGAGGTACCTACAATTGGTTTTGTTGCGCATTTCGACACTAGCCCCGATATGAGCGGAAAGAATGTGAATCCGCGTATTGTTGAAAACTATGATGGGAAAGATATTCTTCTCAATAAATCTGAGAATATTGTTATGTCCCCCAAAGATTTTCCTGAGTTGCTGGATTATATAGGTGAAGACCTTATTGTTACTGATGGTACAACTCTACTGGGAGCTGATGACAAAGCAGGAATTGCCGAGATAATGAATGCCATGCAATACCTTATAGATCATCCGGAAATAAAGCATGGCAAAATAAGAATAGGCTTTACACCCGATGAAGAAATTGGGCGTGGTGCCGACCATTTTGATGTGAAAAAGTTTGGAGCCGAGTGGGCCTACACCATGGATGGAAGTGTGTTGGGAGAATTGGAGTATGAAAACTTTAACGCTGCAGCAGCAAAGATTTCTATTCAGGGAAGAAATGTACATCCTGGTTATGCTAAAAACAAAATGATAAATGCTTTGCATGTTGCTAGCGAATTGGTAGAGCTACTTCCTGTAAATGAGCGCCCTGAGTTTACTAGTGGCTACGAAGGATTTTTCCATTTGATAGAGATAGCCGGAACTGTTGACGAAGCAAGCGTTGCTTACATAATTCGCGACCACGACCGCGCCTTGTTTGAACGTCGCAAAAAGCAAATGCAACAAGCAATTGATTTTCTCAACACAAAATACCCCGAGGTTTTAAAACTAGAAATGAGAGATCAGTACTATAATATGCGCGAAAAAGTGGAACCTGTGAAACACATTGTTGACCTAGCCTTTAGAGCAATGGAGGCTTTAGATATAAAGCCTATTGTTAAGCCTATTCGTGGCGGCACAGACGGAGCTCGCCTGTCTTATATGGGCTTGCCTTGCCCCAATGTGTTTGCTGGTGGGGTCAACTTTCATGGCCGTTTCGAGTTTTTGCCTATCAAGTCCTTAAAAAAAGCTTCTGAAGTGGTTGTAAAAATAGCACAATTACTTGCCGAAGAGTCAAAATAGCGAAATTAAATAATACAATTTACAAAAAAATATGAAACAAACACCTTTTACCAATCTGCATATAAAGCTGGGAGCTAAAATGCACGACTTTGCCGGATTCAATATGCCAATTGAATACACTGGTATTTTAGACGAACACACCACAGTTTGCAAAACAGCGGGTGTATTTGATGTGTCGCACATGGGTGAGTTTTGGATAAACGGACCCAAAGCACTTGAGTTGATACAAAAAATTACAAGCAACGATGCTTCAAATCTGAAAGTGGGTAAGATACAGTACACCTCTTTTATTAACGAGAAAGGTGGTATTATCGACGATTTTCTGCTCTATCACATGGAGCAAGAGAAATACATGTTGGTTGTAAATGCTGGGAATATTCAGAAAGATTGGGAGTGGTGTAATAAGCAAAACACAATGGGAGCAATCATAGAAGATGCTTCGCAGCACACTGCACTATTGGCAGTGCAAGGGCCAAAAGCTACAGAATTATTGCAAAAACTTACCGATACAGATTTATCTGCAATACCTTACTATGCTTTTGAATATAGCACAATGGCAGGCGTTGACAATGTAATTATCTCCAACACTGGATACACAGGAGCAGGAGGATTCGAATTATACTTCTATCCCAACCAGGGCGAGAAAATGTGGAATGCCCTATTTGAAGCCGGAAAGGAATTTGGTGTCAAACCAGCTGGTTTGGGTGCGAGAGATACATTGCGTTTAGAGATGGGTTTCAATTTATACGGAAACGATATGACTGAAGAGACCACACCTTTGGAGGCAGGCCTCGGTTGGATCACAAAGTTTACCGAGGGTAACGATTTTATTGGTCGCGATGTATTAGAAAAGCAAAAGGACGAAGGTGTTACTCGCAAGCTGTGTGCTTTCACTTTGTCAGAAAGGGGGATTCCTCGTCAAGGTTATAAAATTGTAAACAGCGACGGTGAAGAGATAGGCCAAGTAACATCAGGAACAATGTCTCCGATGCTGAAAATTGGTATAGGTATGGGATTTGTAAAGCCAGAATATGCCAAACTTGGAACAGAAATATTCATTCAAGTTCGAAACAAGAATTTGAAAGCGGAAGTAGTGAAACCTCCTTTCCGTAAATAGTTTTTAAAAGATACATTCACACATTGTAAATCTCAACCGATACATGACCCAATTATTTATTGTCAACAGCATTAAAGTCTTAGGTGTATTGGTTGAGATTTTTGTTGTTGTTTATTGATTTTAATTCATTTTTATTGCTCTATCTCTGTATTTAGAACGTATTTTTGTCACAATTTTCACGAAGCAAGCTTTCTCTCACAACAGGAGTAATTGTTTGTAGAATTAAATAAACATACATGAATCAAATAGTAAAGAGAGTACGTGATCTATTTTTTGTAATAGGCATATTAGTACTAATCTGGATGGTCTATCGTGTCGGTATTGGCACTATTTGGGATAACATTAAAGATACTGGCTGGTGGTTTTTTGCAATTGTAGGTGTCTGGGCTTTTGTATATACATTCAATGGGTTGGCTTTTCATGTCATCCTGCGAGGTGGTAACGGTTCAGATAAAGTATCGCTACTACGGAAAATTAAGCTCATGGTTAGCGGGTTTGCTATAAACAGCATGACGCCGATTGGATTGTTGGGTGGCGAGCCTTACAAAATAATTGAACTGAAAGAAGATTTAGGAATCGACCAAGCTGCCTCGGGTATTTTGCTATCTACCATGATGCATTTTTTGGCACACTTTATATTCTGGATGCTTTCTGTGCCAATTTTTATTTTTGTAGTCCCTGTTATTCCTCTAGGAATTAAGATAGTTCTTTGGGGGGTTGTTTTAGGAGCATTGCTACTTACTTATTGGGCCTTCACGGTTTTTCGCAAAGGGCTTATTCATCAGGCACTTGGTGTAGCCTCTCAGTTGCCTTTTGTAAAAAGTAAAGTGAGGGTATATAGAGCAGCTCATGCTCAAAGAATAGAGGTGATGGATACTTTGATGGCAGAGCTATATACCAATAGAAAGAGAGATTTTTTTCTTGCTCTTTCATTTGAGGTTGCTGCCAGATTTCTCTCTTCAATCGAAATTATGTTTATGGCCATTCCAATAGGGCTTTCTCTCTCTTTTTTCGACTGCGTTATTATTGCAGCATTCTCTTCTTTGTTTGCCAATATTCTTTTCTTCTCACCCATGCAACTGGGAACTCGCGAAGGTGGCTTTGGTATTGCCTTTAGCATGCTTACAATTCCTTTGGGTGTTGGTGTTTATGTTGGTTTAATAACTCGAATTAGAGAAATGTTTTGGATTATGGTAGGTGTAATCCTTATGCGAATAAAGCCATCAAAGAATATTTAAGCATAGATCATCTTACGAGTCATTCCACCATCAATAACAAAGTTTTGTGCTGTTATAAAATCATTTTTTTTGTCCAATAGAAATAGTATTGTGCGCGTTATATCTAGTGCCTTGCCAACTCTTCCTGCGGGATGTTGCTCATGGTCGCTTTGCGACAATATTGTTTGATGAGCCAACGATTTTTTTTTCACTCCCGATACATCAATCCAGCCTGGGCTAATGCAATTGACTCTTACATCAGGAGCTGCACTCATGGCCAATGCATGTGTAAAAGCAAAAATACCACCTTTGCTAGCAGAGTAAGCTTCGGTATTGGCTTCCGATTGAAAAGCACGAGTCGAAGCCATATTAATGATGCAACCTTTGGTCTCTATAAGGTGTGGTAGTGCATATTTTGAGCACAAAAACGCACCTGTCAAGTTGGTGCTTATTACCTGCTCCCATTCTGCTAGTGATAGTTCTAGTATAGGTTTGTTTGTACTAATGGCTGCGTTGTTTATTAGTCCGTAGAGGTTTCCGAATATTTTAATTGAGCTCTTAATAGCATCTATGACCTCTTTCTCATCTGAAACATCTACGTGATATAGCAAACAAATCTCTCTGCCCACTTCAAGCCTCAACTCTTTGAGTGCATCTTTGTCAGAGTCGAAGACCGAGACACAATAGTTTTGTTTGAGCAACTCAAGGGTCGTAATCTTCCCAATTCCTTGTGCACCGCCAGTAATAATAATATGTGGTTTCATTTTCTATCGTATTTAATTGATAATTCAAATATAATCATTTATTAAAAGCTATGATGGGGAGTTGTCTTAATTTTTTTATGTAGTAAAACAATCTTCATATTTATAATGCACTAAGCTACATTGACACATGTTTTTTTGTGTTGAAATCAGAGTTACAAGCAAACTCCTTTATTATGTTAATTAATACGTAAACACTCATTAGTTAGTTGTTTTATTTTATTTTTGTATGAGTATAAGAATAGATTGATAAAAGAAACAATGAATAAAATATATTGGCTTATTTGCATAAGTCTTTTTTTTGTAGTGCAAGTTTATGCGAATGATCCACCCTCAACCGAAGTAAGAGCGGTTTGGTTGACTACCAACTACGGATTAGATTGGCCTAAAAACAGAACCGACGTAGATGTGCAAAAAAGGGAACTTATTAAAATACTAGACGACCTTAAGAAATTTAATTTCAATACTGTTTTCTTTCAAACTCGTACGCGTGGCGAGGTGCTTTATCAATCTGTAATAGAGCCCCTTTCGTCTGTTGTGGCAACGGCAAAGCCGGGCCAAAGTGCATTCGACCCTTTGTTGTTTGCTATCGAAGAGTGTCATAAACGTGGCCTTGCTTGTCACGCATGGATAGTGACTTATCCACTCGGAAGCAACAGACATGTGCAGGGTTTGGGACAACGTTCAGTTGTGCGCAAACAGTCGTCTATTGCTTTGCGCTATAAAAACGAATGGTTTTTAGACCCGGGCAATCCCAAAACAGACGATTATTTGATTTCTATTGTCAACGAGATTGTAAGTAATTACGATGTTGATGGTGTACATTTCGATTATATTCGATATCCTGTCAATACTACTAGATTTGCAGACAGGGCCATGTTTAGCAAACACGGTAATGGTAAAAACCTCTCTGATTGGAGAAGAGAAAACATAAACAGATTTGTTGCAAAAATGTACGATTCAGTAAAAAGTATAAAGCCATGGGTGCAAGTGAGTAGTTCCCCATTGGGCAGATACAGACCTTTGAACAACAAACACGATGGATGGAATGCATACGAAACTGTGTTGCAAGACGCAGGTCAATGGATGATGAGTGGCAATCATGATGCCATCTACCCCATGATGTACTATCGCAACCAGCTTTTCTATCCTTTTGCCGACGATTGGGTGTTGCATGGCAACAATAGAATTGTAGTGCCAGGGCTAGGTGTTTATCAAATGCTAGAGCTTAAGTGGCCCAAGGAAGACATCGTAAATCAAATTGATTATACGCGAGAGAAAAAAATGTCGGGTCAGGCCTACTTTCGCACCGAAAATGTTTTGTCTAATCTAAAAGGGATTCTTTTTTCCATAAACGATTACTATAAGTATCCCGCCAAGCTTCCCCCTATGGCTTGGTTGTCAGATACAATACCTGGAGCACCTTACGATTTGACAGCCGAAACCGTGAATGGCATATTTCAGCTCAAATGGAAAAGTGGCAAAAATGAAAGAACAACTTACACAATATACAAATCGGCAAGCGAGAATTTTGATACTGAGAATGCAGCAAATATTGTAGCAACTGGCGTAAGAGAAACTATTTATGAATTTTATGTGGAAAACAGCGACAATGCATTCTATTATTTTGTAACTTCGTCAGATGCTTATAACAACGAAAGTGTAATATGTCATCCAGCGTTTTACTATCACTCGCAAACAATAAAATAAATAGAACAAAAAGGATCAAACAGTTTTAACAAGCACACCCCCTAAGATATAGTTACAATGGATAGTGAAAAAATCCGGCAACAAGCAAAAGACGAGTTCACTGAGTATCTCACGTATCGCAAGCATCGCAAAACATCGGAGCGCTTTGCTATTTTAGATCATATATACTCCATAAAAGGGCATTTCAATATGGATTCGCTCTACAATTCTATGATTGATGCTAGCTCTAGCTTTAGAGTTAGTCGTTCTACTTTGTACAACACAATAGAGTTGTTGCTTGATTGCGGTTTGGTCGTAAAACACCAGTTTGGAGCAAATGCAGCACAATATGAACGTGCTTATGGCAATGAAAATCACGACCATATAATATGCACCGATTGTGGCGAGGTGCGAGAATCGCGTAGCAATCTTATTAGTGAAGCACAGCTTAAGTCGATAAAAAAATTTAAGGTTAGTTATTATAGCATGTACATTTATGGCGTATGCAGCAAATGTAATCATGCACGCAGAATGAAATTAAATAGAATGAGAAGGAAATGAAAGTAGATGTATTATTAGGCCTCCAGTGGGGCGACGAAGGTAAAGGAAAAATTGTAGATGTGCTTACTCCCAATTATAAGGTAGTAGCGCGGTTTCAAGGTGGCCCCAACGCAGGTCATACATTGGAGTTCGAAAACCAGAAATATGTATTGCGATCTATTCCTTCAGGAATCTTTCAGGGTGGCAAGATCAATCTCATCGGCAACGGTGTGGTTATAGATCCTGCCCTGTTCAAAGCTGAGGTAGAAGCATTGGAAGCATCGGGACATATACTTACCGACAGGCTTTACATATCTAAAAAGGCTCACCTTATATTACCAACACATCGTTTATTGGATAGTGCTAGCGAAGATGCCAAGGGTAATATGAAAATTGGTACAACAGGAAAAGGAATTGGTCCGGTTTATACCGATAAAACAAGCCGTAATGGATTGAGAGTAGGTGATGTTTTTCATAGCTTTCAAGAAAAATACGACCTTGCAGTAAAGAGACACAAAGAGATGCTCGATAGTTGCAATTTCAATTACGATAATCTTTCGGAACTAGAAGATGAGTGGTTTGCAGGTTTAGAAAAACTTAAGACCTTCAATATCATCGATAGCGAGCACTTTGTAAATAGTCAACTCAAACAAGAGCGAAGTGTTTTAGCAGAAGGAGCACAAGGCTCTTTGCTGGACGTAGATTTTGGCACCTATCCATTCGTAACTTCTTCCAACACAGTATGTGCTGGTGCATGTACAGGTTTGGGTATTGCTCCACATCGCATTGGCGAAGTGTTTGGTATATTCAAAGCATATTGTACCCGCGTGGGTAGTGGCCCATTCCCAACCGAATTGTTTGATGCTGATGGAGATGAGATGCGCAACAAGGGTTGTGAATATGGCTCCGTTACGGGTCGTCCGCGCCGATGTGGCTGGATAGATTTGGTTGCTCTTAAATACACAATAATGATTAATGGTGTTACTCAGCTCATCATGATGAAATCGGATGTGTTGGATGCATTTGATACCATTAAGGTGTGTGTTGCTTACGATATCAATGGTGAGAAAACAGAAAACTTTCCTTTTGAAGTTAACGACGACATAACACCCCAATATGTAGAACTACCAGGATGGAAGGTAGATATGACTAAGGTGCAGTCTGAAAAAGAATTTCCAGCAGAGTTCAGTGCATTGTTAAGTTTCTTAGAAGCCCAATTGGATGTTCCAATCAAGATTGTATCGGTAGGGCCAGATAGGGCACAAACAATTATGAGGTAGAGCCGTTTGAGGTATGAGGTTTGATGTAGCAAACCAATACATAGAACAGAGTCACATGTTATTTGCCAATTGCTTGCAACCAAACCTTAATAGCTGTTGGATCAAATAAATAATGGCACAGTTTTTGTACATACATTAATGATAGGAACTCATAAAACAACAAACAATTAAAATAAAAAGATATGGTTTGGATTTTATTTATAGGTATAGCATTGGCTAGTTGGGCTGTTTCTGCACAACTACAGAGCCGATTTAAAAAATACGCAAAAATACCATTGTCCAATGGTATGACAGGAAGAGATATTGCCGAAAAAATGCTGCACGACAATGGTATTTACGATGTGCAAGTTGTATCGGTACGTGGCAGCCTCACAGACCACTACAATCCTTCAAACAAAACAATCAACCTGAGCGAACCTGTTTTTCAAAGCAGCAGTGTAGCAGCAGCTGCAGTTGCTGCACACGAAACGGGTCATGCTGTACAGCATGCACGAGCTTATGGTCCACTAAAGATGCGTTCGGCATTGGTGCCCTCAGTTTCCTTTGCCTCTAAATGGGTAACTTGGATTTTGTTGGCTGGTATTTTGTTAATAAACACATTCCCCATGCTTATTTGGTTTGGTATTGGGTTGTTTGCAATGACTACTCTATTTAGCTTTGTAACACTACCCGTAGAAGTCAATGCTTCAAGTCGTGCCTTGGTGTGGCTTAGTACAGCCGGAGTAACCAATGTGAGCAATCACGGACAAGCCAAAGATGCACTCAAATGGGCTGCATATACTTATGTTGTTGCAGCATTGGGATCGTTGGCTACTTTGATATACTATGTTATGATTGCAATGGGCAATAGAAGATAACGATACACCCTAAGTACTCAGAGCTCGAAACTGAAGAATAGCTAACCAGCTTGCAAGTATTAGCTTATTGAGTAACGGTGTCAGTTAAATAAACATAAAAGACAAAAGCGAGTTGCATTGCAACTTTCTTCTGTCTTTTTTTGTTATATCTTTATAAATAAGCTGTAAACAATATTTTGCTATGAAAACAATACTAATAACAGGTGGTTCTGGGATGATTGGCCGACGTCTTTCAGAGCTCCTAATCGAAAAAGGGTATGATGTAATTTGGCTGAGCCGCGAGAAACATATAAAGGCCGAAATACCTCGCTACAAGTGGGACCTACTCACTGGCGAGATTGATGAGGAGGCATTGGAGGAAGCAGATGTAATTGTTCATCTTGCAGGTGTAGGTATTGCAGAGGGAAAGTGGACCGAAGCACGCAAACGAATGATTGTGGGAAGTAGGGTACGATCTGCTCATTTGATTTTAGATAAGCTGAAAAAAATGAACACAAGGATGGATGCCTTTATTTCTGCATCGGCTGTTGGGTATTACGGATCTATTACTTCCGACAAGGTATTCACAGAAGATGATGAATATGCCAAGGGAGACTTCTTGGGAGAAACTTGCTTTGAATGGGAGGAGCAAGCAAAACAATTTACAACCGATTTGGGCATTCGTTCGGTGAGTATCCGCACAGGTGTAGTATTATCTAATGATAGCGAGCTAATAAAAAAAGCTGTTCTCCCTACAAAGTTTTGGCTGGGTGCGCCTTTAGGTAAAGGTACGCAATACATGAATTGGATACATATTGATGATTTATGCGAAATCTATATCAAGGCCATCGAAGATGAGACCATGACAGGAGCTTATAATGCAGTTGGCCCTGAGGATATTACCAATGCACAATTTATGAAAACAATAGCCAGCTTGTTGCGCAAGCCCATGTTCTTGCCTCGGGTTCCGGAGTTTGCTTTCAAACTATTGTTAGGCGAGGCCTCGCAAATAATTTTGGAAGGCAGTCGTGTTTCCTCTCAAAAGATACAAGATGCAGGATTTGACTTCAAATATAAGACTTTACGCAAAGCTTTGATGAAAGTTCTTTTTTATCGGAAAAAGAAGAAATCGAAAAAGAAATGATTTACTTAGTTAAATGTGCTTTCTATTCTTCTTAGCAATCTTTTGGGAGAATCAGATGGTACAATCATTCTGCGAATGGTTTGAAGAGGATAGAGAGAGTCTCTTTTGGCTAGTAATATAAACGAAAGTTTAAAATGCTTGTCCAATTCTTCTGCAGCATTTCTGTTATACACTCCATTTGGATAAGCCCAATACTCTATAGGTTTGCCAATTGTCTCTTGGAGTTTTTTTTGGGGAGCAAATACTTGTTGTTTCCAAAGGGTAGTGTCATTGTATTTCGTCACCATCAAGTGATCCCAGCTATGTAGGCCAATGGCGTGTCCTCTGTCCGATAGTTGAGCAATTTCATCTTTGCTCAGATAGTTCTTTTTGTTGTTAGTTACAGTCATTATAAAAAACACACCTCTAAAGTTTCTTTTCTCCAGCTCTGGCGCAGCAATACTGTAGTGTTCTGCTCTTGAATCGTCAAACGTAATCATAAAAGGTTTGTGGGGTAATGTTGCATTGTGTGACAAATAGTCATACAGTTCATTGGGTAAAATAGAATTATAGCCACTGTCTGCCAATATTTCTATATGCGATGCAAACACATCAGGGCTTACTGTATAAATATCGCTTCGCCCTTCTTCAATGCGATGATAGCAAAGAATAGGTATTTCTTTCTTTTCCAGCATATCAATGGAAGAATTCACAATTTTTTTTTCGATGATGCTCTCTGCTCTTATAGATATAGAGTCTGCTCCTAGCGTAGTGTGGTTTTTCTCATCACTCGCTTCGTTGCTTGTAATAGAGTTGCACCCCATCAGCAGAAGGGTAGCTAAAATAGTGGATATAATAGTGTTGTTTGATTTCATATTTAATGAAAAGATAAATCCTATTACCTTATCAAACAGTTGTTGTGTGATAAATGTTTAGCAACTAGCTCAAAACTTATGAACAACCTTTTGCTTTGTTTGTTGAATATTGAAACTAAAAATAAATATAGTCATGCAACAAAATACGCCAATAACCTATTTTGGTTTAGACAGTGTGAGCTATCCAAAACATAAAGATAAGCTCATCCAGCTGTACATGCTATCCTTTACCGAGGGCCGTCATGCACAGTACATTCCACCCGAAGCAATAGAACTCTCGCTAGACGAGATTATGCGAATTGGATTTGGCTTTATGGCTTTTCAGAAAGATAAACTTGTAGGGGCTATAGTAAGTGTATCGTTAAAGAACGACCCCGATTTTTCTATTGATGCTCACAAAGATATCGATCCTGCAAAAACCCTTTACATTGCCAACGTAATGGTCGATGAGCATTACAGAGGCCAAGGTATTGCACATGGTTTGCTCCAGCATTTGTTTAAAATGAGCCAGCCAAAACCATACACCGATGCTGTGATTAGGGTGTGGGTAGAAAACACTCCTGCCGTTAATCTTTATAAAAAGTTGGGTTTTAAAGAAATAGATACTATCTTTCAGACCAAGTTGAGTAAAAATACAAAAAAGCCCTTTGAAATGAAAAAGATATATATGCATAAAAAACTCAGCCAATAAATATTGAATATTTAAAGTCCGAGAAAATAGGTTCTAGCTATATGTTATTGACTATTGAGATTAGCTTGACTTAACTATTGCCTACGTAGAGTCTTTGCATGCAGCATCTGTAATATCTACAGGCCCCCTTATCCTCTAATCAGATATAATGTATAAAAACGAATTTTGCTAGCAACTGCAAATATTACTCACAAAGAAATACGCCCTAACACTTAACACATAAAATAATATGAAATCATTAGTAGCCAAAACAATCCATCTGCATGATGGTTCCTCTGAAGAGAAACGAGCCGAAATTCGCGATTACTTCCTCAAAACATGGAGCGTTCACGAGAAGCTATATACCCAATTAGCTTCAGATGAGGTTTTCTATCATCGTGGCGACCCTTTGCGCCACATCATTCTGTTTTATTTAGGACACACTGCTTCTTTCTTTGTCAACAAACTATTCTTGGCCAAAGAAATAAACGCTCGTATCAATCCCGAGTTCGAATCTATGTTTGCCATAGGTGTTGACGAAATGAGTTGGGACGACCTCGACAACAATCATTACAACTGGCCCAAAGTTGAGGCAGTACGCGCGTACAGAGATCAAGTAAAGGAGATGATTCTGGAATTAATAGACGAAACACCACTGCATCTACCCATCGATTGGGACAACCCTTTTTGGATTATAATGATGGGTATTGAGCATGAGCGCATTCACTTAGAAACTTCGTCGGTACTAATTCGTCAGTTGCCATTGGATGAGGTTGTATCTGGAAAGTTTGGTGAGATTTGCTCTGAGAGTGGCGATGCTCCTAAAAATGAAATGATCCCTGTTGAAGGGGCTACGATGCAAATGGGTAAACCATCCAGTCATCCACTCTATGGGTGGGACAATGAATATGGCAATCATACCGAAGTGGTGTCAGATTTTAGAGCTGCCAAGTATTTGACTTCCAATCAAGAGTTTCTCGAGTTTGTAAATGATGCCGGATACGAAACTGAAAGCTACTGGACCGAAGAGGGCTGGAAATGGCGTAACTTTAAAAAGGCACAAATGCCGCTTTTCTGGAGAAAAGAAGGCGATGCGTACACTTTACGATTGGTAGCCCAAGAGGTACCCATGCCGTGGAACTGGCCAGTAGAGGTAAACTATCTGGAGGCAAAAGCATTCTGCAATTGGAAGACAGAGAAAACAGGCAAAACCTACCGCTTACCAACCGAAGCCGAATGGATGCGCTTGTATGAATTTGTAGGTGTGCCCGACCAGCTAGAGTGGGGCAGCACAGCACCCGGCAATATCAATCTAGAATATTTTTCATCGCCATGCCCTGTTGATATGTTCCATCAAGGCAAAGGGTTTTATGATTTGATAGGCAATGTGTGGCAATGGAGCGAAACTCCCATCACAGGGTTTCCAGGTTTTAAGGTACATCCTATGTACGATGATTTTTCTACACCCACATTTGATGGTAAGCACAATCTGATAAAGGGTGGTTCGTGGATTTCTACTGGTAACGAAGCTACCAAACATTCACGCTATGCTTTTCGCCGACATTTTTATCAACACGCAGGTTTCAGATTGATTGAATCTGAAGCACCACTGAAAATAGAGAATGCGGATTACGAAACAGATAGCGAAGTAGCTATTTCGTGCGAGCAAAACTGGGGAGATAAATTTACTTTGAACCCCTCATACTACAAAGAACTAGCCATTGTGGTACAGACCCTAATGGAAAGAAAACCAGTGCACACCCTGCTCGACTTGAATGCCGATACTGGACGCTTTGCATTTGAGATGGCTCCTTTTTTCGATAAAGTTACGGCATTAGATTTTTCCGCTCGCTTCATTCGTATTGCCATTCAGCTACAAGAGCAAGGCTATATGCGTTATGTGATGAAAGATGAGGGAGAGTTGGTTCATTATCGCGATGTTGTTTTGGCAGATTTCGGATTGGGCAAAAACAAAGATAAAATAACCTTTAAGCAAGACAATGCGCAAAACTTGAAACCAATTTATAAAGGGTATGATGTGATAGTAGCACCCAACTTGTTGGAAGAGCTGAGCAATCCAAAAGATTTTCTCACCTCCATTCACACCCGTCTTAACGAAGGTGGTTATTTGGTAATTGCGTCAACTTATGATTGGAGTGGGCAAGCGAGAGAAAACTGGCTGGGAGGTTTCAAGAAAGATGGAGAACCAGTGACATCGCTTGGTGGAATAAAAGAGATTCTAGACAATAATTTTGTGCTAGAGCGCGACCCAATTAATTTGAAATCTAAGGTAAAGCTATCGTCTCGCGTAAAGATAGATAAATTGTCAGAAATAACTTTGTGGAGAAAGAAGTAGATTTATTATAAACGATTTATTAGAAAGGGCTGGCATGTATGTTGGCCCTTTTTAATTATATCGTAGTAAGGTTCTAAAACGTAAGAGGTTTTGAAGTCAGATTTGGCTATAGAGAACAATGATGGAGTCTCGTTCAAAATCTTTTGCACCTCGTAACTATTTATTGAAGCTATACCTAATATAAAACTGATAGCTACACTCTCGGTAGTACACACCTCACAGCTGTTATCTATTACATATCCCATGAGCAATTTACTACGTAAACCACCTCAAAAACACACTAAATATAGGGTCATTCTCAGCTGGTCTCTTGTCGCCTTTTTCTTTTCTGGGTGCAAGCACATGGAGTCCTTTTGGAATAATTCTCACATTAATCTCTTTACCCGCATCAATAGATTCGCCATCTATGTGCATCACACCCGACCGATTTCTTTTTATAACCAAATCTGAAGTGAGTATATGGATTACTTTATTGTTTTTATGAAGATTTTTAGTGAAAAGCTGAATGGTTGTTTGTGGCATCTCGAGTGCATTGATGGGTTTTATCAGCGACACATTCATTTTGCCATCTTCCATATCGGCATTGGGGGCAATGTATGCCTCGTTGCCATATTGCGAAGCATTGGCACAAGTAACCACAAAGGCACTCTCTTTAATGGTTTTGCCTTCGTAAGTTAGTTCATACTCCTCAGATTTGAAATCGATAACACTCTCCAATATATTTTTTACGTAACCAATGGGGCCACGCATTTTTTCTTCGGCAAATCGTTCGCTCACAAATGCATCAAACCCTACACCGCAGGTACAAAAGAAGATATGGTTGTTGGCTACACCATAATCTATGGTACGCTGCACACCTTTTGTTATTGTTTCAATAGATTTGTCTATGCTCATAGATATATTCAGGTCGCGCGCCAACCCATTGCCCGATCCTAGCGGAATTATCCCCAATACACACGGAGTCCCCACCAGTGCTCTTGCAATCTCATTTACTGTGCCATCACCTCCAGCAGCAATCACATATTTGAAGTTTGCTTTTACAGCTTGTTTGGTTATTTCGGTGGCATGGCCAGCATATCCTGTGTAGCGAATGATAACATCATATTTTTTTGGATCGAAAGCCGAGTTAATCTTTATTGGAATCGATTGCTTTCCACCTGTTCCTGAAACAGGATTTATAATTACACATACTTTTTTCTTAGGCATACCTATCAATAATAGTTTGTACAAATATACCCAAATCTTATAATTATACGTATTTAATTAATCATTATTTGTGCTTTCTGCCATTGTTGGTTAACTTTGTCACTAAAAAAAATTGAAGAAACTAATACAAAGACCCGATAGTTTGATATTTGACATGGACGGAACCCTCTGGGACAATGTCAATACCTATGTTTTGGCGTGGAATGCTGCTCTCAAAGAGCTCAATCATTCTATGCAAGTGACCCGCGAAAGCCTAATGGGGCTTATGGGAAAAGAGCCCCGACAAATGCTAAACACTCTTTTGCCCCACGCACCAGCTCAGCAGCAAGACTTGCTTTTTGATGAGGTAGTTGTTCAGTACAAAAAACTAGTACCTACCATGAAGCCCGTTATCTACACAGGCGTGTTGGAAGGGCTTCGGCAACTGCATGCAAAGTACAAACTCTTATTGCTAAGCAATTGCGAAGAGGGCGGACTGGTCAATATGATGAACCACACCAATACAACCCACCTCTTTATAGACTACATGGAGCATGGGCAAAACAATATGCCAAAGAGCCACAATCTCAACTTGCTCAAACAACGAAACAGCCTAGAGCATCCAGTCTATATTGGCGATACCGATGGCGATAGTAGCGAAACCCAATTGGCTGGGCTACCATTTGTATTTGTCAGTTATGGCTTTGGGGCAACCGATAACTACGCCGCAAAGTTTGACAATTTCGAAGAGCTTACCCATTATTTTATGAATCTGTAGTATTTTTAGAAAAACTATTTCGATGCAACCAATATATGTTTTAACGGCTGTGGTGGCTTATCTAGGTCTGCTGATGTTGATATCGTATTTCACCAGTAGAAAGGGGTCCAACAACGATGCCTTCTTTCGGGCCAATCGCTCATCAAGATGGTATGTTGTAGCATTCGGAATGATTGGTACCTCCATTTCTGGTGTCACATTCATCTCCGTTCCTGGCTGGGTCAGTACCATAGATATGACCTATATGCAAATGGTAATGGGTTTCTTTGCAGGCTACCTAGTTATTGCGTATGTGTTGCTGCCACTCTACTATAAGCTCAATCTTACTACTATATATGGTTATCTCGACACCCGTTTTGGGCGTAAGTCCTACAAGACAGGTGCATGGTTTTTCTTGCTCTCCAAGATTGTTGGTGCTGCAGCACGCCTCTATTTAGTGGCTTTCATTCTTCAGTCGTTGGTGTTCAATGCACTTGGTATTCCGTTCATAGTCACTGTCGTTGGTATTATCCTCATTATCTGGCTCTATAGTTTCAAAAGTGGTATCAAAACTATTATCTGGACAGATTGGTTGCAAACACTCCTGTTTATAACAGCACTGGTACTTATTGTGTGGCAGTTGGCCTCTAAGATGGGCTTAGACTTTGGTGGCGTTGTCACCGCTGTGCGAGAGAGCCCACACGCGCGTATTTTTGAATTCGAGAGTTGGTCTAGCACACAAAACTTCTTCAAGCAGTTTCTGAGTGGTATGTTCATCACCATTGTAATGACGGGGCTCGACCAAGACCAAATGCAGAAGAACCTGACGTGCAAGAACCTGAAAGATGCACAAAAGAATGTCATATCTTATGGCTTCGCATTTGTGCCAATGAATCTGCTTTTCCTATCGTTGGGTGTACTAGTATTGCTATTTGCACAGCAAAACAATATTATATTGCCCGAGGTAGCCGACAATATTTTGCCCATGATTGCTAGCGAGCATTTGGGCCCCACCGTGTTGGGCATATTTATTGTGGGCATTGTGGCAGCAGCCTTCTCTAGTGCCGACTCTGCCCTGACCTCTCTCACCACTTCGTTTTGTGTAGATATATTAGGGATGAAAAGCGGAAATGGATCTGAGGAGATAGAGAAAAAGAATACACGCACCCGTAGAATTACACACGTGCTGATTAGTGCAGTGTTTATTGCCATCATCATGATTATTCATGCTATAGGCTCAGACAGTATTATTAATGCAATATATAGGATGGCGTCATACACCTACGGCCCTTTGCTGGGCCTCTACTTAGCTGGGCTCTACACCAAGCTCAGGCCAATGGATAGGATGGTTCCTTATGTAGCCATTGCTGCGCCCATACTGTGCTATGGTCTCGAGTTGGGAATGATGAATGTCTATGGCTATAAAATGGGATACGAAATGCTGCTTATCAATGGTGCATTCACAGTGATAGGATTGTGGATTATTTCGTTGAGGAATAACAAGCCCATAGTGAACACACTTTAGAAAAGCGCCCGAGCGACAATAAAAACTAATAAAACAACAAAACAATGAATATAAAAAGTGCCGAATTTGTAATAAGTAACACCGATTATACAAGCTGCCCCCAAGATGGGAAGCCCGAATATGCTTTTATTGGCCGCTCGAATGTGGGCAAGTCTTCGTTGATAAATATGCTCACCAATAGAAAAGGATTGGCCATGACATCGTCCACTCCTGGTAAGACAATGCTGATAAACCATTTCTTGATAAACGACCAGTGGTATTTGGTCGATTTGCCCGGATATGGCTATGCCCGCAGAGGAAAAGAGAGTCGCGATAAGTTGAGAGAAATCATCGAAGACTATGTCTTGGAGCGCACCGCCATGACTTCTTTATTTGTGCTAGTAGATAGCCGCCACCAGCCCCAAGCCATAGACCTAGAGTTTATGGAGTGGTTGGGCGAAAACGGCATTCCTTTCTCTATCGTATTCACCAAAGGCGACAAACAGGGTGCTGGCAAATTGAAGATGAATGTAAATGCCTACAAGGCAGAGATGCTGAAATCGTGGGAGGAGTTGCCACCTGTATTTGTTACCTCAGCCGAAACGGGCATCGGAAAAGATGAGCTGTTGGCCTATATTGATGCAATTAATAAGAGTTTGTGATTGTGTGATATAGGGTCTGAGATATCATATATGAAGTATTAGGTGTGTCACAGCCAGATTATGTACTCGTAGCTTCCAGCTTCTAGAGACTTTTGACCTCCAATTAATTACTTACACAGTTTGTGAGATACTCCCAGATTTACCGTGCCTCCAGCTAACGAACCGGTTTACTAATAAAACCTAATGCCCCCTCTCTCTCCTTATAGACCTACCTGTACAGAGTTTTAGATATTTTAATATAATAGTATGCCACAAATAATATTTAATTGCCCCATGTTGTGATACAGGTGGTCAGAAAAATGAATGAAACAAACTTTTTGAGGCGCATAAAGTATAAAAAAAAATAGATTTTGTTATTTTTAATGGCCAGATGGTAGCTATTTTCTCTATTTCGTCACATCCGAACCATCAGATTTCACGTTTCAGTTCCAAAACCTCATTTCTTACCGATCAAATATCACGTTTCGGTTCCAAAACCTCATATCTTACCGATCAGATTTCACGTTTCTGTACTAAATCCTTATTTCTAACCCCTCAAATTTCTCTATTGAGTACCCAAACCTACCATATTGAGTTGTAGATGCCACGTTTCTGTACCAAAACCTCATTTCTTACCCCTCAAATATCATGTTTCTGTACTAAAACCTCATTTCTTACCCCTCAAATGTCATGTTTCTCTCCAAAACCTCATTTCTTACCCCTCAAATGTCATGTTTCTGTTCTAAACCTCATTTCTTACCCATCAAATATGACGTTTGAGTACTAAAACCTCATTTCTTACCCATCAAAAACCACGTTTGAGTA
>CAYVLC010000007.1:0-35416 GCA_964452155.1 uncultured Dysgonomonadaceae bacterium
TGTCATCTTCTTCTTTTTGCACAATAAAAAAATTGGGTGGGATCTCGGAATGACAAAAAAAAGGATGGAATGTGGGGTATGCGTTGTATTGCAGACCCCTCATTCCATAATTCTTAACTAACACCTAACAGCTATTCTGGTCTCTATTTTCTTTAAAAAGATTCCTCAAATCCTTTTCTCTACAAAGGCTTGTATTCTACAAAAGCTTCAATGGCCTCATACGATGCCAAGCCCAATTTCCAATACAGATGGGCAGTAGCTCTGTTTCTATCTTCGGAGCGCTGCCAAAACAGGCGTTCATCGCTACCAAGGAATGGAGCATTCTCCATTTGCGATTGATGTTTGAGAATGGCGTTTCTCTTAGCGCGCAACTCTTCGGGCGATAGTGGCACTGCCATTTCAATGTGGTCAATCTCCCACTCCATCCATGCACCTCTGTACATCCAGATACGACAATCTTGCATCCACTCATCTTCTTTCATTATATCGACAGCTGCAAAGATGGCGTCCAAACAAACTTTGTGTGTACCGTGTGGATCGGCCAAGTCGCCTGCAACAAACATCTGATGAGGTTTAATGGTAAGTATGAAATCTTTTACAATGTTTACATCAACTTCCGAGATAGGATTTTTTTGCACTTTACCCGTTTCATAAAATGGAAGGTCTAGGAAATGCACATTTTCATTAGGTATGCCCACATAGCGAGTTGCTGTAAGGGCCTCTTCTCTACGGATACGTCCTTTTATAAATAGTATATCGGGGGTATCTAAATCGTCTTTTGCTTTCTCGAACAATAAATAGTTCAAAATACTATTGTATTTTTCCTTGAGTTCTAGATTGTCTGGGTCATACTTTTTGCGCAGACTATTTACTAGTGATATGTACCGAATAACCTCTTCGTCGCTCACTGCAATATTGCCCGATGTTTGGTAGGCCACATGCACTTCGTGTCCTTGATTTACCAATCGTTGAAATGTGCCCCCCATTGATATAACATCGTCGTCGGGGTGAGGACTAAAAATAATTACTCTCTTTGGATAGGGAGTTGCTCTTTCGGGCCTATTGGTATCGTCTGCATCAGGTTTTCCACCTGGCCATCCAGTAATCGTATGCTGCAGGTCGTTAAATATTTTGATGTTTACGTTGTAGGCCGATCCGTATAGTGCCAACAATTCGTTAAGGCCATTTTCATTGAAATCTTTGTTGGTTAACTTAAGAATGGGTTTGTCCACAATATCGCAAAGCCATACTATAGCACGGCGAATGAGCTGGCTGTTCCACTCGCAACTTGTTACCAACCATGGGTAGCTTATTCTCGTTAGTGCATCAGCTGCCGAGAGATCCACTATTACTTTCACATTGGCATGTGTTTGCAGTGTAGAGGCTGGTACAGCATCGGTTACGGGGCCTTCTACCATTATCTTCACACTTTGGGCCTTTTGTTCGCCCCAAGCAATGAGGGTTATTTTCTCGGCATCAAGCATATCCGATAGGCCCATTGTGATGGCACTCAAAGGCACCTTATCTTTGGTCCCAAAAATAGTGGCTGCATCATTAATAGAGTCTCCATCTAGCACCACCAAGCGCGTTTGTGAGTATGCATTGCTCCCAGGCATATTGAAACCGATATTGCCTTTACTTCCAAGGCCCAACAAAAGATAGTTCAACCCACCAAACTTTGCCAAATCTGCACCATATCTTTCGCACGAATCTAAGATATCGTCTTTATCGACCATTACATCGGGCGAATAGATGTTTTCTGGTTTAATATCTATTTTGTCTAAAAACGATTCTTTGAGAGCATGCAAGTTGCTCTTGGTTTCGTCGGAAAGAGGATAATATTCATACGTATTGAAGACAACCATGTTGTGGAAGCTCACATTCTCCTCTTGGTGGATGCGAAGCAACTCCACAAATATAGATTGTGGCGAAGCACCTCCTGGCAAACCTAAAACAAAAGGTTTGTTTTTGCGTTGCTGCTCTTGCATTGCTTGCACAATTTCTCTTGCAGCTTTTGCAGAGCCTTTTTCTATACTTTCAAAAATACGTGTTTTAATCTTTTCGTAACGCGTAAGAGACGACTCTTCGAAAGCATTTTCGGGACGATAATACCTTTGAGGTATTCGTTCTAAAGAAATTTGTGAACTTAAATCTAATCTCATATCAAAATATTGTTTTAAAATGTCACTTTATGTGCGTGATGGTATAAACGATTGCAACAAATGTATAAAACTAAATTGCAATCATGCAAAATGTTTTTTTAATCATATTCCTACAAAGGTAAACAATTTAATTAAATTATGCTTCAATTGTTATCAGTTAGATGTTAGCATTTTGTTTAGCATCTTGTCTGCGTGTTATTATCGAATAGAAGATAAGAGCAAAAGCCGATATGGCACCTATTCCCACAAAGTAATACCAGATATAATGTGCATTGACAGTGGCTGCAGAATAAGCTATTTGGTCTAAAACCCCATCGCTGTTTATAAATAAACGTGGATCTGGGCAATACTTATCTAATAAGAAGCCCCCTGCAACAAAAGCAAACAAAAAAGAAAAAAACGAGTGCAAATGGCTAAAGCCTAAGTAAAGTCCCTCTTCTCCTTGCGGAGCTTGCAAAGAGAAATACTCGAGATAGCGAGGAGAGATAAAACACTCCGCCAAGGCCTGCATACCAATACCAACTATCATCATGAAGGCTACAGGATGCATGCCTAAAATGGAGGGCACACCTATCTGATTGCCCAAAGACATAACCAATGCCGAAAAGGGGATGATGAACATACCTATGAGCATAGAATTGAGGGCCGTACGGTTTCGCATAAAAGAGGTAACAAAATTGACAGAAACAAATACTACCAATGGGTTCACATTGGCATACCAACCAGGCGATGCACTCTCGCCAATGAGTCGAATAACATATTTGGGCATGGTGGCATACATTTGGCTCTGTATCATCCAGAATCCACTAATGATAATCATAAGAATCATCAATCGCCCGTTTGTGGCTACCTTTAGTAAAGATCGACCAATTTCGTTAAAGCTTTTCCCTTTGCCTTCCACTTTGGTAGAGCGATAAAAAAAGATTACTAATAGCAATGCTAAGAATGTCATAGATGCAGAGAAGTAATTGAGATATACCAACCCTTGATTTCCGATACTTTGGCGCAAGGGGTCAACAACAGTTTTACCTATAAAAGCACCAATATTTACCATCATGTAGAAAATGGCGTAACCTTTGGCCCTGTTCTCAGAAGTAGTTTCGCGGGCAATAGTACCCGATATAACAGCTTTGATAAATGCTCCACCAATAATTACAAATACCAACACGGGGGCTATAGACCACCGAAGCCAACTCTCGTTGAGACCAGTGAAGGTAGTAGTCATACCATACTCTACCAATCCGGCACTTTCTAGCAAGGTGGGCAGCAGTCCCAATCCGCCATATCCAATGGTGAGGAGTAGAAAGGCCAGTATAATGGCTGCTCTAAAGCCAATACGGTCGGCATAAGCACCAGCAAATGTGGGCAGCAAATAGAGCGACGCCGAGAAAACTCCAGCAACAACACCTGCTTCTACATCAGAAAATCCCCACACGTCTGACAAATAGAGGGTGATAACTATAAAGACAGCGTAGTAGGCTAGGCGCTCCAATAGCTCTACAATATTTGCCGTCCAAAAGGCTTTAGTGTACTTAATCATTACTTCAGATTTTAATAGATTTGTGCGATTTTATTACATTTTGGGCAAAGATAATAAAATAAACCACCTAATATTACCAGTCTTACGGAAGATTTAATAGAAACATAAAATAGGGTGTATTGTACTCAGGACTTCTAGCTTCGAGATAGAGTGTACCTAGAGCTTCTAAGTTAAGGAAAGGGAGCAACATACTATTGCATATTAAAATAATTAGCACACAGATAACACTCAAGAAATTACTAATTAGGAATTAGAACAAAGTGTATAGCAGTAATTTTTTAGACCTAAACAGAAATGCTTTGGCTACATTCACCACCAATCCCAAATGACATGGCTCTAGTGGCCTATACTACAAAAGCTATGTAGCCAACAGCCAATGCCTAATAGTTATTTTAGTTTCCTTGTCACATGTCTCTAGTTTCTAATGCCCATCATCGTTAAATAGGTTTTAAGCTGTGTGAAAATGAAATGCTTTCGAATTGATAATAACATTACTTCGAGATAAATGAAACTATCGAAACTTTTAAGTAACCTTACTTTGGATTAAAAAGCAAGGAATAGAAAGAGTGTTCAAGAGACAATGGGGAGGGAGAAAAAATAGTTGATGAATGCGATAAATATTGAATACACTCTCTAAAACGGCACACATTTTTCAATTATTCGCAACTACCGCTTGCAGCTTCCTCCTTACAAATAGTAGTGTGGTGACTTATAAAAAGTGCATCATAACCAAACCACTACCACCTAAACATTTTTATTAACCTTAATGCTATTATTATAAAACTTATTGACTATCTTTGTACTCGCAATGGTTTAGCTATGTTATTCAATATAGCTAACTAAGAGGGAATCAGGTGCAAATCCTGAGCAGACTCGCTACTGTAAGTCCTATACAACATTTCGGCACTACTTTTGCCACTGCATCTTATATATAATACTGAGACTATTATAAAAGATGTGGGAAGGCGGATCGAAATGGGGATAAGTCAGGAAACCTGCCAATGCATTAATTATTCGGGCTTTCGAGAGTAGAGCTTTGAAACCAAATGCAAAATGCATACTACTATTTGTTTTCAATTTTATTAAAGAGCCGTATTTACATACGGCAATCAACCGTTGTATAGTAATACTATAAGACGGGCTGTTTGCTGTATATACAAGAAGGGTAAATAATGTATATATATATATATGCGCCAACTACATTTCTTTTATTTCGAAGAGATGAAGATGGATGCAATAATTGAAACTATAGACACCCTTAAAACAAAAAAGCTATAAAATGAAGAAAATATTTTTTTTAATCTCGACTTTCATCCTCATTACAGCATGTAGCAAAGATGATGTGGTGGAAAAACAAAATCCTCCAGCAACTCCTGAAATTGAGATAGCAATACCCACTGGAGGCATTACAATAGACAAAATGCAATGGCTGCGCATATCTCCAACTATTGCCAATGCAAGCGAAAGCTCTTTTGCTTGGTCTATAAATGGCGAAGTCATAAATAAAACTCAAGAACTATTGCACCTATTTCCGAAAGCTGGAACCTACAAACTACAACTGAAAGTAACAAACAAAGTGGGCGCAAGCACCAAGGATATAACAGTAGTTGCAAAAGAGGCAACTTATAAGAACGGAGTGTCAAAAGTGTTTGAATACCTTCCTGCACCCGGACAGTTTATAAATACTATGCCTGCTGCAACTGCCAAAGACAATGCTGAAAGTATGCGCAAGAAAGCCGAAGAGGCCCTTCTGGAAGAATCGATGATAAGCCTAGGCGGATTTGGTGGATATATAGTGATGGGTTTTGACCATACCATTGTGAACAGAGAAGGCAACGACTTTGTAGTGTTGGGAAATGCAATGATAAACTCGGCCGAACCTGGTATAATAATGGTATCGGCAGATGCTAACGGCAATGGAATACCCGATGATGAGTGGTATGAAATAGAAGGATCGGAGCATGCCAAGAAAGGAACTATCAAAAGTTACGAAATCACTTATTTCAAACCCCAAGAAGAGCCTTCTGCTGCAAACGAACCCAACTATATTCGCTGGACAGACAACCAGGGCAAAAGTGGATACATTGCCAAAAACAGCTATCACAAACAAAACTACTATCCGGTGTGGAAAAGTGAAAGCATGACCCTCAAAGGAACTTTCCTAGAAGCAACTATATACGATGAATCGGGCACTGGCGTAATGTGGAAAAGTCCGGCCTACGAGTTTGGCTATGCTGACAATTGGCCCAATACTGACAAAAGAGCCCAAATAGACATTGACTGGGCTGTGGACAAAGACGGCAACAAAGTGATGCTAAAAGGAATTGACTTCGTAAAAATACACACAGCCAACCGTGCAGAGGGGGGTCACTTAGGAGAGGTATCTACAGAAGTATCGGGATTTATAGATTTAAACTTACAATAAATTCAAATTATCAAAAACAAAAAAATTATCAAAATGAAAAAAACATTTCTCTACTTACTATTGGTCTTGTTTATTGCAGCATGCAGCAACGACGACATAGATGACCTAAACAACAAGTACGACAACCTACTCGAAGAGCAACTGCGACAAGCAGAGGCCATAAAAAATCATGAGACACTGTTGTCTGCTTTTCAAAACAAAGTAACTGTTGACAAAGTTGAAACTACTGGCAATGGCTACAAAATTGCCTTTTCGGACAACAGCGCTATTAATATCACAAATGGTCATACACTTATATTTAGTATAGCAGAAAATGGCAACTGGCTCATTGATGGTACAGACTCAGGCATAAAAGCCGAAGAATCTACACCCGAAATAGTAGATGGCTACTGGTACATAAATGGACAATCTACGGGAGTAAAGGCTACGGCCGACAACGAGGTTAGTGCCAGTACTATTAGCAACATAGTTATTAAAGATGGTAACGCTATTTTCACATTTAGCGACAACTCGCAGATAACCGTACCGATGATTGACACCACACAATATGACTTTTCGAAAGGTCTTTTCATTGTCAACGAAGGACAGTTTGGTAAAAGTGGTGGAGTAATCAATTTTTACAACTCAGTAACAAATAAAGTAGATACCAATCTTTTTGTGAAAATAAATCCAGGAAAAGATTTGGGAAACACTACACAGTTTGCTGCGATATACAATGAGCAAATGTATATTGTTTCAAAACAGGGCGATTTAGTGACTGCCAATCCTACAACGCTGAAAGAAACTGGACGCATCGAAAACTTTAATGAGCTAGCCGCAGATGGTCATGCTTTTTGTGGAGTCAACTCTGAGCTGGGTTTGGTTTCTACAAGCAATGGCATATACAAACTAAATCTGAAACCACTATCGTTGGGCGACAAGATAGAAGGAATCACTGGCCAAGTTGGAGAGTTGCTACAATATCGTGAACATGTATATGCTATAGGTAAAAACAAAATTTATGCCCTCAACACAACAACATGGGAGGTGGATAAGACTTTTGAAAATGGTAAAAGTGGCCTCACTGCTAGCAAAGATGGTATGATTTGGAGTACACACGACAACTTGCTACTAAAAATAAACCCCTACACGCTTGAGATGACAACCATTGCAATGCCCAACGACATAAAAGCTACCTACAATGCTTGGGCATGGACACAAGGCTCACTGACTGCATCGAAGCAAGAAAATGCGCTTTTCTTTGTTGGTGGTATGAATATCTACAAATACGTAATTGGAGAAACAAACTCACTAAACTCTCCACTATTTACAGTGCCATCCGGACGAATGATTTATGGTACTGGCATGAGTGTAGATCAAAAGAACAATCAAGTACTTGTTACTACAATTGTTGGCTGGGGACAAGACGCTGCAAAGAACAATCTTTATTTTTATGATGGAACTACAGGTTCACTCAAAAAGAACCTGTTTTATGAAGGCATGTGGTTTCCATCTATGATATTATTTCCTGAGAACTGATTTACTCTAGTTCGTAAGAACGTGAACATCTAAAGAAAACAACTTGGAGGTAAACGTTAAATCCATTGGGGAGTTGGGCCCCAATGGATTTTTTTTGTTTTAATAGGTGCCCTATTGCAACAATTCAAATCGTTCTTTATAGGCCCATAGGCCCAAAGCAGGATTGGATATATAGTAAATTTCTTGGCCATTTGTTGTGTTATTGTACCCTTCCTTTAGATGATCTGGTGGATAGAGCTGCATCATTTCGTCTATATCGCCCCACCGAAAACCTACACTCTCAATCTCTTCTTTGGTAAGATTGTCGGCACTTTTTCCGGGGCAATAGGTAATACTAAATCTACCTTCAGACGAACCATGTATGAGATGTGCGGCCGCACTCAAGTTGTTGCGAAGCTCATCGTTTTCGACTACAGCTTGCAAAGTTTGTGGTGTTCCAAAATATCCATACTTGCGAATTAGCCTATCTATCTCTTTGTCTTCGCCAAACTCTTTGAGTGCCGGAGCCAACACAATTAGCTCGCCACCATCGGCAATGGCCATGCGTGTACGATAAATTGATTTATTTCCCAACCAAGTGCTTTTAAACTCTGTGGGGTCTAACCACACAACTACTTTGTCAAGCGGTTTATCTAACATCTGGAAATTTACTTGCAACGATAATTTGGCAGCCATATCAAAAACATCCAAACTGTCGCCCACAAAAAGACCATAAGTTTGCAACTTGTCTTGGCTGTTTACACCCACAACTGTAAGGATGTAAACAATAGGGAAATCTTTCAGATACTTTTCCGAGGCATAATTGAATATCTTCCTTACAGGAGTGTCTGCATGGCCCATCATCTTTTCCATTCCATAGGCTGCGCCTACATAATGACTTTTATTGATACCCTCCACACCGCCAGTTCCTACCAGTATGTTTTTGTTGTGATTGGCCATTCCTACTACTTCGTGAGGAACAACTTGCCCAACAGACAGTATTAAATCGTAGCTCTTATCTAGCAATAGTTTGTTGACCTGTGCAGGCCACGAAAAATCTACAGCACCCTCAGACACCTCCCTCACATACTCTGAGGGAACTTCGCCCAATGTTACTACATCGTTTCGCCAATCGTGCTCTCTAAAAAGATTGCGAGGTGTGTGGCCAAACATCTTAGAAATCTGAGCATCGGTCATGGCTGTATGCGTACCCAACGCTGGAAGAATATCCGTCAACTTATCGCCGTAATACTCCCAAGCTATTTCGGTGAGCTCCCCTGCTCTACTCGGAAAACGAGTATAATCGGGAGGTACAACCAATACTTTCTGTTTTGCACCCATCTTCTGTAAAGCTTCGTAGAGCCCCTTTTGCAAATCGTGGTGCGATAAATCATTGTCAGTAGAACCGTTTTGATAAAAAATCATGATAGATTGAATAATATTTATATATACACATGACATGAAAAAGGCATACAAGGGTGTTAATCTTGCATGCCTATTCAATTATTGTTTCAGCAAGAAACCTGATGTATTATAAGCTTTAAACCTCATAGGTAGTAGAGGCAGTATCTCCGCCACGACCAGTCCAATTGGTGTGGAAAAATTCGCCGCGAGGTTTGTCAACTCTCTCATAAGTGTGTGCACCGAAATAGTCACGCTGAGCTTGCAATAGATTGGCAGGCAAACGCTCACTTCTAAACCCATCGAAGTAGCCCAATGCTGCTGTCATAGCAGGCAGTGGAATACCATTTTCGATAGCAGCTGCACATACACGTCGCCAGCTATCTTGTGCAGTTTCTACTTTTTCTTTAAAGTAGGGTGCTAGCAAAAGGTTCTCCAGTGTAGGGTCAACATCGAAAGCCTCTTTGATATCCTTCAAAAACGCAGAGCGAATAATACATCCACCACGCCACATAAGCGCAATACCACCGTAGTTGAGATTCCAATTGTATTCTCTTGCTGCTTCCATCATCAAGTCGTATCCTTGTGCATAGGAAATAAGTTTCGACGCAAAAACGGCTTGTTTCAAATCATTTATAAAAGCCTGTTTGTCACCCTTAAACGAAGGTTTTGTTCCCGACAAAAACTTAGATGCTTTTACGCGCAAATCTTTTTGAGCCGACAGAGTGCGTGAGAAAACAGATTCGCCAATAAGAGTTAGTGGAATACCTAGATCGAGTGCAGTAATGGCTGTCCATTTTCCTGTTCCTTTTTGCCCAGCAGTGTCCAATATTTTCTCTACAAGCGGAGTATCATCTTCATCTTTAAATGCAAGTATATCGGCTGTAATCTCAATAAGGTATGAATCTAACTCTTCGGTATTCCACTTTTTGAATACTTCGTGTTGTTCAAAGGCATCCATGCCCAATAGGTCTTTCATGAGATGATATGCTTCGTTAATAATCTGCATATCGCCATATTCAATACCGTTGTGCACCATTTTCACAAAATGTCCAGCACCATCTTCTCCTACCCAGTCGCAACATGGCACACCGCCATCTACTTTGGCTGCAATAGATTGAAAAATATCTTTAACAAAAGGCCATGCTTCTTTCGATCCTCCTGGCATGAGTGATGGGCCTAGCAATGCTCCCTCTTCTCCACCCGAAACACCAGTACCTACAAACAACAGCCCTTTGCTTTCTACATATTCTGTTCTGCGTATAGAATCTGGGAAATGACTATTGCCGCCATCAATGATTATGTCTCCTGGCTCGAGTAGTGGAATAAGGTTGTCGATAAAATCATCGACAGGTTTTCCTGCTTTGACCAACATCATCACCTTTCTTGGTTTGCTCAACGACGAAACCAACTCCTCTAAAGAGTGTGCTGGAATAAAATTCTTACCCTTACCTCTGCCTTCTACAAAGGCATCTACTTTTTCAACTGTTCGGTTAAAGAGTGCAACAGTAAAGCCTTTATTCTCCATATTAAGAACTAGGTTCTCTCCCATAACAGCTAACCCTATTAACCCAATGTCTGCTAATTTTTTCATTACTTATATTTATATCTAATTTGTTATTTCTTTATTACCGTCATTTTCAATTGACATCACTTCTTCTTTGTATGCCACATCACATGCCTCACACCACAAAGTTATCTAGTGACCCGTGCATTTCCTTCCCACACATTCCAAACCATTTGTTCATCGGCAGGTTGTGCATAGTCGGTAAGAAATGTTGTTGCCAATGCCCCTGTTGCCCAAGCAAATTGAATCCACTTTGAAGGTTCCCATTCTTTGAGGATGCTATACAGCAAGCCGCCTACAAAACCGTCGCCGCCACCAATACGATCAAGCACACGTATAGACCGTGGTTCTACTACGTGCCAATTGTTCTTTTCAAAAACAATTGAACCCCAAAGATGTTCATTGGCATTTAACACTTCGCGTAGTGTGTTTGCAAAAACAGAAACATTTGGGAAACTCTTTTTTGCATTCAAGATCATACCCTTAAATGCATCTAAGGTTGCCTCAATGTCTTCACCACCAGCCTTTGGCCCCTCTACTCCTAAACAAAGTTGATAGTCCTCTTCGTTTCCAATTAAAATATCGGAAAGCGAGGCTATCTCACTGAAAACCTCTCTTAGCTCTTCCTCGCGGTTCTCCCAAAAAGTAGCACGATGATTGAGGTCGAAAGAGATAAGTGTGCCATGTTTTTTTGCATAACGTGCAATCTGTACACAAAACTCACTCGTTTCGGGTGATAGTGCTGCAATCAAACCCGAAAAATGTACCACCTGAACGCCCTCGGAGCCAAAGATACGTTCCAAATCGAAATCTTTTACATTGAGAGTTCGGCCCACCTCGCCTGCCCTATCGTTTTGTACTCGTGGACCTCTCAAACCATAGCCACTATCAGCAATATTGAACTGATGGCGATATCCCCATGGATTGCCCTGCTCTACTTCGGGCCCTTCGTAATGCATGTGTCTGCTTAGTAAGTTGCTTTTGATGAACTGAGCAATAGGACTATCTTTCACAAAAGTAGTAAGAACTTTTACTGGAAGACCTAAAAATGAAGAAATACTAGCCACATTTGTTTCCGCACTTGTAACTTGCATTTCGTAAAGGTGACTGCTATGAACGGGTTGCCCATGAGCGGGAGTGATGCGCACACCAATACTTGTAGGAACTAATAATGCATACTTGCTATTTTGTCTTAATTGTAAAGCCATTTTTGTTGTATTATAAATCTGTTATTATTCTGTTCTTATTGCTATCTATTGTGTTAGTTTTCCTAGATGCAGAAAGCATCAAAACCCCCATCTACAATGGTAAGGGTACCTGTCACAAATTTAGATGCATCGCTTACCAACCAATGCAATGCTCCCAACAACTCGTCGGGTTCTCCAAATCGGCCAAAAGGAGTGTGCGCAATAATAGCTTTGCCTCTGTCAGTAAAAGTGCCATCGCTTTGTGTTAATAGTGAACGGTTTTGCTCTGTTATAAAAAAACCTGGTGCAATAGCATTCACGCGCAACCCCTCGCCAAACTTAGTGGCCAACTCTGTTGCCAAAAACCTGGTAAAATTGGTAACAGCTGCTTTTGCAGCAGCATATCCTACTACACGTGTGAGAGGACGCAAAGCTGCTTCGGAAGATATATTTATGATGCTACCTTTTTTCTGTTCTGTCATGCAAACACCAAAAACCATGGATGGCAAAACTGTGCCAACAAGATTTAAGTCAACAACTGTTTTAAAATCGTCAATATCGAGATCAAATATTGTTTTGTCGGGGCCAATAGTTGCTCCAGGCATGTTGCCTCCAGCACCATTAATGAGAATATCTATCCTTTTATATTTTTCTATTATCTCTTTTTTGTTCTGCTCCAGAATCTCTTTATCATTCACATCGGTTACCAAAAACATAGCTTCGCCTCCGTTGGAGCAAACTCTATCTATCAGTTTGTCGCCTTTTTCTTTGTTGCGTGCCAAAACTACCACTTTGGCTCCATGCTGCGCAAGGTACTCTACCATAGTTGCACCTAAAACACCTGTACCTCCGGTAATGACTACTACCTTGCCCGTAATATTAAATAATTCATACATATACTGCTCAATTTTAAAATTTTTGTAACCTTTACATACTCAAAAGTAGTTCCTAAAAGAAACTTTGAATCGGCCATTTGCGTAATTTCATCTTCAAATAGCGATAAGTTCAGAAATAGACATTTACAAAAGCTAGTATCTGCCAAAGGACTCACTATTTTGACTCTTCAATTAAAAAAAACTAGCTAAAGAAACTATTGACTACTCAAAAGCCTAGACTTTTGGGCAACCACAACGATATTTCTGGAATATAAGTAACCAGCAACAAAACTATCACCATAGCCAGAAACATTGGTAGCAGTGGTTTTATAACCTTATCGATACTAAGACCAGCTACACTACAACCAATAAACAACACCGACCCTACTGGTGGAGTGCAGAGACCTACACTAAGATTGAGCACCATTATGATGCCAAAGTGAATAGGGTCTATACCCATTGCAGTGACAATGGGTAGGAAGATTGGTGTAAAAATTAATACTGCAGGAGTCATATCCATAAAAACACCTACCAGCAACAAGATTATATTGATAAGAAGCAATATCACAAAAGGATTGTTGCTCAGAGAGATTAAACTAGAGCTAACACTCTGTGGTATATTTTCGTAAGCCATAATCCATGACAAACCTATTGAGGTGGCAACCAGTAGCATCACAATACCTGTAGTTTTTACTGAACGGATGATAATGACTGGTAGGTCCTTAACTGAAATTTGCCGATATATAAATGCCAAGATTAAAGAATAGAGCACCGCAATAGCCGATGCTTCGGTAGCAGTGAAAAAACCTCCCACAATACCACCAATAACGATAACAAGCATCATGAGACTAGGGATAGCATCTAAAAACTTACGAGTACCTGCAATTGCTTTTTGCTTATTCCTACTTACTCTAATGATTGCACCCACTACAAATACAGCACTGGCAATAAAGAGTAAGATTTTATTTATATCGGCAGAAAAAGTAGTTCTTGCGAAAGCAACTCCCCTAAACATCAACATTAATCCTACAGCAATCAATACCGCCACGCCCAATGTTTTTGCCGCCGCCTTTGTTCCTCTCTTCTTGTATGTAAGCATGGTGATGACTGTGAGAATTATACCTAAACCAGTTAAGAAACCAGGAATATAGCCTGCCAGAAAAAGAGCCGTAATAGAAACACCACCACTTGCCAAAGAATAAACAATAAGAATATTGCTTGGCGGAATTGACAATCCAGTTGTTGCAGAGGTAATATTTACGGCTGCACTAAAGTTTTCGGGGTATCCCTCCTTTTTCATTTCAGGCTGCATAATACTCCCAATTGCCGAAGCAGAAGCTGCAGCCGAACCAGAGATAGCTCCAAAGAGCATATTCGCAACTACATTTACAATTGCAACACCTCCTGGAATTCGCCCAACAAGTACACGCGCAAAATCAATGAGCCGTATAGCAATGCCCCCACTATTCATAATATTTCCTGCCAATATAAAGAAGGGAATAGCAAGTAGTGCAAAACTATCTAACCCTGTGGCCATGCGATGCGAAAAGGTGGTGAGAGCAGGGATAAAATCGATGCTTACCAACATTGTTAAAATGCCCGAAATGCCTATGCTAAAAGCAATGGGTACACCAATGACAAGCAGCGTGATAAAACTAAAAACTAGGATAAAAACTTCTAGGTACTCCATCATTATTTACTTTGTCGGTTGTTTTTAATCATGTTGTATATATTATCAATATCAAAATAGACTATCAATAGACCGCTAATGGGCAATACTAAATAAACAACTCCCAGTGGCAAACCTAAAGCTGCAGATTTTACTGAAAGATAAAAACGAGTATATACCAACCAAGAGCCACCAACAACCATTACAACCAGTGCAAACAGAATTACTAGCACACTAATGATTATCTCGAGTTTCAACTTTCTTTTCTCGGGACTGCGCTGAAGCAGCAAATCTATGGCTAGATGCTCGCGCTTTCCGGCCACATAAGCAGCACCAAACAACCCCACCCAAATTAACAAAAAACCTGCTAACTCATCGGTATAGCTGCTAGGAGCATTCATAATGTATCGGCTTGTAACTTGCCAAAGCACATCTAACACCAAAATACTCATCAAAAAAACAAGCATCCATTCTAAAGCTTTATCTATGTTTTTGCGTACACTCATATTTTTCATTTTATTCGATAGCTTGAATCCTTTTTATGTAAGAGTAAATTACTTCATTGTCTTTGTAGCTCTCTAGCAGTGGTTGAACTTTCTCTATAAAAGGGCCTTTGTCGGGGTAGTTTATTTTCACTCCTGCCTCTTGCACTTTCTCCAAAGACTCTATCTCAGCCGCAGCCCAAAGCTCTCGCTCCAATATAGCAGACTCATTGGCAGCTTGCTGTATCCACTCTTTTTGCTGACTATTGAGTTTATCCCAAGTTTTCGTGCTTATCACTACTACATCGGGCACAATGGTGTGTTCGTCCATTGAGTAAAACTTACATACCTCATAGTGATGCGAACTGTACAAACTCGGTGGATTGTTTTCGGCTCCATCCACTACTCCACTTTGTAGAGCAGTATATAATTCGCCCCATGAGATAGGTGTTGCCGAACCACCCAAAGCTCTAAGCATTTCAACTGCTGTAGCACTTGGCTGAACTCTTATTTTTAATCCTGCCAAATCATCTGGATGTGTAATTGCTTTATCCTTAGTATAAAAACTTCGAGAGCCAGCATCATAATAACACAACCCTCTAATTAATTTTTTCTCTGTACTGAGTAGTAAGTCATTCCCAATCTCACCATCAATAACTTTAAAAAAATGTTCTTTCGATCTAAAAATATAAGGAAGCCCAAACACTTTATAAGCATTAGCAAAGCTCTGCATTGATGCAGCTGAAACTTTTGTAATTGCAATGCTGCCAATCTGCATTAGTTCTATTAATTGCTGCTCCGACCCCAACTGTTCGGCAGGGTAAATATCAATAATTAATTTGCCTTCAGATAATTCACTTGTACGTTTCGCCATAAACTCCATTGCTATATGCACTGGATGATCGATAGGAAGGCCATGTGCTAGCTTTAGCTCAGTTCTTTCAGAGTTGCCACTACAAGAGACCGTCAGAAGAGAAAAGGTAATCGCAAAAAAAATAATTATTTTATTATAGTTCATTAATGTCATAAATTAAATGGAGGAAACAATTTTCTTATATCTTTTTGAAGTTTGCTCATATATATCGCCTTTAAAACATTTTTAAATTCACTAACTTAATTAAAACTTAAAGAATTCTTTAGCATTGTTATAGGAAATATTTTCCACTATTTGTCCCAAAAAATCCATTTCAGAGACAGGAAGCAACCCTTTTTCAACATCATTTCCAATCAAATTGCACAATATACGTCGGAAATATTCGTGACGTGGGTAGGATATAAAGCTACGTGAATCAGTAAGCATTCCTACAAATCTACTCAATAATCCTAGGTTAGAAAGCGAGTTAATTTGTGCTTCCATACCTGATTTTTGATCCAAAAACCACCACCCCGAGCCAAACTGTATCTTTCCGGCTACAGAACCATCCTGAAAGTTACCAATCATTGTTGCAACTAGATCATTGTCTCGAGGGTTCAGGTTGTAAATAATAGTTTTTGCCAATTTATTATCACTATCTAATCGATCAAGGAACCGACTCATTGTTTTTGCTACAGTAAAATCGCCAATTGAATCAAATCCAGTATCTGGGCCCAATTGTTTGAAAAGACGTGTATTATTATTACGAATAGCACCATAATGAAATTGTTGTGTCCAACCCTTTTCCCAATCCATAATCGCCCCTTCATACAACATTGCAGACTTAAACTTTACAACCTCATCTTTCGAAAGTTCTTTTCCAGCATATACCCTTTTAAAGATATTGTTAACTTCTGATTGTAAATAATCTTTTGCATACAATTCTTCAACTCCATGGTCTGATAGTTTACAACCTATATTTGCAAAATAATCATGCCTAGTCCTCAATGCTTCTATTAAATCATAGAAGTTATTTATTACTACACCCGAAACTTCAGAAAGCTTTTCAACATATTTGCAATACTCAATAGGGTTTTCTACTGCCATTGCTTTATCTGGGCGCCAAGTTGGGAGCACTTTTATCTCAAAACCCTCTTTTTGCAATGCAATATGATGTTCTAAACTATCTACAGGATCATCAGTTGTGCATACAACTTCTACATTATACCTCTTCATTAATCCTCGAGCTGAAAACTCTGGTGTGCGAAGTTTTTCAGAACAAATATCATATATATGTCTTGCTGTTTTAGGATTTAATAATTCATCAACATCAAAAGCTGTTTTCAATTCTAAGTGAGTCCAATGGTATAATGGATTACGCATGGTGTATGGTACTGTTTGGGCCCACTTTTCAAATTTCTCCCAGTCAGTTGTATTTGTACCTGTGCAATATTGTTCGTCTATACCATTGGTTCTCATTGCACGCCATTTATAATGGTCGCCTTCTAACCATAACTGACCCAAATTATCAAATTGATAATCTTTTGCTATGTACTCAGGATTCAAGTGACAGTGATAATCAATGATTGGTTGATTTACTGCATGTTGATGATATAACTCTCTAGCTGCATCTGTTTCCAGCAAGAAGTTTTTATTTATAAATTCTCTCATTGATCATAAAATTATTCTTAAGTGACAAATATAAGCAATTAGGTCAACATCTCAAATATGACCTTAAGCAGAGATTAAACTGAATAATACTACTATCTTGTTCTAAGATAGTGAAATAACAACTAAAGTGGAGTTAATATGTATCAACTTCTGTTGAGAGGTTAGTTAGATTAGAGTATATATACTTGTCTTCATCGTTGCTCATGATTATTTTTTTCGACTTTCTTTTATAAGTTGAATATTCTCTTCAAGTGTCTCTCATAAATGTTTTCTTCCACACATTTCCCAATAATATCTTCAAATTTTTCTAACAAGTCAGTGTATTCTCTGCCCATCTCAGCAGCAACCTTATAGGCTACATGAATCAATTGTCTGAAATTCGGGTTATAATCAGCATTTCCAGGAATGTGGCGAAGTGTATCGGCATATTTCTGACTTGACCATTCATTTACCTCTTCTACTTTTGGTAATTGCGATCCGTCAATATCAATCACATCGGCATAAGGAGCGCAAAGCTCTTCTTTACGTTTATAAGAATTAGCATATATTTTCTTTGCCATCTCTAAACCTTCTCCTCCAGCAACAGCCAGTCCAATTACTTCTTCCAACCAGGTTGTTCCTGCCGTTTTTAAGTGCAATCCTTTTTCGTATTTATTGATTATATTCGCTATAATAGGATAAATAGAAAACTTATCACTCCCCGAATGCACACTTAACTTCAACTCCTTTGGAAGTCCAAATTCCTTCACTGCAAAATCAATAACCAACAAATCTTCTTCAAATTCTTTTGCAAACAGATTAAGATTACCCACATAATCTACTCCTTTATTGAACCTACCAGTAAACTTAGGTGCAATTGTTTGTACAGCAACTCCTTTGTCAGCCAACATTTTCAATATAAAGAACATCTCAAGTGGCGTTTGGGGGGTTTCTACTTCGTCCATTGATACTTCAGTTATGAAGTTTCCTTCACCTTTTTCTATTTTCAAGAACTCGTAAATATTCGAAGCCTGTTGAGTCGCATCCAAAAACTTGTGAGCTATGCGTTCTAATATTTCTTTAGTCACTTGTAGAGGAGTTTCCATTCCAGGCACATGCAATTCTCCCATATATTTCTCGCAAGATGCTATGAAGCTATTAATGGCCTCAGGTTTGCTCTCTTTTCCAATAAACGAAGCCACATCAAGTGTGAAAAAATCAGATACTTCTATGAATGGTGCAACCGTATCCATATTGATGTGATCTGCATCTACAAAATACTTCTCCTTAAAATTTAATATTTTAACTGCATTGTCTGCTTCTTTACGAGTATCAATTGGTTTCGAATTCACATATATATGCTCGCGGTTCGATTTGTTCCAAACGGGACTTATATTCAAGCCTGTTTCATTTGCTTTCATTATAGCTTTTAACTGGGCTCTTCCCTGTTGAGAAAACCTGTCTCCAATGCCAATACTGTACATACCAAGCTTCATAAGTTCTATATTTTTAAAGATTAATAAATTTAAAAAGTTGAAGAAGTTTTTCTACATTATTATATGAGATATCTTCTACAATTTACCCAATAAACTCCATTCCTGGTACATGAAGTTTCCTTTTTTGATATCATTTACAATCAAGTTACACAATATCCGTGCAATTAGTAGTAGCGTGAATAAGGTATATAGTTATGTGAATTAGTAAGCATTCCTAGAAACTACCATCTCTAATAAAATTACATCTTTCATTACGCAAAAGCTAAAACATGAATAATGTAGATGTATGCCTAAAACCTACACCTTATTATATTCCTTCTTTATTTGTGGAACAATTGTAGTAAGATCCTTAATCATAATCGGCTCTTTAGATTTAATACTTTTTCTAGCAGCAATACCTATCAAGCATGCTAAAGAGCCGTCTCTAACTCCTGCAACCTGCTTAAAATCATCTGGAGTATTAGGAATAAAAAGATGATCACTTAATAGTTTATCTCCACCACCATGTCCACTTGAATGTGGAATTTGAATGTACTGACGCCTGCCAAAATTTTTTGCAACAACAATTTCATCGTAGTTTACATCTGTTGTCGGTTTAGATTCTTGCACCCACGTATCCATACGTCCCTTGGTTCCATTAAAGGCTATACGATATCCTTCATACGGAGAATATGTTGTTAATGAATAAGAAACTTGAACTCCATTCATGTATTTAATGGTTGCTGCCATTTTATCATAAATGTTGACATCATTTCTGAAAACGCAGCCATCTCTGAAATATCCATCGTGTTTTTCGTTATCAACATACAGCTGTTTGTAGGTATCGTTTTTCATAATATCCCAATAAAAATCACATTGTTTTGTATGTGCGCAATTGCGGCAGTTATCTGATCTGAATGGTCCATTCTTTCCATAAAACTCAAGTTCTCCCAAAGCGTACACACTTTCTGGATCACTTTCTACCCACCAGTTTAATAAATCAAAATGATGACTCGCTTTATGGAGCCATAACGAGCCGCTTTTCTCGACGAGCCGATGCCATCGTCTAAAATAGTCTGCACCGTGAGAAGTATCTAAATACCAGTGAAAATCGATAGATGTTAAATCTCCAATTTCACCCGAACGAAGAATTTCCCACATTTTAGCACGATGAGGTGAATACCTATAATTGAAAGTTACTCTACAACTTTTACCAGTTCTTTTTTCAGCATCTATAATAGTTTGGATTTTCTTTTCATCTATTGCCATAGGTTTTTCGCAAATGATGTTTGCCCCCAACTCCATACCACGTGCTATGAAGTAATCATGTGTTTCATCTACAGTAGTAACTATTAATGAACCAGGCTTTGTTTCCTTCATCATTTTATCAAAATCTGTATAAGTAGGACATGATGTTCCGATAAGCTTTTTACCTACTTCCAATCTACCTATATTATTATCACAAAGACCAACATAATCTACATAATCTGAATAACCTTCAATAACATCTCTTCCCCAAGCTTTTACTCCTCTTATTCCCGTTCCAACTAAAGCAATCTTTTGTTTTACTTGATTTGTATTTAATGCAGCAGGAGTATTTGCATAAATTTGAGATTTAGGATTAATGATAGTACCCCCTGCTAAAGCTCCTGACACTGCTAGGAAACGTCTTCTTGAAATTGCATTGTTATTTGTTTGCATAGGAAAAATATATTTAAAATGTTTATTTAAATAGGTTGTAAATATTTATAGAAAGCTATGATTATGATGCAAAATTATGGTATTCATGTTTTGAAAAAAGGTCACCTACGATTGACTTCATATCTATTATACTTAAAACGAATAGCATCATTTAGATATAAAAGGATGAAACAAACCATCAATTATTATTTTTCATGCTTTGTTTCATCTAAACAATTATCTAAATCACAACTCTTTTATTTTTATATTCTGAAACCATACCTCATCACCATGGTCTTGCAATAGTATGTGGCCACGCTCTGCATTTCCGAAGTTGGGCCAATCTTTATACTTGCTGTAGTCCACCAAAGCATTCCACATCTGGGTGTTTCGTTCGTACTCTACAATCTTCACCCCATTGAGCCAATGCTCTACATGATTTCCTTTTACAACAACCATAGCTGTATTGAAGAAACCGCCACGAAAAGGTTTATTATCGGGTGCTGCAATTAAATCGTACAACGAACCCAACGTTCTGTTACCCACTACACCAAGCTTGGCGTCGGGATGGTTTTTGTCGTCCAATATCTGGAATTCACATCCTATGGCCGAACCTTCTCCAGTATTCAGGTCTGGATCTACAAAATATTTGATTCCACTATTGGCACCTTCAGTAATTTTGAAATCTGCTTTTAAAACAAAATCTTTATACTTCCTAATAGTAACAATATCTCCACCATTAGTAGATTCTCCACCATCGCTTTTCAAAACTTTCAGCACACCATTATCTATAACCCAACCTTTTTCTGGAAAATGATCTAGCCTAGCCCCTCTCCATCCATCAGTAGATTTGCCATCCCAAAGTAGTTTCCATCCTTCTTGTTGCTCTTTTTCTGAGATTGTATTGGCTATAGCATTTATTTGTTCAACACCATTAGATACCGTCGGGGTAGCAAACTTCTCTAGGTTGTCGGTCATGATGCGGATATTTCTCCACGATATCGATTTACCTGCATTGGCTTGGTTCACCGAATGAACTTGCAATGCAATGAAACCCGATAAAGTCATATCATCTAGCAAATCGGCACACTGTACACCATTTACCCATGTTCTAATAGAACTGCCCAAACACTCTACTCGCGCCATATTCCACTCTTCATTTTTAAATGCATTTCGGCCAGCAGTATTATTCGTGAGCGGATATAACCACCCTCTTCGTGCCTCGTCATAAATGCCTCCGGTCCAGCCACGATCAGATGGGTCTATCTCGAATTGATAGCCATGTACACGTCCATCATTATACTCTTTGAGACTATGGCTTCTGAATTGCACACCAGAGTTTAAGCCATCATCTACTTTAAATTCAAATTCTAAAATAAAATCATCGTACATTTTATCTGTAACTAAAAATGTATTTGGTGTGCCAATTTTTGATATACCTGTAATGGTTTTATCTTTTACACTATATTGTGCAGTACCATTCAGTCGGGTCCAGCCCTTCAGATTCTTCCCATTAAACAGATTGTGCCACTTAGCTTCTTGTCCCGAAGCTGCTATAACTGTAAATAAGGAAATGAAAAGTAGTAATAATTTTCTCATTGTTGTAAATTGTATAATTTATTGTATTGTGGTGACTCCAACTTATATAAGGTTGAATTCTATAATTTGAGAGAGGTGTTTTCTAATAAGCTGTTGAGCAAGCTTAGCAACCGTAGTTCACCAGTTTTACTCTTGTGTTGCAGCAACTACACCTCTAAAATAACCAATAGATTCTGCTATTCCCATAAATGGATTGTCCATATTGCGCTCGTGCTCAAGGCTTACTACTCCTGTGTATTTTACTTTTCGCAACATGCTAACAAAACCAGGGATATCTAATATTCCACGACCCACCTCAACTGAGTAGCCCAGTTTTGTAGCCCCAGTAACATCTTTAAGATGCACATCGAACACCCTTGAGTGATATTTCTCTAAATCAGCAACAGGGTCTTTCCCATTTCTTCTGTCATGACCAATATCAAGACACATACCCATGCGCCGGTCCAAATCTTTTACATTTTCCCACACGTCATCCGCATCGGGAAATAGTTCGATATCTGGACCATGCAGATGTATGGCATATTGCATGTCGTATTCTGCAACCTTCTGGCTCACATAAGGCAACAATTCATAAGTAGGTACACCAACAATTAGTTTTACACCAACACGCTTTGCATAATCAAAAGCATTATCTACCTCTTCTTTTGTTTTCATATAAATGGGCCCTACACCATAACCTGTTACGCCATACTCTGCCAATTTTGAATGAAACGCTTCTATTTCGTCTTGTGTGCTGGCAAATGGCAAATGGAAATCTTTGATACAAAGAAAGTGTACATCAGTAGCTTTAAGAGTTTCAAGTGTTTTATCTAAATCAAATTTATGAAAGGTATAACCGGCAATGCCAAGCTTGAAGGTTTCGGTAGTTTCTGGAGCGGGTTGCGGATCGGGACGTTTCTGTTCTTGTGCATTAGCTATATTTCCCAATGAAAATAGAGCTATTAGTAGGCTAAATATAATCTTCATAATATAATGTTTTGTTTATAATGTATAGAATTCTTCCCATCCCTTACGCGGAGGTTCGCCTACAAGAAATGCATCAGCAAATACATCGTTGGTTACACGTTTTGTGTCTTTGTCGAAAATAATTTTGCGATTCAATCGCTGTGCCATTACTCCTAGACAAAAAACTTGACTTAATGGTCCACTAATTTCAAACGGTGAACGAGTTTCTTCTTTTCCTTGGCAAGCCAACAAGAAATTGGCATAATGATTAGAATTACTAGTAGAATATTCAGGTAATTTATTTGCCATATCTTTTGCCTTTTCATCAGGAATGATGGATAGCGTGCTTCCGTGTGAAGCTCCTTTGAAAGTTAAATCTTTACTGTAGATTTCTTTCCCTGGATTTAACTTCGTTGGCTGAATTTCCCCTACAGGTGAAGGTGGAATATTTGGATCGAGTTCCGACTCTCCATATCCTTCTGGCAATGGAGGTATATTATTTACACCATCATACCAGGTTAGCTCAACGGCAGGCATGGCTCCACGTTTGGGAAATTTGAACTGAATAGTGCTAGCCATTGGAAAAAAGAAATCATTATGTCCATCCAATCTAAGAGGAGTAATCTCTTCAGGCAAACCTAGCTCAAGGAAACGATGAGCAGTGTCAATAATATGTGCACCCCAATCGCCCAAAGCACCCATTCCAAAGTCGTACCAACTACGCCAATCACCGTAATGATAGATGCTATTGTAGTTATGATATTTTACGGCCGACAACCACTTGTCCCAATCAAGTGTTTCGGGTAGTTTCTCCGGAGCAGGATACTCCTTAATGTATGGATCCCAACTGTGCCATCGCCTAGGATTGTTCATGTGAGCATTAATAGCGGTAACATCTTTAATGATTCCGGCTTCTTTCCAAGCCTTAAACTGAAAGTAATTGGCCTCAGAATGACCCTGATTACCCATTTGTGTAACTATATTTTTATGTCTTTGGGCGGAACCAATCATCAACTCAACTTCGTGAAAAGTACGTGCCATTGGTTTTTCAACAAATACATGTTTATTTAAAGACATAGCAAGCATGCAGGCAGGAAAATGAGAAAAATCGGGAGTAGCCACAGCAACTGCCTCAATTTCATTGCCCATTTTATCAAACATTTCTCTGAAATCTTTGAAGCGTCTTGCTTTAGGGAATTTACCTAATGCATGTTGCGTATGCTCTGCACCTAAATCCACATCGCACAATGCAACAACATTAGTCATGCCAGTTTTATCAAACTCTCTGATTATATCCCATCCTCTGTTACCGATGCCAACAAAAGCAACATTAACTTTCTTTCCAGAACCCATTATTCTACTGTAACTTGCAGCAGTAGCTTTGGATGAAAATCCATTAAACGCCAAACCTGCAGATGCAAGTGCTGCATTGCGGAGAAACTCTCTACGTGATGTCATGTTTTTATATTTAAAATATGTGTGTCATTTATTTTTTATTCGTATAGACACAAATATACTGTAAAAAAAATGCAATCACGTATATAAATAAAAATATCTGCCAACTTTTTAAGATGGCAGATATTTTGTAGTAGGAAATTTGTGCTTTGAGCAAATAGCCTCAAAAATACCTTAAATCTAAAAATTAACGATAGATACCACAGGCCAATGATCTGAAATAAATATCTCACCATCCATTATCCTGTCAACACGATAAAGTTTAACACTGAAAAAATTATTGACAAATATATAATCGATTGCGTCACCAATTTCTCCGACTGTCCATTCTTGCCTAAACCCATTACTGGTTGCCCCTGCTGTTGTAACTGGAGTTTTAGAGATGAATTGTGAACTAATTAAATAATTGTTTGATTCAAGCTCTTCAATTAGATTATAGTATAAGTCTTCACCAAGAGTCGCATGATTTTTTCTAATATTAAAATCACCAGTAACTATTACAGGGAAATCACTTGCAATCTCAATAATTTTATCTGATAAAAGATGTGGACTCATTTCTCTTGCTTGAACACCCCTATGATCAAAATGAGTATTAAAGAAATAAAACGTTTTCCCAGAAGTTTTATACTCAAACTTTGCCCATGTAACAATTCTTGTAATAGCTGCATCCCAACCAATACTCCCAGGTACATCAGGTGTTTCCGACAACCAAAACTGAGAATGTTCAATTTGATTAAATTTATCTTTATTATAGAAAATAGGTGTGTATTCTCCTCCTTGCTTACCATCATCCCTACCAGTTCCAACATAGTCATAACTAGGTAAAATCATAAGCAAATCATTTATTTGGTTGTACTTTACTTCCTGCATGCCAATAATATCAGGATGTTCATTTTCAAAATACGATGCTATAATTGGTGTACGTAATTCCCATCTGTTTGCTCCATCATTAGGGTTATCATATCGCACATTAAAAGTGACAACATGCAAATCTTGTCTTTGACTATCATCCTTTTGTTTATTACAACTCCAAGAAAAAGATATTAAAACAAAGGATACAATTATAATTATAATTTTATTCATTGTTATTATTTTTATAGTTACACATAAGCAAAAAAAGTGTCAGTCAAACTATGTGTGTTTTGACTGACACTTAAGTTAGCATTACCAACCTGGATTTTGCCCTAAATTTGGGTTCACAAGCCTATGTGTTTCTGGTATTGGATATAAATACATTTTATCATCCCAGCTTCTTGGTTGAGAATCTAACCATTTAATCTTACCAAATGTTCCATTAGACAAAACACGTGTCCCTCCTGGATTTACATCTATATAATTAACACCTGGAATTCTATCAGTAGATGCAGGAGAATCACCATAATAAAAATAAACATCAAAGATTCCATCTTCATTTAAATCTATTAACTCATTAGTACTAGAAACATAAATTCCATCATATTCCATCTCCATTAGCTCTCCACGCTTCCAACGAAGAATATCGGTAAATCTTGACACTTCAAGATATAACTCAATGCTACGTTCTCTGCGAATCTCAAGTATTACAGGATCAGAAATATTTGGAAAAAAGTTATTTTGAAGATAAGAATCAATAATTACTGGCTTAGTATCCAAACCAGCAGTAATTCCGGCTCTAGATCTTAGTACTCCAACAGTCTTAGCCCAATCTCCATCAGTAAAAGAACCTAATTCAGCTTTTGCTTCAGCATAATTTAGGAGAATTTCACCATATCTAAAAATTGAGACAAAATTATCGTTTCTTGTGTCACCATCGAAATATACATCATCAAGACACCATTTTATGGGATGATAGCCCGTAAGTGTGTAACCAAAATTCGGAGGTCCTGGAATTTCCCTACCGGCTGAAATCCTTTTATAATCACCAAGAATAATACTTTGTTTTAATCTCTTATCTCGCATTTTGACCTCTTCGTTAAAGGGCATTGTTTTGTAACCATTAAGCTCAGTAAAAGGTGTTCCATCCAACATGAGATAAGTATTTATAAAGGTTCGAATAGGGCTTAACTGAACGCCGTATGTTGAACTATGATAATGCCAGTTCGCCGCATGATTTAAATCAAATTCAGTAGCAAATGATCTTCCAAATATTATTTCAGAGGCTATTGGAGACTGGCTTATAAAAAGCTCTCTGTAAGAATTATCAACCCCAGCGTCATTATAAACTCTAAAGTTACCTTCATCCATAATTGTTTTAGCGGCATTTACAGCTTCATTTAACCACATAGTTGCTGTATTTGTTAGTTCTAGCTGAGGATGATATTTTCTATATGTGCCTTCAACTAAACAAATTCTAGATTTCAATGCATACGCAACATCACGGGTTACTTTTGTTCTAGATGGATCAGAATCATTTATATTTGCAATAGCAAAATTTAAATCGAGCAGAACAGAGTCCATAATAAGTGCTCTGGAATCACGAGAACCATACAAAACAGGATCATCAACTTCCAAAGGTTTTCCAATCCAAGGAACGTCACCAAATCTTATTACTTTATCATAATAAAACCAAGCACGCCAAAATCTAGCAAGTCCATTATAGTGATCTCTTATAGATTTATCAACCTCGGTTGAATTATTATTTGCTAAGAAAAAATTTATATTACGCAATGCTTCCCAGCTCCATTCTGAACTTGTAGATGTAGCACTAAAAGCCCCCTTGGTTAGAAAAATTGGCCTATCTTTCCTTGCGTTTATATCAGTCATATAATCTTCAGTAACAATACCATTTCCACTTGGAAGGTAGTCATAAAAAGAATTAGAATATAAGTTTAAACCTGTTACAGTACCAAAAATCTCGTTTTTTGTAGTAGTTGCCTTTGGCAATTCCTCAAGATCGCAAGCAGAAGCAATAAAAAGGACTGAAACTATAAACCATAAATATTTTTTTTTCATAATTATTTTTTTTAGAAATTAAAACTTTACATTTATCCCAACAGTTATACTTTTAAGTAGTGGGTAATTATATCCATCACCACTATTCCCACTAGTGTACATTTGGTCTGATGGTGCTGTAGCATTCTCAACATCAATATGGTTTGTATATTTGTAAAGTGGAGACCACGTGAATAAACTTTCACCAGAAAGATATATTTTAGCAGAATTCATTCCAATACGTGTTATGAAATTACGAGGTAAATCATATCCTAACTGAACATTTTTTAAACGAATATATGCTGCATTCATAAGATATTTGGATTGTCGTTGACGAAGTAATCCGCCTGTGCCTCCTCTTGGAACATATCGTGGAAGAAAAGAATTAGGATTATCTTCTGACCAAACCATACCATCATTTAAATGCCATTTAGGTATATCTCCATAGGGCCTATTGTATTGCCCCCAAAAGTTTACAGACTCATCATGTGGATACCAGTCTTGTTTTCCTACTCCTTGAAAGAATGCTGAAAAACTAAAACTGTTCCATGTAGCTCCAAGATTAAGACCAAAAGAGTATCGAGGAGTCAAATTTCCAATCACTTTTCTGTCACCCGGATCTTTAACTGTATTTTTGCCTGGATTAATTATACCATCATTATTTATATCTTGCAACTTAATGTCTCCAGGCATATAGATACCTTGTCTTGGTGGGAAAAAACTTTGCTGATCAGCATGATTGATAACATCTTCTGGTGAAGAGAAAAATCCCTCTGTAACATATCCCCAAACTTCACCAACTTTCATACCTTCATAATAATCATCAAGAAACTTTTCCGGATTATTATATCTTAATATTTCTGCTTGCCAATCTGATAAACTAAACTTTATATTATACCCAATAGGCTTATTCTTAGTATTAATCTGGTCATTCCATGATAATGCAATCTCCCATCCGCGGGTTTCCATATCGGCATAATTCCCTTTTGGTGAAGTTGTTCCAAAAGTTGCAGGTAATGTCATACCAATTGTGTACATATCTGTTGACTTTCTCACATATGCATCCCCTGTAAAATGAAACCTATTATCAAATAGACCCAGATCAAGTCCAAAGTTTCTTGTAGTTGCTGTTTCCCAAGTCAATCCATCAGGTAAAACCCCTGGCATACTAGTTTTTCGAGGGCGAGAATTATCTAAAATTATTGCTGTTCCTATTGAAAATTGTTCAATGAAATTATATGGATTAATATTTGCATTTCCTAATGAACCATAAGAGGCTCGCAACTTTAAATCAGAAATAATTTCGTAAGGTATATTCCAGAATTTTTCCTCAGAAACTCTCCAAGCAGCAGATATAGAAGGGAAAAATGCAAACATTTCATCTGTAGGAAATTTTGAAGAACCATCATACCTTCCATTAAACTCAATTAAATATCTATTATCAAAAATATAATTTAATCTGTAAAAACCGCCAGCTATTCTCCACTTATTATATCCACCTGAAACAAGAACATTTTCACCTACTGCAAGATTTACGTCCTGAGCTGTTGAGAAAAGTAATTCATTTCTTGAATATCTATGTCTCTGCCATTCTGATTCTTCATAGTTATAACCAGCCATAGCTTTTAAATAATGTACACCATTGAAAGTATTCTCAAATTCTGCGAAAATATTTGTTACAATATAAGAGGTCTTATCCAAGGTGTTTTGAAGATCATTTTTATTTGCTCCAACATACTCTGTTACTCCTGGAGATGGGCTATATGGAACTGGAGTTCTAATTCTCAACTCATCATTACTTGTACTTTGAAAAGAAAAATTCCCATTAACTCTAAACTTATCTTCAAAAAAAGTAGATGAGAAAGATGTGGTATTTCTTAAAACTGATAAATCTAAATGTGAGCCATTGATTCCTAAATACATATCCCCTACAGTGTATGCTGAAGTGTATGATAAGGTTCCATCTGGATTAAACATAGGAGCTGTTGGATGACCTTCATCCCCAATATTTCTTTGAACACTTGTTCCCTCGCCAACATTTAATGGGTTAAAATAATACCTGTCGGAATAATCAAAATTATTATCTATCTGTAACCATGGAAATAAGTTTACACTACCTCTTGCTCGAATATTATACATTTTATAGTCATCACTACTATATCTATATAAACCGTTTTGTCCACTATAGCGACCTGAAATCATAAAACGAGTTTTTTCAGAACCACCTGAAACAGATACATTATGCTCTGTAGAAGTAAAATTATCTTTATATAACTCTTTAAACCAATCAGTACTATGATAATACACATAATTACCATTTTCATCTAAAACTGTTTTTGGCAAACTTGGATCTTCGTTTCTTTTTTTCAACTCTTCTAAATAGTCTAGAGAAAATAACTGGGTTTTATTAATTTGCCTTGGATAAATTCCATTTCTTGCAAAGTATGCATCACTAAAACCTTTTGCAAAAGTATAACCATCAGTTACAAAGTCTGGAGTAACTACTGGAGATTTGATAGCTAGATTACCTGAATACTCAACACTTAAAACATCAGATTGAGGACTTTTAGTAGTTATAAGAACTACACCAAAAACTCCTCTTGCCCCGTATATAGAAGCAGAAGCTGCATCTTTTAAAACGGAAATTGATTCTATATCGTTTGGATTAAGCATACTTGGGTCACCTTCAATTCCATCAATAAGAATTAACGCGTCACCTCCTTGTCCAATTGAACCTGTACCACGTATATTTATTGATGGCGATTCAGTAGGTTTGCCATCAAGTGGTCGGATATTAACATTTGGCATAACACCTTGCAATCCTTGGCTAATATTTGAAATATTTCGGCCTTCAAACTCATCTCCGGTTACTTGGTCAACAGCACCTGTCAAGTTGACTTTCTTCTGAGTTCCATAACCCACAACCACCAACTCATCCAAGGTCTTAGTATCTTCTTTTAATACAATATTAATTGAAGTTTTCCCCTCGGTATTTATCTCCTGTTCCAGATACCCAATATATGAAATCCTTAACGAAGCATTATTTTCTACAGATAAAGAAAAATTCCCATCTATATCAGTAATAGTGCCATTACTTGTTCCTTTTTCAATAATATTTGCACCAATTATTGGTTCACCTCGTTCATCAACAATTGTTCCTGTAACAGTCTTTTTTGATTGTTGTTGTGCTTTTAGCGGTTCTAAAATTTTTAGCTCTACAGACTCTTTTTTACTCGCATCTTTATACAGGGTTATTTGCTTTGAAGATAGCTTATAGCCAAGGTCTGTTCCTTTAATTAATTGGTCAAGAATTTCATCTAGAGACTGGTCACTCATATCCACATTTACTTCTTTTTTCAATGCAGGTATAACATCTTCGTTGTAAATAAAGACGTAATCCGTTGCCTTTTCTATTTCAGAAATAACATTTTCAATGGTATTAGTCTTTGCAATCTTCAAAGTAATATCTTTACCTTGAGAGTAGGTGCTTTCGGCTAATAAATTGAAGGCGCTGATGAATATCAGTAATGCTGAAATCTTCATGATCCTTAGTGTTTTATTGTATTTCTTATATACAATATTATTGGTGTTCTTTTTATTTTTCATACATTTGTCATGAATTATTAGTTTAGTAAAAAAGTTTGATTTTCGAATTAATTTTTCACCTAGTCGAGTAATGATCCACCATTATTCGACTTTTCATTTTAAAATTCAAATCTATTCCATAGGCTTTTGTCATTTATTATTGATTAGTTTAATAATATTGTTTTCTCTTTTGTATTCGCTTGAGGTTAAGATAGAAATAGATGAAAGCACATCATCTATATTCTCAGATAGGTGCAATTTTCCAGTAATTTTTTTATTGGGGATGTTTTGAATCTCTGAAAATGATATGTTATAATATCTCCCCACCTTTTTTAGAACTTCGGCAATAGGACTACTGTCAAATATAAAGACTCCCTTTATCCAACTTGTATAAAGAGAGACATCAATTTCTTGCTTACTGAAGCCACTAGTGCTAAATTTTGCCATTTCATTCGGACGCATTTTCACCGAATTACCCAAGGAGTTGAGTTGCACACTACCCTCCACTAAAACGACAGAGCTTTCGTCATCGTCCTCATAAGCAGATACATTAAAAGATGTTCCGAATACTTCTACGTCAAATGTTGCCGTGTGAACAATAAAGGGTTGTTTGGCTGATTGATGCACGTCGATATAGATTTCACCATTAACATAAATATCTCTTGTGTCATTATTGAACTTTGACGGGAACTCCAATTCAGTACCAGAATTTATCCAAACCTTCGATCCATCAGCTAAAATAAGAGATGAGCGTTTGCCATTTGGAACAATTAGCTTATTCATTTGCACATCATCAGTTTTAATGATTTTCTTTGTATCGGTACTATCAGTGTATGTCATCTGTCCATCTACTTGTTCTACTTCTGAATTCTGATTCAATGTTATCACATCTCCACCCACCAATAATAGTACATCTTCAGCGGGATGAGTCTCACCTATCATCTGTTCCATGGTTGCAGTAGCTGGCATTGATTCTTTATTGATAAGAAAAGTTCCAACAATCAAGAGTAAAGCAACTGCTGCTGCTGACAAGTAATTAACAATACGGTATTTTTTCTTACGGTGATTGGATATACTTAGCTGAATTTTTTGATACAGTAAGTCGGTATCAGAAAAGTTATGTTCATTTAGTCTCAACTTTTCAAAGATTGATATTGCTTTTTCGAATTCTTCTACAAGACTGGGGTTCTCTTTGATAAAAGAAGACCAATAATCATCTTGTTGAGTTGTTCTTTCGAGTCTCCAAAGGATAAATTCTCTATTCTCTAAGAAGTCTGAGTGAGACAGAATTTTTGACGCCATTTATTTTGTATTATTTAAAGCTTAAAGCCTTGCTTTATAATATAGACAAACAACTATATGTTTTGTAGTCAAAAAAAAGAAGGAAAGTGAATATTTAACAAATAAAGAAAAGACTAGAATCTCTAGCACACACTCTATAAGCTTTTTACAATCGGAAAGAGAATAAAATGGAAAGCATAAAAAGATACTTTTCAGTAATAAAGCCATTCTCTCTCAATGCCTTTATGCCTCTATGCACAAGACGTCTTGCTGAGTTACTATCCATTTTCAAGAGTTCTGCAATATCTTTATAGTCCATCTCTTGCATGTATCTTAGGTATATTGCTTCGCGTTGGCGGGGGGTAAGTTCATCTAATAATTCTGAAACTGTTTGTTTTAGTTTCTCTAACTCTTCGGCAGTAATAATTGTGTCTAAAATAGTTACCGTGGTTGTAAAAGGAGTATCCATTTCGGTAAGAGGAGAAATCCTAGCTGCTTTGTTGTGGATATTAAATAACCGGTTTCTAAAACTTCTAAATAAATATGATTTCGCATCTTTTACATGAGTAAGCTTGTTTTTGTCCTTATACATTTTATAAAATACATCATGAATAGCATCGCGACACACCTCTTCGCAAAACCCCAAGCTTGTACCATAAGACAACAAATCATTTATATAAAAATTATATATGTTTGCAAATGCCTCAGGTTCATTCTGACAGGTTAAAAAGTTACTCCAACTATTTTTCATTTTAATAAAAGCTTCTATTTTTAGAGGATAACAATAAACTTCATTAACTACAAAGCTAGCATATTTTTTTAAGTTTTAAACATTTTTTCATGGAAAACTAACTTTGACATGCATATTCTTAGAATACGATTTCTCTCACAAAACTGAGTGATTCATCCAAAAATATCATCCTACTTCATTCTGTCCGCATTTACAGGTGGCACAAAGGCCCTTTCTTAATGACTGTAGAAAATTTGATAATCCTTTGTACACAGAGCTACAAGAAGCGAAATGTTTGTTGAGTGTAATTAGAAATAGGCAAAACAATTAATTTGTCTGGTGAACCATTGTCTGCCTAAGCCAGAGAAGAGCTTACAGATTTTTGAGCAGCAAGTTGTATGTACCGACAGAAACAAAAATATTGCATTTATCATCAGATACAATACCCTATAAAAGGTGTACAAAAAAGATACTCGTTCTAACCATCAATACGGCTTGCAAAACAAAAGCATAGTGGCCAGATATGCATCATGATAGCACTTTTATTAATTTTCTTCGCTGTTTTACATTTGCCTAAAGGTACGTGAGAATAAAATTTGTTGGCATAAACTATGCTAGAAAGCAACGCAACAAATAAAAAGCCACTTGCGAGAAAACTAAAAATAGCTTCGTATAAAAAAACAACGCTTTTTAGCATCACTATACCCCCCCAACTATAAAGTTTCTTGGGTATGTGCATTACAAAAAGGCACTAAATATAAAGTTTCTTCGTTATATAGTGTGTTGCCATCACCAAAACTATTAAATTGAGACCTTTGCAAGATTCGGCTGTTTGAAAAAATCAGTTATTTTTGAGTTTTTCTTTCAGCATTTTTCGTTTTTGAATCTTTATTTTCCCATTTTTGACTGTTTTATTTGTCATATTTACTGTTGAAGAGTGATAAACTCCTCCTTTGCTTGCTATTTGCTTGCTAATTGACGCACCAATCCCGGGGATCGTTTTAAATTGTGACAAATCGCTTCAAGTACGTGCTGAGTATGCATCTTTTCGATGCCCCTATATCTTGCGATGCCTGCTTTAAACCATCGCTTCATTCCTCCAAAAGTACGTTCGACCACATAGCGAGTTTTGCTAATTAGCTTATTGAATATTTTCTCCCAATACGTTAAAGGACGATTCCTGTAAGCTTTGTGTTGAATTCTGTTTTTAATCTTTTCATCTTTTAACAGCTTATCATTGTTAGGTACTTTATATCCTTTATCAGTCCAAACACCTTTTTCTTTATGTCGTTTTGGTATCTTTTTTAGTAATGGCTCTAGACCTTTACTGTCGTGCTCGTTAGCTGTAGTTGTGTGAACTCCAAGTATCATACCATTTTCATCCACACCATCATGACGCTTATAGCCGAAAATGGTTTTTCCTCCTTTTTTAACCCAACGAGCCTCGGTATCCGTTCCTTCACTTACTATTTTCTTTAATTCTGAGGTTTGCTTATCTTGCTGTTCTTGAGAGATTTTGTCTTCTTTTCTATCCTCTGCTATTTCATATTTTGTTTTACCCTTTGGTTTAAGCGGGGTAGCAGTTAAACTTGCATCAACTTTTATGCCGGTTTTAACTATCAATTTATGAGCCTCTAATTGTTTGTTTACTGCTGCGAGCAGCTTATCCATAGCTTTTGCTTTAGTTAAAGCAGTTCGAAAACGACTCAAGGTACTATGATCAGGAACTTTATCTTCTAAGTCTAAACCACAGAAACGCATGGCTGATATAGAGTCATTAAGGTGATCTTCAGTTTCAACGTCAGAAAGCCCATTCCATATCTCTACAAGCAACATCTTAAATAGTAAAAGACCGCTATATGGCTTTTCTCCTTTAAGTGTATTGCCTTTTGTATAGTAACGGTTTATTAGAGTTTCAATTTTCTTCCAATCAATTAAAAGATTCATCTGTGCATAGAATTTAGAGGGACGAGTTTCTCGCTCCATAAAAGGTGTGGAAAGTTCATAGTCTTGTATGTGTTTTTGGTCCGTTTCATAGTGTAAATATAGCAATTAAAACTCTGATATGCAATAGAATGCAAGGTTTTATTTCAACTTTCTACGTGCAAAGGTTTCATTTCTACTATAGTATAAATAAATAAGTAGGTGGATACAGCGTTTTCAACTATATTTTATTTATAAAGCAGCTGGATTGTCACTATTCAGTTATCTTTTTTTTATTTATCTACTAAAAACAACCTAAAAAGTATAGTTTTTTAAATATATGCACCTTTATTGAAACATATTAGTTACTTTTGTTTACGAATGATGATATAAAGTGTACACAAAGGTCTAAAAACTTAATTTGAGCAGTAGAAAACCTTCCTGTTTGCTCTAAATAAAAAAGATTACCCCCTATTGTTCACCAACTCTTATGAAGTTTCGCATTGGAAGGCCACTATCAGCACC